>JANXZZ010000162.1 GCA_025355245.1 Pseudomonadota bacterium | reverse complement strand
CCCATCCGGCTAGTATTCGTACATGGAGCGCCCTCCCGAGGCCCGCGCCGGCCGCGACGTCTATACCGTTACGCGGCTCAACCGCGAGGCGCGGATCCTGCTCGAGTCGGGCCTGCCCGCGCTCTGGGTCGAGGCCGAGATCTCGAACTTTGCGCGGCCCTCGTCCGGCCACTGGTACTTCACGCTGAAGGATTCCGGGGCGCAGGTCCGCTGCGCGATGTTCAGGAGCAGCAATGCGCGCGCGCGGGTGACGCCGCGCGACGGCATGCAGGTGCTGGTGCGCGCGCGGGTCGGCCTCTACGAACCGAGGGGCGACTACCAGCTGATCGCGGAGCACCTCGAGGAGGCGGGCGAAGGGGCGCTGCGTCGTCGCTTTGAGGAATTGAAGGCGCGGCTCGCGGCCGAGGGGCTGTTCGACCAGGCCCTCAAGCGGCCATTGCCCGCGCTCCCCCGCCGCATCGGCGTCATCACCTCACCGACGGGCGCCGCGATCCGCGACATCGTGCACGTACTCGCACGGAGATTCGCCGCCGTTCCCGTGCTCATCTACCCGGTGCCGGTGCAAGGCGCCGGTGCCGCCGCCGACATCGCCGCCGCGCTCAAGCGCGCGAACGAGCGCGCCGAGGTCGACGTCCTCATTCTCGCGCGCGGCGGCGGCTCGCTCGAGGACCTGTGGTCGTTCAACGAGGAGATCGTCGCGCGCGCGATCCGCGCGTCCGCGATTCCGGTGATCACCGGAATCGGCCACGAAATCGACTTCACGATCGCCGACTTCGCGGCCGATGTGCGCGCACCGACGCCCTCTGGCGCCGCCGAGCTCGCGGTGCCCGACCGCGGCGAGTGGCTGCGCGTGCTCGCCGGGATCACGGCCCGGCTCACGCAGGCCGGGCGCCGCCGTCTCGAGCGCGCCCGCGAGCAGCTCGGGTGGCTGCGGGGGCGGCTCGCGCGTGTGCATCCGCGCGAGCGCCTCGCGCTGCGCGCGCAGCGCCTCGATGAGCTCGAAACGCGCCTCATCCGCGCGCTCGGGCAGGCGGTCGCGAGCGCGCGCGTACGGCTCAATGCCGCCGCGCGCACGCTGAATGCGGTGAGCCCGCTCGCAACCCTCGACCGCGGCTACGCGATCCTGACGACGGCCGACGGGCGCGTGGTGCGTGCCGCCCGCGAGGTGCGCGCGGGCGAGGCCGTCATCGCGCGCACGCACGCGGGTCGCGTGCACGCGACCGTTACGCAGACCGATGACTGATCGCGCCACGAGGTGCGCGAGGCGCGCCCGCGCGCTCACGGCGCTCGTGATCATGCTCGCGCCGTGCAGCCTCGCCGCGGAGCCGACCGGCGCGGTGCCGGCGGCGCTGCGCCGTCCGTTCGTATCGCTGCATCCCACCGCGCTGATCCGGCTCGGCCACACGGCCGACTGGGTCGCGGTCACTTCCGATGCGGTCTGGGTTGGCAGCACCGGACCCAACGCCGTGCACCGCATCGACCCCGGGAGCAACCGACGAATCGCGACGGTGCGGCTCCCGGGCGAGCCCTGCGCGGGCCTCGCGGTCGGGTTCGGGAGCCTGTGGGTCCCGCTGTGTGCGCCGGTGCCGGTGCTCGCGCGCGTGGATCTCGCCACGAACCGCCTGGCGGCGGTGCTCAAGCCCGGTCCCGCCGCCGCCGAGGGTGGCATCGCCGCGAGCGCGGACAGCCTCTGGCTCGTGACCGACAAGCAAGGCACCTTTGCGCGCATCGATCCTGCGAGCGGTCGGGTGCGCCAGACCGTGCGGCTGCCGCCAGGGGCGTTCAACCCGGTCTACAGCGAGGGCGTCCTCTGGGTGAGCCGCGTCGCGGGCAGCGAGCTGCTCGCGGTCGATGCCGCGACGGGCGCGCTGCTCGCCTCGGCCCCGACCGGGCCCGCGCCGCGCTTCCTGACCGCGGGCGGCGGGGCCGTGTGGACGCTCAACCAAGGCGACGGATCATTGAGCCGCATCGATCGCGCGACCCATCTCGCGACCGCCCGCACCTTGCTCGGCACGCCCGGCCACGGCGGTGACATTGCCTACGACGCGGGCACCGTGTGGACGACGTTCGCGGGCGTGCCGCTGACGGCGACGGATGCGACGACCGGAACCGTCCGTCGCCAGTGGTACGGCCCGGGCGGTGACTCGCTCGGTATCGGCCACGGCGCGATCTGGCTCACCGACTACCACCAGGGCACGATCGCGCGCATCCCGTTGGCGGCGGCGAGCGCGCCCTAGCCGCGCGCTAGACGCGAAATACCAGCCGCGCGCACAGCCCGGGTTCGTTGGTGTCGAGCGCGAATTCCGCGCCGTGCAGGCGCGCGACCGCGACCACGAGGGCGAGCCCGAGGCCGCTGCCCGGCGTGCCGGTCGCATTCTCGAGGCGGCGCGAGCGCTCCAGCGCGCGGCTGCGATCGCCGGGGGCGATGCCGGGCCCGCTGTCGGCGACCTCGATCACGACCCACGCGCGGCGCTCGCCGGCCGACAGCTTCACGAAGCCGCCCGGGGGCGTGAACTTGATCGCATTGTCGAGCAGGTTCGCGAGGGCCTGCGCGAGCAGCTGCCGGTTGCCGGGGATCGCGATGCGCTCGTCCGTCTCGTATTCGAACCTGAGGCCCTTCTCCTCGGCGAGCGGACGGTAGAGCTCGACGACGTCGACGACGATGGAGCTCAAGTCGACGGGCTCGAGCGGCGCGGTGCCGGATTCGGCGAGCGAGATCCTGAGCAGCGCATCGAGCGTCATCTGCAGGCGATCGACCTCGATGAGCACGCGCTCGAGCGCGCCCTCGCGCGCCCGCGCATCGTCGCCCTTGCGAAGCGCGAGCTCGAGCGCCCCCCGCAAGCGGCTCAGCGGCGTACGCAGGTCGTGCGCAGTGCAGTCGGCGGCGGTGCGCATCGTGACCGACAGGCGCTCCATGCGGTCGAGCACGGTGTTGAACTCGCCCGTGACGTGTTCGAGCCCGGCGCGACCGACGAGTGGCAGGCGCTGCGACAGGTCGCCCGACAGAATGCGGCCGATCGCGCGCGAGATCACATCGAGCTGGCGCCGCGCGCGCCACGCCAAGAGCGCCGCGGCCAGCGCGCCGACCAGCGGTGTCGCGATCGTAGCCGTGATCATCCAGAACACGAGCGTGCGGTGCGAGGCCATGTGCTGGTCGATGTCGTAGGCGAGCAGCAGGTGCTTGCCCTCGGGAAGCCCGATGCGCCGGCCGAGCATCGGACGCAGGCCGGTGCGACCGTCGAAGGTGCCGGGCAGGCTGAATCGAACCCACTCCGCGGCAGTCGGCGCCTGCCAGCCGGCGGGCAGCGCCCGGCCCGCGAGCGTCGCGCCGTCCGCGCCCGTGAGCGAGTACTCGATGCCGCGCGCATGACCGAGCGCTGCACGCGCGGCGACGACGGCGGTGAACTCCCCGGGCCCGAGGCGGGTCGCGAGCTCGGCAAATTCCGCCTCGTCGTCGCGGATCAGCGCGCGAATCTCGCTCTCGACCAGCGGCCGCGCGGCGATGAAGACGCCAAGCCCGCCGATCAGCGCAACCGCCGCGTAGCCGAGGAAAATGCCGGCGAGCCGGCCACCGCGGGCGTCAGGCACTGGCGGGACGGGAGGCGAGCACGTAACCCGCGCCCCTCACCGTGTTGAGGACGGGTGCGTTGCCATCATCGCCGATCGCCTGGCGCAGGCGGCTCACGTGCACGTCGATGACGTTGGTCTGCGGGTCGAAGTGGTAGCCCCACACCTGCTCGAGCAGCATCTTGCGGGTCACGACCTGGCCCGCCGAGCGCATCAGCACCTCGAGCAGCCGGAACTCGCGCGGCGTGAGGTCGATGCGCCGCTCGCCGAGATGCACCTCGCGGCGCAGGAGGTCGAGCTCGAGCCCATCGACCGCGAAGCGCGTGGTGCGGGTCTCGCGGCCGCGACGCGCAAGCGCCTCGAGCCGCGCCTGCAGCTCGCTCAAATGGTAGGGCTTCACCAGGTAATCGTCACCCCCGGCGCGCAGGCCCGTGACCCGATCATCGACCTCGCCGAGTGCGCTCACGATCAGCACCGGCAGCTGGCAGCCGTCCGCGCGCAACGCGCTGATGAACGCGAGACCGTCCATGCCCGGGAGCATGCGATCGACGATGAGCGCATCGAAGGGCTCCGCGCGCACGCGCACGAGCGCCGCTTCCGCCGAGACTTCCGCGACGACTTCGTGCCCGGAATCGGCGAGTCCCGCCGCGGCCAGGCCCGCCGACTCGATGTCGTCCTCGACCAGCAACAGGCGCATGCGGCCCGGCCCTAGCGCTTCTTGACGTGGCGGATCAGGCGCTCCCGCTTCTTGCGCTGCCGGTCCGTCAGTACGTTGCGCCGCCCCGCGAAGGGATTGGTGTCAGAGCGGAACTCGACCTTGACGGGCGTGCCCTGCAGGCGAAACGCCTCGCGGAACGTGCCGATCAGGTAGCGGCGGAACGCCTCCGGCACGTGCTGCACCTGGTTGCCGTGGATGATGATGACCGGCGGATTGCGGCCGCCCTGGTGCGCGTAGCGCAGCTTGATCCGGCGCCCGCGCACGAGCGGCGGC
>JANXZZ010000130.1 GCA_025355245.1 Pseudomonadota bacterium | reverse complement strand
ACCACGCGAACGGCGCAAAGCCGTGGCGGCTCACGAAGCCGACCAGACCCCTGACGACGACCAGCGCCGTGAGGAACGCGACGACGAAGCCGATCGCGATCAGTCCCCATTCGCCGTTGGCCAGATCGTTGCGCGCCTTGTAAAGGTCGAGCACGGTGGCGCCCGCCATCGTCGGGATCGCCAGGAAGAACGAGAACTCGGTCGCGGCCTCGCGGGTGACGCGCAGCAGCAGCGCCCCGACAATCGTCGCGCCGGACCGGGACGTGCCGGGAATCATCGCCAGGCACTGGAAGAAGCCAATCGTCAGCGCGGTCGGCGGTGCCATCGCCTCGGTAGTCGCGATCGTCGCCCTCGGCCGCCAGCGTTCGACCGCGAGGATGACGATGCCGCCGACGATGAATGCCCAGGCGACCACCAGCGGCGAGAACAGCACGCGCTTGATGAAGTCGTGGGCGAGGAAGCCGATCACGACCGCGGGCAGGAAGGCGAGCAGCACGTTGATGGCGAAGCGGCGCGACTGCGCATCGGTCGCGAGCGTGGTCGCCGTATGCCACAGCTTGACCCTGTACAGCCAGCACACCGCGAAGATCGCGCCGAGCTGGATCACCACGTCGAACAGCTTCGAGAAATTTCCGCCGAAGCCGAGCAGGTCGCCGATCACGATCAGGTGACCGGTGGAGGACACGGGCAGGAACTCGGTCAGACCCTCGACGAGTCCAAGGATGGCGGCGGTCAGCGGCGAATCAGACATGGCGATGGGTCTCGGTGAGGCAGTGGATCAAGAGCCTGCGAGGCGACGGGTCGCGCCGGCGCTGGCTCAAACCGGCAGCGGGCGTGACGGCCGGACGCGCGCGTCAGCAGCAACGCCGCACGCCTTCCCAGCGCTCGTCCTGCTCGCGGCGGAAGAAGTCCGCGCGCGACAGCGGGACGGTGTCGGCGTGGTGGTTGTGCAGGTGGCCGAGGTAGTTGGCATAGGTGTCGCCGCCGGTTGCGCCGCTCCACACCTCACCGAGCACCCGCGGCAGAGCCGCCAAGCGACCGGCCTGACCGCTCCACCAGCTGCGCAGGCGCGCGGACTCAGACATTGCCGGCCTCCAGCTGCAGTGAGCGCTGGTAGGGAGCCTCCGCCGAGGGCGCGAGAGCTTTGCCGGAACGAAATCGCCATGCCAGGCTCAGCATGTCGAGAATCACGGCCCAGAGCACGCACAAGAAAAACGCGGTCAGGACGGCATCCAGTCGCTGGTTGAAGATCAACTGGCCGGCGAACCGTGCCTTTTCGGCCGGCAGGGTACCCGCGGCGAGCTTCGCGGCCAGGTCGGACGCGCCCGACAGGAAGCCGATCTTGGGATTGTCGCTCGCGAGCTTTTCCCACGATGCCGCCGTCGTGACGATCGCGAGCCACGCGAGCGGCAGGGCGGTGACCCAGCAGAAGCGCGCTCGACGTGTCTTCAGCAGTACGCCGGTCGCCACCGCGAGGGCTATGCCGGCCAGCATCTGGTTGGAGATGCCGAACAACGGCCAGAGGATGTTGATGCCGCCGTAGGGATCGACGACGCCGACGTAGAGGAAATAGCCCCACGCAGCCACGACCAGCCCGCTCGAGAGGATCACCGAGGGATACCACGACGTCCGGCCGAGAGGCTTCCAGACGTTGCCGAGGATATCCTGCAGCATGAAGCGACCGACGCGCGTGCCGGCGTCGAGCGTCGTCAGGATGAACACGGCCTCGAACATGATCGCGAAGTGGTACCAAATCGCGAGCAGGCGCGCGCCGAAGACGCCGGACAGGATGCTCGCCATGCCAACGGCCAGCGACGGCGCTCCGCCGGTGCGCGCGAACAGCGTCTTCTCGCCGATCTGGTCGGCGAGCAGCTGCATCTGTTGGATCGTGACCGGGAACCTCCAGCCACTCAGGGTCTGCACCGCCAAATCGGGGGTCCCGCCGAGTGCGGCGAGCGGGCTGTTGATGGCGAAGTAGACGCCGGGCTCGAGGAGTCCGGCGGCGATCATCGCCATCAGGGCCACGAAGGATTCGAGCACCATCGAGCCGTAGCCTACAAGCCGCACGTCGGCTTCATTCTTGATGAGTTTCGGCGTCGTGCCGCTCGACACCAGCGAGTGGAATCCGGAGATTGCGCCGCAGGCGATCGTGATGAACACGAATGGAAACAGCTTGCCGGCGAAGATCGGACCGGTGCCGTCGATGAACCGCGTCAATGCCGGAAGCTTCAGGTCCGGATGGGTGAGCACTATCGCCACCGCGAGCAGCGCGACGGTGCCAAGCTTCAGGAACGTCGACAGGTAGTCGCGGGGCGCCAGCAGCAGCCAGACCGGCAGGATCGCCGCCACGAAGCCGTAGCCCATGACGAACCAGGCCAGTGTCGGGCCGTCGTTGTCGAAGAAGCTGCGCAGCACGGGCTGGTGGTCCACCCAACCGCCACCAACGACCGCGAGCAGCAGCAGGGATACGCCGATCAGCGAGGCCTCGCCGACGCGGCCCGGACGGATGCCGCGCATGTAGCAGCCGACCAGGATCGCGATCGGGATCGTCGCGAACACTGTCGACGTCGCCCACGGGCTGTGCTTCATCGCATTGACGACTACCAGCGCAAGGACCGCGATCAGGATGATCATGATCCCGAGCGTGCCGAACAGGGCCGCGAAGCCACCGATGGGGCCGAGCTCGGCGCGTGCCATCTGGCCGAGCGTTCGCCCGTCGCGACGCGTCGACATGAACAGGATGACCATGTCCTGGACGCAGCCGCCGAGCACCGATCCGATCAGGATCCACAGCGTGCCCGGCAGGTAACCAAACTGCGCGGCCAAGGTCGGGCCGATCAGCGGACCGGGACCGGCGATGGCGGCAAAATGATGCCCGAACACGACCCAGCGCGGCGTGGGGACGAAGTCGCGGCCGTTGTCGAGCCGCTCGGCGGGCGTCGCCCGTGTCGCGTCGGTGGCAAGCACGGAGGCCGTGATCCACGCGGCGTAGAAGCGATAGCCGAGGGTGTATATGCAGGCGCCGGCCGCGATGATCCAGAGGGCATTGATGCTTTCGCCGCGATTGAGCGCGATTCCGGCGAGCGCAGTTGCTGCGCCCAGCGCGAGCGCGACCCCGAACATCTTTCGCATTCGCATCCGCATCCTCCCGGCCCCTGGCGACGGCGAATCCTAGCGCATCCCGTGCGGCGAAGGCGTCCGGGAAGCCGCGCGCGCGCTCGCCCTGTCGCGCTCCCGAGCCGGCCGGGACCGCGTCGCGGCAAGGGGTCGATGCGCGATCGCTGCGGTGATCGCCGCCGGCCGCGTCGACTCCGCCGCCGCGCGTTCGTCCGCACCGAGCAGCGCGCGCGGCGACCAATCCGCCCGTTCCCCCACCGGGGCGAGGAGGCAGCGGCATCACGCGCGGCGGGCCGGACCGCGCCGAGCGCCAGCGTGTATTTGACGATGTTCTATGGGACGCGCCCCGTCTCAACGCCAGCATCGTGGCCAGAGGGCTCATCCGGGCGCCGGATAACACTACTTAAAGAGTGGGGCGCCGGGCTCGGCGCGACCGGGAGCACTGGCGTGCCGCTCGCGCGGCGCCCCCGGGCCAGCGCAGTGCGTCCCGGCACGGGCGCCGGGTATCGCCAGCGTGACGTAACTCGTTGAATTGGTGGGCGGTACAGGGCTTGAACCT
>JANXZZ010000129.1 GCA_025355245.1 Pseudomonadota bacterium | reverse complement strand
CCCCCCCCCCCCGCCCCCCGACCCCGCCCGGCGGCCCGCTCAATCCGTGACCGGCTGCCCGTGACAGCGCTTCGTCAAGTTGATAAGGTATGCTCATAATGTGCAATCCTTACTATTACCTGCGGTGAACGCCAAGACCGCCGAAGCCCCGCCCGAGGCGGCGCTCGCCTACCTGCTGGTCGATGCGGTGCGCCTGCTGCGCCGGGATTTTCGCGAGCGCTCGAAGGGCCTCAGGGTCACGCCCGCGCTCGCCAAGCTACTGTTCTACGTGAGCCGCAACCCGGGCTCGCGCCAGGCCGACCTTGCCCAGCGCCTCGAGGTGACCGCGGTCACGCTCGGGCGGATGGTCGACAAGCTGGTCGAACGGCGCTACGTGCGGCGCGCGCCGGACCCGGCCGACCGGCGCGCGTTCCGGGTGTACGTCGACCGCGCGGGCGAGCCGCTCGTGGGTCGCATGGACGAGTTGAGCGTGGTGACGACCGCGCGCGCGATGCGCGGCCTGTCGGCGCCGGAGCAAGCGACGCTGATGCGGCAGCTGCGGCGCATTTGCGCCAATCTTTCGAGCGGGAGTGCCTGAGCATGGACGACGTGACGCGCCCCGAGGCGCTGGTGGAAGTCGACAAGACGTCGTGGACACGGCGGCTGCTGCTGTGGGGCCTGCCGCTGGTCGTGGTCGTGGTCGGCGTCTACTTCTACGGCAGCGCCGGCCGCTTCGTCTCGACCGACAATGCCTATGTGCAGCAGGACCGCGTCGACGTGGTGCCGCAGGTGTCCGCGAACGTGCTCGAGGTCGGGGTCGCCGAGAACACCCACGTGGCGGCCGGCCAGCCGATCCTCAAGCTCGATGACTCGATGTACCGGATCGCGGTCGCGGCCGCGGACTCGAAACTGACTGCCGCGCGCGCCGATGTCGAGACGATGAAGGCGGCCTACGTCGAGAAGAACGGCGAGATCGCGGTCGCGCGCCGCGCGGCCGAGCTCACGATGCGCGACTACAAGCGCCAGGAGGAACTCGCCGAGAGGAAGCTCATCTCTGCCTCCGCGCTCGATGCCGCCGACAAGACGCTCGAGTTCTCAAACGGCGCGACGCACGTGCTGACGCTGCAGCTCGCTCAGACCGCCGCGCGGCTCGGCGGCAATCCGAACCTGCCGACCGACAGCTACCCGAGCGTGCAGGCCGCGCTCGCCGAACTCGAGCGCGCCCGGCTCGACCTCGAGCACACCGGGATCCGCGCGCCGCAGGCCGGCATCGCGAGCCACCTGCCGAAGGTCGGCGGGCGGGTCGAGATCGGCCGTCCGGCATTCGCCATCGTCACCGACAAGAGCCTGTGGGTCGAGGCGAACTTCAAGGAAACCGACCTCGAGTGGGTGCGCCCCGGCCAGCCGGTCACGATCGACGTCGACACCTACGCGCAGCACCGCTGGCACGGCACCGTACAGAGCATCGCGCAGGCGACCGGCGCGCAGTTCTCGCTGCTGCCTGCGCAGAACGCCTCGGGCAACTGGGTCAAGGTCGTGCAGCGCATCCCGGTGCGCATCGCCCTCGAGCAGAGGAGCGACGATCCGCCGTTGCGCGACGGCATGAGCGTGACCGTCGACATCGACTCAGGTCCTCACACGCGTTTCGACCGCTGGTTCGGGCGCGGCCGCTGAGGTTCGGCGAGTGAGCCCGGTCGCCAGGAGCTCGCGCTGGCTGCTCGCGACGGCGACGGTGCTGGCGACGCTGCTCTATTCGATCGACTCGACGATCGTCAACGTCGCGCTGCCGCACATGCAGGGCAGCCTGCAGGCGACGCAGGACCAGGCGGCGTGGATCGTGACCGCCTACATCGTGGTGAGCGCGATCGCGACGCCGCTCGCCGGCTGGCTCGGCGCGCGGTTCAGCCTCAGGCGCATTCTGCT
Organism: Pseudomonadota bacterium; assembly: GCA_025355245.1. GTDB lineage: Bacteria > Pseudomonadota > Gammaproteobacteria > Steroidobacterales > Steroidobacteraceae > CAIKZZ01. The sequence goes on along the minus strand of JANXZZ010000129.1, from coordinate 4,542 downwards.
CATCTCGATCGCCGGCTTCACGACCGGCTCGATCCTGTGCGGCGTCGCGAGCAGCCTGACGCAGATGGTGGCGTTCCGGATGCTGCAGGGCGGCTTCGGCGCCGCGCTCGTGCCGCTCTGCCAGGTGGTGCTGCTGCAGGAGTTCCCGCGCGAAAGCCACGGCCGGGTCATGGCGCTGTGGGGCGTCGGCGTGATGGTGGGCCCGATCCTGGGGCCGACGCTCGGCGGCTGGCTCACGGATGAGTTCTCGTGGCGCTGGGCCTTCTACATCAACCTGCCGGTCGGCGTGCTCGCTTTCCTCGCGCTGCTGGTCGCCATGCCGAAGGGCCGCACCGAGAAGCACCGCCCCTTCGACGTCAGGGGTTTCGTGTTCCTGTCACTCGCCGTGGGCCTCTTCCAGCTGATGCTCGACCGCGGCGAGACCAGCGACTGGTTCTCCTCGCCCGAGATCGTCGCCGAGGCGTTCTTCTCGGTGGTGTGCATCTACATGTTCATCGTGCACTCGCTGACCTCGCGCCATCCCTTCGTCGACATCCACCTCTTCAAGGACCGCAACTTCACGATTGCACTCCTGATCCAGCTCTGCATCGGCGCGTTCGTGCTGAGCCCGGCGGTGCTGCTGCCCTCGTTCCTGCAGCAGCTGCAGGGCTACACGCCCGCGCAGGCGGGGGTGCTGATGGCCTCGCGCGGCATCTCCTCAATCTTCGCAATGTTCGCGGTCGGGCGCCTCGTGACGCTGATCCAGCCGCGCACGACGCTCCTCATCGGCATCGCCACGGTCACCGCCTCCATGTGGATGATGGCCGGCTTCGACATCGCGACGCCGGCGAGCCAGTTCGTGATCGTCGGCCTCGTGCAGGGCCTCGGCATTCCGCTCGCGTTCATGCCGATCACCTTCGTCGCCTTCGCGACGCTGCCGGATGCGAGCCGCACCGAGGCAGGCGTGCTGCTGACGCTGGTTCGCAACATCGGCGGCTCGGCCGGCATCTCGGTCGCGATCGCGCTCTTGTCGCGCTCGGCGCAGGTCAACCAGAGCTACCTCGCCGAGCACTTCACGCCGTACTCGACCGATCGCTGGCAGGCGCTCGGCGCGCTCCCCGGAGCCAACGTCGCGACCGGCGGGCTCATGGGCGAGATCGGCAAGCAGGCGCTCGCGATCGCCTACAGCAACGATTTCCATGTGCTCGCCGCGGCGACGCTGCTGGCGGTGCCGTGCGTGCTGCTGCTCAGGCGGCCGAAGGCGCGGCCGGCGGCCGCCGCCAGCGCCGCCGGGTCGTCCGCGGCCGCCGACCCGTCGCACTAGCGGCGCTACAATCGGCGCCTCCCGCGGAGTCTCCATGCCCGATCTATTTCTCGTGCGCCACGCGCAGGCGTCGTTCTTCAGCGCGAGCTACGACGAGCTCTCCGCGCGCGGCCTCGAGCAGGCCGACGCCCTCGGCCGGTACTGGGCCGGGCAGCGGCTCGCGTTCGCGGCCGTCTACGTCGGGCCACGCCGGCGCCACCGGCAGACCTGCGAGCGGGTCGGGGCTGCGTATCGCGCGGCAGGCCTCGCGTTTCCGGAGCCGCGCGAGCTCGCCGAGCTCGACGAGCACCACGGCGCGACGATCATCAAGGGCGCGCTCGGCGAGGATGCGACGAGCGAGGCGCTGGCCGCGAATGCGGTGGATGCGGCGGATCGCGAGCGCGCGATCCGGGACTTCTTTCGCGCCTACAACGAGATCGTGCGTGAGTGGGCGCGGGGTGCGCACGCCTTGGCGGGCGTCGAGACCTGGGCGGAGTTCCGGGCGCGCACGCTAAAGGCGCTCGATGCGATGTGCACCGGCGCGGCGTCAGGGCCGCGCGTCGCCTTCACCTCGGGGGGCCTCATCGCCTCGGCGACCGGCTGGCTGCTCGGCCTCGACGAGGACCGGGTGATCGACCTGTCGCTCGTGGTTCGCAATACCGCGCTCAGCGAAGTCGGCTTCTCGACGCGCCGGCGCCGGCTCGTCAGCTTCAACGCCCTGCCGCACCTCACCGATCCGGCAACAGTGACGGCGGTGTGACCGGCGGGAGCGCGCGCGCCCACCACAGGTAGAACGGCAGCCCCGCGAGCATGACCGCGACGCCGATCAGCGCCAGGCGCGGCGCGGAAATGAAGGTATTGATGATGAGCCAGAGCGTCACCAGCAGGAAAAGCGCGGGTACCACCGGATAGCCGAACGCACGATACGGCCGCACCGCGTTCGGCATCGTCCGCCTGAACACGAACAGCGAACCCGCGGACAGGCCGTAGAACAGCCACGCTGCGAACACGACCGAGTCGGTCAGCTTGTCGTAGGAACCCGAGAGCGCGAGCACGCTGCCCCACGCCGCCTGCGCGATGATCGCGCGCACCGGCACGTGACTCACGGCCGAGACGTGCCCGAGCGCCTTGAAGAAAAGTCCCTCGCGCGCCATCGCGAACGGGATGCGCGAGTTCGCGAGCACCGAGGCGTGCAGCGCGCCGAGCGAGGAGAGCATGAGCGCGATCGCCATGAAGGTAATCGCACCGGGACCGGCGAAGCGGCGCATGACCTCGGTTGCGACCGACGAGGTCGTCGAGACGTCGGCAATCTCGGTGGGCGTCAGTACGTAGAAGTAGGACAGGTTGACGATCACGTACAGCGCACCGACCAGCAGCATGCCGCCGAAGAACGCGCGCGGCAGGTTGCGCGCCGGGTCCTTGATCTCCCCGGCGAGCGGCGTCACGTTGCTCCAGCCATCGTAGGCCCACAGCGCGCCCAGCATCGCGGCACCAATACCCGCGATGCCGCCGCGCGCGCTGTCGGCAACGCCTTCGCAGCGCCCACCGTGCGCCACCTCGGCGACGTGGCCGAAGTTGCCGTGCGCGAGCGCGAATGCGCCGAGCGCGATGCCGGCCAGCAGCAGCACCTTGAGGACCGTCAGCACCAGTGCCGCCTGGCCACCGCTCGCGACGGAGCGGGTGTTGAAGAGCGCGACCGACCAGATCGAGGCGAGTGCGACGACCGTGAGACCGTCGACGTGCAGCGCGCCCGCGTGGACGAGGTCGCGCTCGAGGCCGCCGCCGAGCGCGACGTTGAGGAAGATCGCAAAGCCTACCGCGAGCGCCGCCTGCGAGCCCGCGCGAATCACGGTGAAGCAGGTCCAGCCGTACAGGAAGCCGACGATGCGCCCGTAGGCGCGGCGCAGGAACACGTAGTCGCCGCCCGCCTCCGGGATCATCGCGGCGACTTCGGCGTAGGAGAAGGAGCCGGCCAGCGTGAGGAAGCCCGCCGCGATCCACACCGCCAGCACCGCGGTCGCGCTGCCGACGTTGCAGGTCATGACCCGGGCCTTGAGAAACACCCCGGTGCCAATCATGTTGGCGACGTTGACGGAGATCGCCGCCGCGAGCCCGAGCGCGCGCACGAGCTCGGGACGACCTGCGGCGGCGGCCATGGCGCTTGGCTCCTAGAACAGCCCCACCACCCGCCCCTGCTCGTCGATGTCGATGTGATCCGAGGACGGGATCTTTGGCAGTCCCGGCATCGTCATGATGTCGCCGCACACCATCACGATGAACTCGGCACCGGCGGCGAGGCGCACCTCGCGCACGCCGACCACGTGCCCGGACGGGGCGCCGCGCAGCGATGCATCCGTCGAGAACGAATACTGGGTCTTCGCGACGCACACCGGGTAGTGGCCGTAGCCCTCGTCCTGGAAGCGCTTGATTTGCGCGCGCACCTTGCTGTCAGCGCTGATGTCGGCGGCGCCGTAGATCTTGGTCGCGATCGCCTTCATCTTGTCCCAGAGCGGCAGGCTGTCCTCGTACACGAAGTGGAACTTGCTGGTGCCCTTCTCGACGAGCGCGACGACCGCGCGCGCGACCTCGGCCGCTCCGGCGCCACCGTCCGCCCAGTGGCGCGCCGAGATCACCGCCGCGCCCAGGTTCGCGAGGCGCTTCGACATGAGCTCGAACTCGGCGGTCGTGTCGTGCGTGAAGTGGTTGACCGAGACGACGCAAGGCAGGCCGTAGTGGTTCTGCACGTTGCTGACGTGCCGCTCAAGGTTGGTGAGGCCCTTCTCGAGCGCCGCCAGGTTCTCCTTGTTGAGTTCCTTGAGGTCGCAGCCGCCGTGGTACTTGAGCGCGCGGATCGTCGCGACCAGCACGACGGCGTCCGGCTTCAATCCCGCCTTGCGGCACTTGATGTCGACGAACTTCTCGGCGCCGAGGTCGGCGCCGAAACCCGCTTCGGTCACGACGTAGTCGGCGAGCTTGAGGGCGGTCTGCGTCGCCAGCACCGAGTTGCAGCCGTGCGCGATGTTGGCGAAGGGGCCACCGTGGATGAAGGCGGGGTTGTTCTCGAGGGTCTGCACCAGGTTCGGCTTCAAGGCCTCGCGCAAGAGCACGGTCATCGCGCCGTGCGCTTTCAAGTCGCGCGCGCGCACCGGCTTTTGCTCGCGCGTGTAGCCGATCACGATGTTGCCGAGCCGCTCCTTCAGGTCCTTGAGGCTGGTCGCGAGGCAGAAGATCGCCATCACCTCGGAGGCGACCACGATGTC
>JANXZZ010000122.1 GCA_025355245.1 Pseudomonadota bacterium | reverse complement strand
GTGATGGCGTTCTTGAGCAACGCATACGCCTGATCGCGCAAGCTGGTTGGATTGAGCGGGGGCAGCTCGAACAGCGCCGGGCGGTCGCCGCGCAACATGAGCTCGGCAATTTCAGCCATCGGAAATCCTCGCTTCGATTAGCACCGAACCCGGTCGCTGCTACCGCGCGGCAATCCGGGCGGCGACGTCCGCATCATCGGGGTACGCGCGCATTGCCTTTGCAGCGCAAGAGAAAGATATATCAGATCCGTCCCGTGTGCTCCGCATTCCCGGGGCGGCCGGCCGTGCCGAGGTTGGTGCTGCCGCGAGACGGTCGAGCGAGCACGCGCGGGGAGTCGACGTCCTGGCCGTTGAAACCGGGCAGTAGACCGCAACGCAGCAGACATAATTCAGCAGCGAAGGCGCTCACACTGCGTTGACACTCCGAGATATATCACATATGGTCGGGCGGACATCTGGGGACGAATCTCGGATTGCGCGGTGTTCTCGGGTAATAACCGGAGGGACGCACGGCTCGCCGGATCGACATCAGTAGAACCTGGCCGCGTTGCCTTTCGCTGTTCCGCCGCTGCCGCGGCCGAAGGCGAATCGCCCAACTCTCCGGTCGGCGTACTTAAAACAAAATTGCGATTGGCTCTCTAACTCGACTTTGGGGGGATTCATGAGCACGAACTCAACGCAGGCGACAGCGTCGCCGTTTGCCAATCCTTGGCTGCAACTTGCAGTCGGCGTCATCTGCATGGCGTGCGTCGCGAACCTCCAGTACGGCTGGACGCTGTTCGTCGGTCCCATCGATGCCAAATTCCATTGGGGACGCGCGCCGATCCAGGTCGCGTTCACGATCTTCGTGCTCATCGAGACCTGGCTGATTCCGGTCGAGGGCTACCTCGTCGATCGCTTCGGACCGCGGTGGGTCGTGATCGGGGGCGCCGTCCTCGTCGCCATCGCCTGGGTGATCAACTCCGGTGCGGACTCGCTGCCGATCCTCTACGTCGCTGCGGCGATCGGCGGCGTCGGCACGGGCTGCGTGTATGGAACGTGTGTAGGCAACGCGTTGAAATGGTTCCCCGGGCGACGCGGCCTGGCAGCAGGTATCACGGCCTCCGGCTTCGGCGCGGGCGCCGCGCTCACCATTGGCCCGATCTCGACGATGATCAACAGCTCGGGTTATGAGCATGCGTTCCTGTTTTTCGGGCTGCTACAGGGCGCGATCGTGTTCGTGATGGCGTGGGCGATGCTCGCGGCGCCTCAGCAGCTTGTTGCCGCGCGCGTCAAAATGAACCAGACGTCGCACGGATACTCCCCGGCCGAGGTGCTCCGCAGCCCCGTATTCTGGGTCATGTACGTGATGTTCGTGCTCGTCGCCTCGGGCGGCCTCACGATGGCTGCCTCGATGGCGCCGATCGCAAAAGACTTCAAGATCGACAAGATTCCGGTTGAGCTGTTTGGGTTTGTCCTGCCCGCACTCGTTTTTGCCCTTTCCCTCAATCGAATTTTTGACGGCATCGGCCGACCATTTTTCGGTTGGGTCTCGGACCAGATCGGTCGCGAAAATACGATGGCAATCGCATTCGTAATCGGTGCGGGGGCGCTGTTTGCGCTGAGTAACTCGGGCGCAAATCCGGTTCTCTTCGTGCTGGTAACCGCGCTCTACTTCGGCGTCTACGGCGAGATCTTCAGTCTGTTTCCCGCGACCCAGGGCGACACCTTCGGCGGCAAATTTGCCGCAGCAAACGCGGGCATGTTGTACACGGCCAAAGGCACCGGTGCCTTGCTTGTGCCCATCGCGACCGCATTCGCTGCGGCAAAGGGCTGGCACGCGGTGTTCTACATCGGGGTCGGATTTAACCTGCTCGCGGCATTCATCGGGATAGTCGTGCTGAAGCCGATGCGCGTCCGCCACTTCATCAACAGCCGCGCGAAGTTCAACGAGAGCGGAGACTTGCGCGAACCGGCCGCTTCCGGGGCCGCGCGAACGTGACCCCACGGTGAGTCGCGCGCGCCCGTCAGTATTCAACGATGCCCATTTGGAGGCAGCATGGCAGCGCTAGATCCCGCGACGAAACCGAGCAAGGCAACCACCGCGGAGGACACGCTGCAGCGGAAAAGCCGTGACGCCAACGTCGTATCCGGCGGCCACCTCGTGGCCAAGGCCCTCAAGAACGAAGGCGTCGACACGATCTTCACGCTGTGCGGCGGGCACATCATCGATATCTATGACGGCTGCGTGGACGAGGGCATCCGCATCATCGACGTGCGCCACGAGCAGACCGCGGCCCACGCGGCCGACGGCTACGCGCGGCAGACCGGGAAGCTCGGCTGCGTCGTCACGACGGCGGGACCGGGCTGCACAAACGCGGTGACGGGCGTCGCGACGGCGTTCCGCTCGGAGAGTCCGATCCTGCACATCGGCGGCCAGGGCGCGCTGACTCAGCACAAGATGGGCTCGCTGCAGGACCTGCCGCACGTCGACATGATGTCACCGATCACGAAGTTTGCCGCGACGGTGCCGAGCACAGAGCGCGTCGCGGACATGATTTCGATGGCAGCGCGCGAGGCGTTCAACGGCGCGCCGGGTCCGGCGTACCTGGAAATTCCGCGCGACGTGCTCGATCGGGAAGTCGACTTGGCCAAGGCCGTCATCCCCCAGCCCGGGAAGTATCGTGCCTCCACGAAGTCGATCGGCGACCCGCGGGACATCGAGCGGCTGGCCGATATCCTCGTGAATTCCGAACGCCCCGCGATACTGTATGGCCAGCAGGTGTGGACGGCGCGCGGACACGTCGAGGCGATCGCGCTCCTCAGGGAGCTCGACATTCCGGGGTATTTCAACGGCGGCAGCCGCGGATTACTGCCACCGGGCGATCCGCATCATTTCGATCGCACGCGCGGCAATGCCTTCGCGAGCGCCGACGTGATAGTCATCGTCGGCACGCCGTTCGACTTTCGCATGGGCTATGGCAAGCGCATCAGCAAGGACCTGACCCTTGTCCAAATCGACATGGACTACCGGACGGTCGGCAAGAATCGCGACATATCGCTCGGGCTCGTTGGTGATCCGGGCGCCATTCTCGGCGCCGTTAGGCAGGCCGCGTCCGGCCGCATCAAGAATGCTCAACGACAGGCGCGGCAGCAGTGGATGAAGCAGCTGACGGACGCGGAGACGACCGCAACCGAGAAGCTTATGCCCCTGTTCAAGTCGAACAGCGTGCCGATCCACCCGTACCGCGTTGCCTACGAGCTCAACGAATTCCTCGGCGATGACACGGTCTACATCGGTGACGGCGGTGACGTCGTGACAATCTCCGCGCAGGCGGTCAGGCCGCGTCGCCCCGGCCAATGGATGGACCCCGGTGCGCTCGGCTCGCTCGGCGTGGGCACCGGCTTCGCGATCGCCGCGGGCCTCGCGCACCCCTCGAAGGAGATCCTCTGCTACTACGGGGATGGATCCTTTGGCATGACGGCCTTCGACATGGAGACGGCGAACCGCTTCGGTGTCCCGTACCTGGCAGTCATCGGCAACAACTCGGCGATGAACCAGATTCGCTACGGACAGCTCGCAAAATACGGTGAGCAGCGCGGCAACGTCGGCAATCTGTTGGGCGACGTGCCGTTCGGAAAATTCGCCGAAATGCTCGGTGGCTACGGCGAGGAGGTACGCGATCCGGCGAAGATTGCCCCCGCGCTCGCCCGTGCGCGCGAGTCGATACAGCGTACGCGCCGTTCCGCGGTGGTGAACATCTGGGTCGATCCTCGCGAATACGCACCGGGGACCAAGAACCAGACGATGTACAAGTGATTGGAGACGGGAATGGGTAAGGCACTGGACGGGGTACGGATTCTCGATTTCACGCACGTGCAGTCGGGTCCGACCTGCACGCAGCTGCTGGCGTGGCTTGGCGCCGATGTGATCAAGGTAGAGCGCGCCGGTGCGGGCGACGTGACTCGCGAGCAGCTCCGCGACGTGCCCGACGCGGACAGCCTTTATTTCACGATGCTCAACCACAACAAGAGGTCGATCACGCTCGACACGAAGAGCGAGCAGGGCAAGCGCGTGCTCGAGAAGCTCGTGAAGAGCTGCGACGTGCTCGTCGAGAACTTCGCGCCTGGCGCCCTTGATCGCATGGGCTTCACTTGGGAACGCATCAGCGAGCTCAACCCGCGCATGATCGTCGCCTCCGTCAAGGGCTTCGGGCCGGGACCGTACGAGGACTGCAAGGTCTACGAGAACGTCGCCCAATGCGCGGGCGGCGCCGCATCGACGACGGGCTTTGACGACGGTCCGCCGCTCGTCACCGGGGCGCAGATTGGCGACAGCGGCACCGGCCTTCACCTCGCGCTCGGCATCGTCGCGGCGCTCTACCAGCGGAATACGAGCGGCCGCGGGCAGAAAGTGCTCACCGCGATGCAGGACGGCGTGCTCAACCTGTGCCGGGTGAAGCTCCGCGACCAGCAGCGCCTCGCGCGCACCGGCGTCATGAAGGAATACCCGCAGTATCCGCACGGCACTTTCGGCGACGCGGTTCCGCGCGCCGCCAACGCTTCCGGCGGCGGACAGCCCGGGTCGATCGTCAAGTGCAAGGGCTGGGAGACGGATCCCAACGCCTATCTCTATTTCATCGCGCAGGCGCCGGTGTGGAAGGAGATCTGCACGGTCATCGGCAAGGAAGCGTGGATTTCGGATCCGGGCTACGCGACGCCGAATGCCCGGCTGCCGCGCCTCAAGGAGATCTTCGCTGCGATCGAGGCCTGGACGGTGACCAAGAACAAGTTCGAGGCGATGAAGCTGCTCAACGAGCACGATATCCCCTGCGGGCCGATCCTTTCGATGAAGGAACTCGCCGAGGAGCCGTCGCTGCGGGCGACCGGCACGATCGTCGAGGTCGATCACCCGGTCCGCGGCAAGTACCTGACGGTCGGGAACCCGATCAAGCTGAGCGACAGCGCGACCGACGTGAAGCGCTCACCGCTCCTCGGCGAACACACCGACGAGGTATTGGCGGAACTCGGCTTTGGCGCCGCGGCAATCGCTGCGCTGCGCGCGGACAAAGTCATCTAGCGAGTCGCCGCTAGCGGCGCGCGCGGACAAAGCAACGATTTTGGGGGCTCAGACGTCGAGTAATTGAGATCAACAAGTCCGAGAAGGAGCACAAGATGTTCAATCGCAGCACCGCCAAGCCGCTGCTCATAACACTGGCAGGGCTATTGGTCGCCGGAATGTATTCCGGTGGCGCCTACGCGGACCAAGCGCAGGACAATGCAGCTCTCAAGGAGCAGATGCGCATCATGATGCAGCGCATCGACGACCTGACGAACCAGGTCGCTACGCTGAAGAAGGCCCAGGCAGCGCCAGCGCCAGCGCCCGCCGCGGCCGCGCCAGCTAGCGCTCCTGTTGCGGTCGCGAAAGAATCGTCGGAGCCCAAATTCGACCAGTTCATGAAGGGCTTCTACGGCACGCTCGACGTGTCCTTCGACGACACGTCCAAGGGCATGGACGGGAAGGTTGCCTACCACATCCAGAATGGCGGCACGGGTCCCGGACTCGACTACACCAATCCGAAGGCCGGCGGCGCCGGACCGGTCGGCCGGGTCGGCTACATGCCGGCACTGTCGACCAACAAGTCGCAGATCGGCTACCGCGGCGAGCACAAGCTCTCGGACGACGTCAAGTTCGTCTACCAGGTCGAGACCGCACTCGCGATCACCGCCTCACCGGGACTCAAGACCTCGCAGTACCAGCAGTCGAACGTCGTCAACGGCGCGATCGGCCTCGGCGACACCTTCGTCGGCTTCGCCGGCAAGGACTGGGGCCGCGTCAAGTTCGGCACGTTCTACTCGCCGTACAAGAGGTCGACCGACCGCCTGAATCCGTTCTCGGGCATGCTCGGCGACTACGCCGTCGTCATGGGCAATTCGGGCGGCGACAACCGCGTCGAGTTCGGTACGCGCCTCGATCACTCCTTCGCGTACGAGTCGCCGACACTGGGGGGCATGTGGAGTTTCGACGTGCTGTACTCGCCCGGTCAGAACCGGACCAACAACAACGTCGTGCAATCGAGTGGCTCGCCGGACTGCAACGGCGGCAACCAGCCCGGCAGCGGCAACCTGCTGCTCAACTGCGATGATGGTGGCTTCGACAACGCCTTCAGTGTCGACCTCAAGTTCGAGTACCAAGGCTTCTACGCGACGGCGGCCTACGAGATCCACAAGAACGTCAACCGCAACAGCGACGGCATCGGCGCCAACGTCCCGCAGTACGCGAACCTGCTGGGTGCAACGGGCTTCACCGGTGCGCCCGGCGACGGCACCTGCAACGATCCGAGCGGACTGCTCGATTGCGGCACCTACGCGACCCTGGTCGGGGAGTTCCCGAACTGGGCGTCGGCGGGCGGCGGTACGCCTCCCTACCTCACCGACATCGCGGACGAGACTGCCTTCAAGATCGGCGCGCAGTACAAGTTCCCCTTCGGCCTGACGGTCAACGGCATCTGGGAGCAGCTGAAGCGCAACGTGCCGCAGGTGCTGGAGTTCCAGAACGAACGGGCGCGTAACGGCAGCTGGTTCGCGCTGACCCAGGAATTCACCGCGAACGACAATCTGAGCGTCGGCTGGGCGCATGCCGGTGCGACGCCGGGCGACCCGGGTGGCCAGCACAACTACAACCCGCTGGCGGCGCCGGACACGGCCGACATGTACACGGCGGCGTGGAAGCACAGGGTCGACAAGCAGCTGTACTGGTATGTCGACTGGGCGGTGACGCTCAACCACGGCAACGCGCACTATGACCTCGGTGCGGGTGGTCGCGGCCTCACGACCGACTGCCACGACGGCACCAACGCGATCATCATCGACGGCACGAGCGCCGGAAACACCACCTGGGGTGGTTGCCGGGAAGAGGGCCTTTCGATCGGCTTGAACTACAAGTTCTAACCGGCTCCCCCTCGCGCCACCCGGCGCGAGGGGGTTTGCCCGAACGCTCCCAGCGGCGTCAGCGCGCGTAGTCGGAGCCGATCCGATCCAGCATCCGCTTCAATGCTTCGAAATGAAGCTCCGCACGGTTGCGCCCGCCGACGCCACTGCCGTCGGCGTACTGCGCGATGGTCCGCTCGACCACCGCGGGCGGAATCTGCTTGAGCGGCCGGCCGGTCGAGAGAGCGAGGACCTGCAGCTGCGCGCAGCGTTCCAAAAAGTAGAGCCGCTCGAACGTAGCAGGCAGCGACGGGCCGGTCACCAGGACGCCGTGATTGCTCATCATGAGGACGGACTTGGCGCCCAATGCCGCGGCCATCCGCTCGCCCTCGCCGCGGTCGAACGCGAGGCCGTTGTAGTCGACGTAGTAGGCAATATCGTCGTGGAACATGAGCGCGCTCTGGCCCGTCATCGACAGCCGCGGGTCGTCCAGCATGCAGAGCGCCGTTGCGTACGGCATGTGCGTATGCAGCACGCAGCGGGCGTGCGGCGCCGCCTGGTGAACCGGCAGGTGGATGTAGAGCGCGGTGTCCTCGATGGGGCCCTCGCCGCGGACTATCCTGCCGTCGAAGTCGACGACCATGAAGTCGCTCGCCTTCACCTCCGACCAGTGCAGCCCGAACGGGGCCAGCAGGAACTGATCGGGAATGTTCGGAACCAAAATCGTGAAGTGATTGTCGATCCCCTCGTTCATCCCGAAGTGGACGGCGAGGCGATGACATGCCGCGAGATCGACCCTCGCCTGCTGTTCTGCAGGCGATACAGCAACGGATTTGGATTGGAATGCGCGCACGACGGGAACCCTCCTGGTCGGTGTCCGGGGACATTGAGCAGCCGCCCGACGCCGGCCGCTTCCAATGATGCCTTAAGCCGTGGTGGGCTGCCCGTGACTCCGCCCCGGGCGTCGCGCGGGCCTGCCCGCGTTGCGGGGCCGGAGCTTGGTACTGCTGGCCGATGAGCGGAAAATAGCGATCGATGGCGTCTTCCGAGCACATTCCGGCGAGGCCGCTTGCGGCGTCTTTCGGCCGGGTTCCCCCCTCACTCGCGGGGCTCCGAGCGCGTGTCTGCGCGCCTCGAGCCGCCGGGGCGATGGCTTGTCTCGCAGCGGCGGTACCCTTCGGCGCGCTCGTCGGCGGCACGACGTTGCACGACGTCGTGTTCACCGAGCACGAGCCGAATGCGAGCAACCCGGAATTGCTGCGACGCCTGTCGAGCCCGCTGACGGTCGCGCGGCAGGCGGCCGATCTCGCTCGCTCGGGAGAGGCGATCGCCGCTCATTCGCTCGATCTAGCGACGGAAAAATTTCTTGTTTACGTGCCGACCCGACGCCCCGCGGCGGGCTACGGGCTGGTCGTGTTCGTGCCGCCCTGGCAGGACGCACGGCTGCCCGACGGCTGGGCTCCGGTCCTCGATCGCTTCGGTCTGATTTACGTCAGCGCTGCGAGGTCGGGAAACGACGAAAGCGTACTCGCCCGGCGCGAGCCGCTCGCGCTCGACGCTGCTCACAACGTGATCGGCCAGTACTCCATCGATCCCGCGCGCGTCTACATCGCCGGATTCTCCGGCGGCTCGCGCATTGCGCTCAGGCTCGCGCTCGGCTACCCGGACCTGTTCCACGGCGCGATATTGAACGCCGGCAGCGACCCCATCGGCACGCGCGACCTGCCGCTGCCACCCCGCGACCTGATGCTGGCGTTCCAGTCCGCCTCGCGCGTCGTCTTCGTGACGGGCGAGCGGGACGACGCGCACCTCGCGGACGACCTCGTGAGCGAGCGCTCGCTGCGCCAGTGGTGCGCATTCAACGTGGACAGCGTCGTCGAGCCGCGCGTGGGCCACGCGGTCGCGCCGGCGGCGGCGCTCGACCGCGCGCTCGGCGAACTCGCTGCCGAGCCGAAGCCGGCGTCGGCGCGGATCGGCGCCTGTCGTTCGGCGCTCGAGGCGGAGCTCGAGACCAGGCTGCAAGGCATAAGGACGCTAATGGCGACCGGCCGGCGGGCGGACGCCCAACAGCGGCTGAGGGAGCTGGACGCGCGCTTTGGCGGGCTGGCGGTTCCGCAAAGCCTCGAACTCGCGTCGCAGCACTGACGGTCGAACGCACCGTGCGCGGGTCGCACGCCTAGTCGGCAGCCGGGACCTGCTTGCGCATGGGTACGAAGCGGATCGTGAGGCCGCCCGGCAGCGGATGCTCGATCGCCGCGCCCGGTACGTAGCCGCACTTCTCGTAGAGACGCAGGCCGGGCAGGGTCGCCATCATTTCGAGTGCGGTGAAGCCCGCCTGGATGGCGTCGGCTTCGCTGCGTGCCAGGATCGCCCGACCGATGCCGTGGCGTGCGTGCGCGGGATCGACGAAGAATGCCCGGATCTTTGCCGGGTCCGAGCGGGGGTCGAGCCAGGATTCGTCGCGCTCCGAGCGCGTGTCGCTGCCAAACAGCGTCCGCCGTCGACTCCAGCCGCCGCAAGCGATGATTTCGCCCACAGGAGTCGTGGTCACGAAGTAGGTGCCGTCCTTGATGAGGGCCGTGTCGACCCCGAAGGCGCCCTTGAGAGCCGCCTCGATCTGCGCGCGGTGGTAGTCCGCGGCGCCAAGTCCGCGTATCGATCGGGCGATCAGCTCGTGCAGGACTGGAACGTCGTCCAGCGTCGCGAGCCGCAATGTGTATTCCACCGCGGGGTCCATCGGGTCGGCCGACCCACGGGGGTCGCTGAACTCAAGCCCGCCGCGAGCCCGGAGGCCCGCGGCGGGGGATGCGAAAGTACTCGATGAGGACCCGCCGCTCGTCGCGGCGGGTCGCGTCGTCGGGCCTAGAACTTCGCACCGATGCGCGCGTAGAAGAACGCGCCGTTGAAGCCGAACGGCCCGCCGGTTCGCGGATAGACCTCGCCGTCGACCAGCCCGCCGTTCTGCGGGTACACGGTCGTGCTCGCGCTTTGCGCGATCCTGTCCGGGTAGGCACTGAAGATGTTGCGACCGCCGATGGCGGCCGTGACGTTGTGCCAGACCTCATAGGACAGATCCAGGTCCGTCGTCATCTTCGAGCTGAACAGCTGACCCGGGTAGTCGTTGTCGTCGCGGTACGAGCCGTAGTAGTTCTCGTGGACCGAGGCGATGAACTTGCCGAGGTGGTAGTCGACGGTCAGGTTTACGCGATCGTTGGGCGCGTAATGCTGGATGTCGATGATCCGGGACGTGCTGATGACGTTCGGGTCGAACGAAGTGACGTCGGTCTTATTGTAGTTGTACGCGAGCGTCGTGCCGAGGGTTCCCTCGCCAACGTGGAACGTGTACGTCGTCACGAGGTCAATGCCCTTCGTCTTGGTGCTGAACCCGTTCGTGAAGTACTGGACCGTGCCGCCGGCGCCGACATACGCGAGGTCCGCGAGCTTCGCGATGTCCGCCTGTGTGACGTTGAACTGCTGCGAGATGCCGATGCGGTGCCGGACCGCGATGCTGTACGCATCGAGCGTGACCAGGAAGCTGCTGGCCGGCGTCAGCACGATACCCGCGCTCAGGTTGGTCGACTCCTCGGGCTTGAGTGCCGTCGCGCCGTAGTACTTCGCGACCGAGCTCGTGACCGGGTAGGTGCCGATCTGCACCTGGGTCGCTGTGCCCGGCAGGAAGGTCGTGCTCAGCGTCTCCACGTTCGACTGGCCGGGCGTCGGTGCGTGGAAGCCGGTGCTCGCCGTCGCGCGCAGCGCCAGCCAGTCGGTCGCCTTGAAGCGCGCCTGGAACTTGCCGAGGGTCGTCGAGCCGAACGAGGCGTAATCCTCGTAGCGCGCGGCGACACCCAGGGTGAGGTCCTTGGTGACGTCCGCCTCGATGTCGACGTAGCCGGCGTAGCTGACCTGCCCGGCATCGATCGAGGTGCTGATGCCGCCGTAGCCGTTCGATGCAGTCGACTGCGTCGCAAAGACCTGGCTGCCACCGTTCATCACCGGAGTGCAGACAGTGCCCGCGCAGCTGTAGAGCGGCTGCGAGGCGTAGGGGCCTGCCGCGTAGGAGGTCGGATCGCCGAGCAGCTGCTGGTAGACCTCGTCGCGCCACTCGAGGCCGCCGGCGACCGAGATCGGGCTCGAAAATCCGGCGACAGTCCAGGGGTAGCTCACGTCGATGTTGAAGTTCGTTTCCTTCTGCACGAACTTGCCGTCGTTGAAGTTCTCGGGCGAGAGGGGTCCGAGCGACGGGTTGATCGACGTCTTGAGGGACACCGCCAGCGAGTTCTGGGCCGAACTGCCGGAAATGTCATACGAGAGGCCGCCACTCGTCGTGCCCTTGTAGCCGACCGCCCCGAAGAACTGGTTGGTCACGCCATAGAAACGCGGCGTGAAGCCCGCCGGGTAGTACGAACTGAAGTTGAACGTATTCGCGTCCTGGATCCAGCCGCCGTTTGGGCACCCCGTGTACGCCGAAGTGCAGGGGTCAAGGTAGATGTTGCTGAACGCCGGGTGGTGGCCGAAGGTCGCGCCCGTCGTGTCCGTCACCGTTTTCGGCAGGCGGTAGTTGAAGCTCTCGTTGGTATCGATGTCGGCATAGTTGGCGAAGAAGTAGACCTGGTCACCGTTGTCGAGCTTGATGCCCGCGTTGACGACCGACTTGAAGCTGTTCGACGGCGGCGTGCCCCATTGCTGGACCGCGCCGGGATAGTGCGGCAGGTCGGGCGCGAGGGCCGGAAAGTTCTCGGCGAACGCGAGCGCCGAGGGCCGGGTGACGCCGCGATTCGTCTGGTCGTTCTTCGACCACTCGAGGCTCACGTTGAAGAAGCCCTGGCCGCCGAGCGGCAGGCCGATGTTCGCCGCGACCTGCTCGTCCAGGCCGTCGCGCGTCCAACCGCTCGGAAAGTATTCGCCTACGCGGCTCGTCACTTCGATCCCGGACGCATTGTCGCGGAACCCGTAGTTGAGCACGCCTGCGATCGCGTCCGAGCCGTACTGCGCCGAGGCGCCGTCGCGGAGGATTTCGAGGGACTTGATCGAGATCGCGGGAATCGACGCGAGGTCGGGTCCCTGCGAGCCGAAGGAAAGCTCCGTCTCGCCACCCTGGTAGACCTGCACGAGGGCGGAGCGGTTCATGCGCTTGCCGTTCAGCATCACCAGCATTTCATCGCCCGGCAGCCCGCGCAGCGAGGGCGAGCGCACGAAGCTCGAGGCGTCCGAGATCGAATTCTGGCCGACGACGAAGGACGGGACCATGTTCGACAGGGTGTCGAGCATGTTCGCGGAGGACTGCACTGACAGATCGGCCCCACTCAGCACGTCGATCGCCGCAGACGACTCGGTGGCCGTGCGGTCCTTCCGACGGGTGCCGGTCACGATCACTTCACCGATATCGCCCCCGGATGCGCTGGCGCCCGGTGCGGCGGGTTTCTCCTGGGCGAAAGCCAGAGGCGTCATCGCGCCCAGCGTCGTCGCTGCCAGAATGATGGGCAGAAATTTCATTCGCGTACTCCCTGTAAACGGCTATTTTTTGAGAGGTGAGCGGCGACCGTGGTGCGCCTTCCACCCCCGTTTCCTCCCGTTCGACCAGCCCCGAAAATCGCCCGGAGGATCCGCGTTATGCAGATCCGCCCCCCAGGTACGCCTTCGAGTGCCGTACGACATTCTTACAACATAGTTGTGCCGAAGTCTCGCCTATCTTTCGTCGCGCCGTCGGGGGCGGCTGCATCTGGCGGAGTTTTCAGGCCAACCGGAGGCTATAAACGTCGCGCGCCGCCATCCCATCGGACATAGAACGCCCTCAAAAATGTGGTTTGTATACAACGGTCTCTGGCGGGATGTTCCCTGAGCGCAAGACCGACGAGGCGAGCGGGAAGCCGGGAGGCGCCGGACCTCCCTTCACCGTCCGCTCCTCGTCAGGACCCGCACGACCGC
Organism: Pseudomonadota bacterium; assembly: GCA_025355245.1. Taxonomy (GTDB): domain Bacteria; phylum Pseudomonadota; class Gammaproteobacteria; order Steroidobacterales; family Steroidobacteraceae; genus CAIKZZ01. The sequence goes on along the minus strand of JANXZZ010000122.1, from coordinate 5,566 downwards.
TGACCGCTCCGCGAGCCCGTCACCCGCGGGCTAGAACGGCAGCGGCTTGAGGTCGGGTGCGACCCAGACCCTGCGCGCCTCAACCGTGAACAGCACGGGCTTCGACCAGTAGGCGAAGAGCCAGTCGGAGCGCCCGAAGTCTTCGCTGAGAAAGCCCTCGAGGCTGGCCGACAGCGGGGAGTCCGGGCGTACCCAGAGCCACGCGGTCGCCGCGCGCAGGGAGGCGACCGTGATGGTCTCGTGGTAGCCGGCCGCATCGGTGTTGGCGACCCCGCAGGCCTCGTTGTATGCCCGGATAAGCCCTGGCATTTCGCGCACGGCGTCGCCACCGGGACGTCTCAGCAGCCAGAACGCCGCGGCGAAGTGCGCCGAGTGCGTCCACTCGGACTTGGGGAGGGAGCGGTCGCGGAGGCCCCGGCCGATGCGATCGATCTCCGCGTCCGAATAGGCGTGAAGCAAGCAGTCGCTCCGGTTTCGCAAAAAGGGACGTCTGCGGCCCCGTCGTTTCTCCGCAGGCGCCCGTCTGCGCGATCCGGCGCGCGCCTGCTAGGCTCTGCGGGAGCGCAATGGCAGGCGCGCGGCGCCGCGCGCACCGGTCAACCGACCGCAAAGAGGACGCCGTTTCCGTGGATCAACCAGCCGACGTCGCAACTTGGGCCGATTTCGAACGTGTCGCGATGCGCGCGGGTACGATTCGGACCGTAGAGAATTTCAACGAGGCTCGCAAGCCGGCCTACAAGCTGTGGATCGATTTCGGGCCCTTCGGCATCAAGCAGTCGAGCGCGCAGCTGACGGTGCTATATCGCCCCGAGGACCTGGTGGGGCGGCAGGTGATCTGCGCGACCGGCCTCGGGCCCAAGCGGGTTGCCGGCTTCAGGTCCGAGGTCCTGGTGACGGGTTTTGCGCGAGCGGACGGCGCCATCATTCTCGCGGCAACCGAGCGCGGTGTCGCCGACGGCAGCTCGCTTTGCTGACGGGGCGTTCTCGCCCCTGCGCCAACGTCACGCGCGGGATCTGGGCTCGTCGCGATCGTATTCCTCCGAGATCTCGCGACCGGTGTAGTCCTTGAACATCGCCGCGGCGACGAGACTCACGATCGCGCAGAAGAGGATGTAGCCCGCGATGGCGTAGCCCGATTTGTAGCGCGCGAACAGCCACGCTGCGATCAGCGGAGCCGGACCGCCCGCGATCACGGATGCGAGCTGATAGCCGAGCGAGGCGCCGCTGTAGCGTAGGCGGCCGGTGAACGATTCGGCGATCAGCGACGCCTGCGGCCCGTACATCATCGCGTGCGGCAGCAGTGACAGCACGAGCGCGGTGAATATCCAGCCGTTGCTCCCGGTGTTGAGCAACGCGAAATAGGCGAAGCCGAACAGCCCGGTCGACGTCGCGCCGATCATGTACATGCGCTTGCGCCCGATGCGGTCCGACAGGTGGCCCGAAAGCGGAATCGCGACGAACGACAGGAGCGAGGCCGTGAGCACGCCCGTCAGCAGCAGGTTGGAGGAGATGCCGAGAGCCTTGGTACCGTACGTGAAAATGAACGCGGTGAAGATGTAGAACGGTGCCTGCTCGCCCATGCGCGCGAGTGCCGACAGCGCGATCTGCTTTGGCTGCTGCCGGATCACCGCGCGTAGCGGCGCGCGCTCGATCCGGTTTGCGGCCAGCAGGCGCGCGAACACCGGTGTCTCCAGGATGTTGAGCCGGATGTAGAGGCCGATCACGACCAGCAGCCCGCTTAGCAGGAACGGGATTCGCCATCCCCACACCAGGAACTGCGCACCGGAGAGCTCCTTGAACGCGAGCACGGCGAGGTTCGCCAGGAACAGGCCCGCGGGCACGCCGAATTGCGGCCACGACGCGGCGAAGCCCCGGTGGGCGTTGGTTCGCGTCCATTCCATCGACATGAGGACCGAGCCGCCCCATTCGCCGCCGACACCGATGCCCTGGATGAAACGCAACAGCGTAAGCAGCAAGGCACCCCAGATGCCTATCTGCTCGTAGGTCGGAACGAAGGCGACCAGGAAGGTCGCGATGCCCATCAGCAGCAGCGTGCCGACCAGCGTCGACTTGCGGCCGATGCGATCGCCGTAGTGCCCGAAGATCGCGGCGCCGATGGGTCGCGCAATGAAGCCGACGGTGTAGATCGCAAACGCCTGCAGCGTGCCGACGACGGGATCGGACTTCGGGAAATAGAGCTGGGCGAAAACGAGACCGGTCACCGTGCTGTACAGGAAGAAGTCGTACCACTCGATGGTCGTGCCGACGGTACTCGCGATGACGGCACGCCGCAGCTGCCGGGCGTGCTCGGCGTCGGCCGTCGGGACGGGCAGGCTCTCGGTCCGTGCCATTCGATACCCCTTTCCGCAACGCGAGCGGCCGCTCTTTGTGACTGCGGAAGTGCCCTCATTCGGGCGTTCCCGCGCTCAGTCGCGGCTGGCGCCCCGCGGGCTACGCCGCTCGATGTCCTTCGCAATCGCATCCGCACTCGAGGTCGGCTGGTAGGCCGCCAGCATCTCGTTGTCCCGGCCCAATAGGTAGAGGAGCGGGGAGTGGCTGATAGCCTCGCGCATCTCCGCTTGCTCCTCCCCCGGGGGATACACGCCGTAGGTGGAGGCGAATGCGCGGACCTCGCCCGCGCCGCCCGTGATGCCGACAATGCGCGCATCAAACGAGGTGGTATAGACCTCGAGCGCCTGCGGCGTGTCGTGCTCGGGGTCGAGCGTGACGAACAGGGGAGTCAGCTGGCGGTCGGTGCGCCCCAGGGCGTCCAGCACCTTGTGCATCCGGAGCAGCGTGGTCGGACACACGTCGGGGCATTGCGTGAAGCCGAACGCGACCAGCTTGTAGCCGTGACTGCCCGCATCCCGCGCGAACACGCGTCCGTGCTGGTCGACGAGCGACCCAAAACGGTGGCCGTTGGTGCTCCCGGCCGAAACGAGCGTGTCGACGTAGCCGGCGAGGAGCGCCGCGCCGATCAGGGCACCGATCGCCAGCAAGCTCCGATCGAGGCCGGATTTTTTCTCGGCTGAATTCAAATGGCGAGTTTCCGCGGTAGGAGATCGGCGCACGAAGCAGCCAGAACGGACGTCGGCCCGGTATCCGAAAGCCGCGGGCGGCAAGCCATCGCGCCGAGCCGACGTGACGGGCGCTGCGCCGCAGCACGCGCCGCCTCGATTTTGCCATCAACCGACGCACTTCCATAGAGCGGGCGTCCAAGTCACGCTGCCGTTCCCGGACGTGAGCCTGTAGTACCCGACCCAACGTTCCGCCACGAGCGCGGAATTCCTGTCGAGCCAGCGCCGGAAGTCCGACCCCGACGTGAAATGGGTGGCCTTCATGACGTCGACGCCGGACCGGAGTCAGATCCGATGGTGTGGGTGGTCGCGGCTCACGTCGCCTTCACCCTTTCCGCAATCAGCGGTTGCTCGGTCCGGCGCAGTTCGAGGGCAATCTCCTCCATGCGGCGCATCGCGCGCAGGTGATTGCGTCCTGCGATCTTGAGCAGCTCATCGTCCGTGTATCCACGTCGCAGCAGCTCGGCGAACAGGTACGGGTAGCGGGTCACGTCGCCGAGCCCGGTCGCCATGTCGCCGGCTTCCGCCTTGTAGAAGTCCGCACCGATGCCGACGTGATCAACGCCGGCGACGTCGCGGATGTGGTCGATGTGATCGGCAACGTCGCCGATGCCCGCCCGGGGCGGCCCCGCCGCTGTTTCCCACGCGGCGATCGCGGCCTCGATGGCGGCGGGGTCGCCGAGGCGCGCGTGGATGTCGCGAACGGCCGCATCGCGACGCTCGTTCCAAGCCTGTCCGTCCCGCGAGACAAAAGGGCGGATGAAATTCACGTGCACGACGCCGCCATTCTCGCGGACCAGGTGCAGCACGTCGTCCGGCACGTTGCGGGGGTGCGGATTGACTGCGAATGCATCCGAATGCGAAAAGATCACGGGAGCACGGGTGGTATGCAGCGCATCGCGCATCGTGTCGGCGCTCACGTGCGACAGGTCCGCGAACATGCCGAGCCGGTTCATCTCGCGCACCAGCTGCCGCCCGAGGCCGGTCAAGCCGTGATGCTCGGCCCGGTCGGTGGCTGCGTCGGCCCAATCGATGTTGTCCCAATGCGTCAGCGTCAGATATCGGGCACCGAGCTCGTAAAAGACCCTGAGCACCGCCGGCGAGTTCTCGACCATGTGGCCGCCCTCGACGCCGATCAGGCAGGCGATCTTGCCCGCCCGGTGCAGGCGCTCGATGTCGTCCGCCGAGCGCGCCTGCTCGAAGCCGCTCGTGCCGCGAATGATGCGCAACGCCGCGTCGAATTCGCGCAGCGCCTCGTGCAGCGACACGTGCGTCTTCTGCGTGGCCGATTCAACGAACACAGACCAGTACTGCACGCCGACCCGGCCGGCCCGCAGCGCGGGAAGGTCGGCGCACAGCCGCGGCTGGCGGGCCGTCAGGTCGAAATTCGATAGGTCCCCGGCGCTTAGCTCCAGGATCATCGAGGGAAGATCGTTGTGCGTATCGATCAGCGGCGCGCGCTCGAGCAGGCTCTTCGCGCGCGCGATGAGTTGAGGCCCGGGGTCGGCGTCGGCGGCGTCGCCTGCTGCGCCCGCGACACCGAGGCTACGGCTCGGGGCGGCGAGCGCGGTCGCCGCCATGGCGGCCCCGGCGAGAAAGACGCGTCGTGTCGTCAAATTTATTCCCCTTCAGACCGGCGGCGGCGCGCCGACTCGATCGATGCGGCGAGAGTCAATGCGCTCGTGCGCTCGAGGCTTCTTGTTTCAAATCGATGCTAGCACGCGACTGCCGGAATCGAAGCAGGGCCGGCAGCGCGCCGAGTCGCTCGGACGACCGCAACGCGCTGCTCCGGCGCGTCTTCGCTGCGGGCTCCCCCGCCGGGGGGCGCCTCGGGCCGACCCTTCGCAGAGGGAAGAAAGCGGCGCTCAAGGGGTATATATTTGCAACCGGAGAGGGGGTAACGCGTCAATCCAGTATTTCCGTCCGTTCGACGGCGTGGAGGATTCAGGAATGGTTGCCGAACACGCATCTCCCCGTAAGCCGCGCGCGAAGCGCAAGGCATCCACCCCGGAGCGCGAGCTCCCCGACAGCGCGGTCCTCGTGGTACTCGAGTCGGCGGAGCCGCCGTCGTCCGCCAGCCTTCGAATCGACGCTTCGGCGCGCCGACAAATGATCGAGGCGGCCGCCTACTTCCTCGCCGAACGACGCGGATTCGCCGCGGGGCACGAGTTCGAGGACTGGCTGGCGGCGGAACGCGCAGTCGATGCGCGCCTCAGCCCGTCGAGGGCCGCCTAACCCAGCGTCGCTGGGGAGACTCGCGTCTTCCCGGAGCTTCAGACGCTCACCGCGTAGGGCCCGCGTGAATCTCTCCGGGCGCACGTTCAGTGTTCCCGGCTGGACCGGCCGTGCTTGACAGGCGTCGAACACTCCCAGAGAGAAATGTTCCCCCGGGCGGCCCGCCGCGCATTGTCGCGTGGCGGGCGCGCCGAGCGCGTCTGATTTTGCTTCTGGACGATCGACAGACGTGGGCGGCAATCCGCGACAAGCTC
>JANXZZ010000106.1 GCA_025355245.1 Pseudomonadota bacterium | reverse complement strand
CTTCCGTCGAACGTATAGGAGAAGCGCAAGCCGATGGTCCGGGGACGACTAACCGTGATCGCCTTGTACCACTGCGTGTAGTTCGCATAAAGCTGGGCGCGCGTGTCGGTGAGATTCTCTCCGTGGAGTTGCACTTGCCAGCCGCCCTTTCCGAAGCCGAGCGCCGCAGCATACGTTGTGAATGCGGGCAGGTCATAGGCAGTGGAGTTGCCCTGCAGGTCTTGCGAAAGGCGAAAGGTTGTAGAAAGAGAGTGCGCCTGATGCACGGCCCCGATCTGAGCGAACGCCTCGTAGCCGCGAAAGGTAAACTCGTCACGCACGCGAAGATTCCCCTGGAGAGGGGGCGCCCCTGCAAGCCGGCTACCCAATGCTCCACTGGGATTCGGAAAGGGATTGCCCTGCGAGTCGTGCAGAGCGCCAAAGTCGATCGGCGTTCCGTCCCTCCATAGAAATGTCCCCTGCTTGACCAATGCGCTGCTATTCCAGACGGCGGCCGCCTCCAAGGTGAGGCCGGTAGTGACACCTACCACGCCCGAGGTCTCCACGCCGCGCACGCGGTAGTTGCCGCCATTGACGATTACGCCGGAGTTGACGACGCCCAGTCCAAAAAGAGAAATCTGTGTTTGGTTCCAGTCCTCCTGAAAGAGCGCGCCATTCCACTGGATCCGCCGGTCCATCCAGCGTGACTTCCAGCCAAGTTCATTGTTGATCAAATTGTCCGGCGCGAAGTCCACGGCCCCTATCCAGCCGCCATGCTTGCCCGCCTCCACCTGATGGGGTTGGCCGTTCGGTGCCAGCGGCGAATCGAATGACGGCGCGGTCGGTGCCCGATTGAACCCTCCGGCGCGGAAGCCTTGCGACCACGTGTAGTACAGCAGCGAATCCTCTGTGACCTTCCAGCTCAAATTCGCACGACTGTCGAAACCTGAATAGGACTTGCGGAGATGCTGCGCATCGATGTTGACGGCGTCGGAGTAATTAACGCAAGGATTGGGTGCCTGCTGATTAACGACGAGCCCGCAACCAATTGCGCCAACAGTCGAGCCGAGTTCCGAAGTCTCAGTACGCGAGTAGCGTGTCCCTCCCGTGAGCGTCAGCGATTGCGGAATCAGGTCGACATCGACAGACGCGTAGGCTGCCTTCTGGGTGTAACCGCGCGTAATGTCGTCAAAGTATCCGTCACTCGGTGCCCGAACGTTCGGGTTGTTCGAAGTCACGGGTGCCGGTACGAACACCACGGAAGGGTCTGAATAGGCGTACACCGGGGAGCCATTTGGCAGAAATGGGGATCCGTTCAACGTGTAATAGCCGGTCGGTGGCCCTATCGGATGAAAGTAGCGCTGCGCCGTCAGATAGAACCAGTCGACTTGCTCCTGGATCAGGTAGTTCTCATAGAACAGTCCGCCCAGGCCGCGTATCCGGCCGTCCCTCGACGTGCTGAGGCGCAGCTCATGGCTCAAGTGCGTATTGCGCTCGATATCGTGCCACGTCGAACTCGGTGTGAAGCATTGCGCAGCCGCAAGTGATGGGCCCGGGTTCGCGCACTGATAGTAGCCCGAGTATGTGGTGCGGGCATATTGCGTGTAGTCCTGGACTTGATCCACGTTGCGCACGAGGTAGCTACCTGCATAAAGGAGGCGCAGTGCACCGATGCGGCCGTTGATCGTCAATGCCGTATTCTCGAATCTGTCTTTGTCGTAGGACGGGTTGTAGAGCTGCACGCTCAAGTCGGGTTGCGATTCACCGAGCGAATTCGCGGCCATCTCGGTGAAGACGCCGTCGGCCGCTGTGCTCTGATAGGACTGTGCAATCAATGCGTCCCAGTTCTCGTTGAATCGGTACAATGCCTCCACACGCAGCCCGGTGTAGGTGACCGGATTGATTTGGCTGCCGGCGATAGCGCCGTTATGGAGCACGTCGCTGTTGGCGGGAACCTCGCCTCCGAAGAACCGTATGATGCCGAGGTCCGTGGGCGCGCGGGCAAAGCTCGCCGGAACGTTTTGGATGTATCCGCCGCGCTGTTCGCTGTAAATCACGCCGCGAATGGCAAACGTGCCGGGAATGAGGGGAATGTTGAGCGTCGTGTCGAGATTCAAATTCGGTCCACCGCGCGCGGTCGTGCCGTAGCCGGCGTTCACTCTGGCCTCAGTCCGATCGAGCTGCGGCTTGTTGGTGATGTAGCGCACGACGCCGGCTTCGGCGCCCGCTCCGAACAGCGTGCCCTGCGGTCCCTCCAGGATCTCGATGCGCTCGAGATCCGCGGCGTAGATATCCAGATTGCGATTCGGAAGCTGCGCCGACTGCTCATCAAGATACACAGCAACATTTGGAAAACTACCGATGGCACCCGATGATTGGACGCCGCTGGTGCCTGTCGCGAGGCCTCGCACGTAGATATTGTTCTGGCCGGGCCCCACGCCGTGCGCGGTTACGCCCGGAAGGTACGTGACGAAGTCATCGAAGGTCGTGACGTTCAATTTGGCGAGCGTCGCCGCGGTCAAGACCTGGATCGTCATCGGCACATGTTGCAGGGCTTCCTCGCGGCGGCTGGCAGTGACGATGACCTCTTGTAATGCCTCAGCAGTGGGGGTCCTTGTCGCCGACGCTCGCGGCCGGTCTGCGGCCGTCGCAAAGATGCGGATGCTGCGCGTCGTAAGGAACTGGAACTCGAGCCCGGTGCCCTCGAGCATTTGCGCGAGCGCAGCAGCGGCGGCCACGCCTGCTGGCACCGCGTGCGATCTTTCGTCGCGGGCGACATCGGAGACATACACGAGCTGCAGGCCCGTCTGGCGCGCGAACGCCCCGAGCGCCTGCGCGAGCGGCTGCGCGGGGATGGCGGCGGTGAGCCCTTGGACTTCAACTACTTGGGCGAGTGTCGCTCGGGCGTCCAAAAACGCGGCGGGGGCGCAGATCGACAGAGCACGCAGCGCCGCCGTCACCGATGTGTTGATGGCGGTTGATCGGTGACGCGGACTACGGCGCATGCGCCTCCCATTCGAACATTCTTAGGATGTTCTTACCCAAAGCATAGCTCAGGGCGGCAATCCGCGTCGAGCAGACGGATATGCCTAGCCTCCCGACACGCGAATTCGCGTCGCAGTGACCTCGACATGCACGCCTTTGAGGCTACGAAGAAAAGCAACAAATGCGTCGGTGTCGTCGGTCGCGAAGACCCCGCTGATTCGGAGCTTCCGTAGCGCCGGCGTTGCGATCTCGATCGGCTTGGCCGTGTAGCGATTGAATTCGGCCGCAACACGCTCGAGCGGTTCATTGTCGAACACAATTTGTCGTTGCAACCACGCCGTAGCGCGCTCGGCGTCTACCGCTACGGGCTCGGCCGGCCACAGTACCTCGGTCACGCGAATCTGCTGATCGGCGCTCAACTCAACTAGTCGCCGCGACGGAGTCTGGCTCGAATTCGTCGGGACGACGGCAACTCGCCCCTCGACTACGGTGACAACCGTCGATCCCTGCTCGGCGCGCACATCGAACTTTGTGCCAAGGTCGATGATATCGGCAGGTCCTGCGTGGACCCGAAATGCACGTTTGGCCTCGTGAGCGACCTCAAAAGTCGCCTGGCCGGAGCTGAGTATGACTAGCCGTTCGCTCTTGCTGTAGCGGATGCTCACCGCACTATCGGTATTCAAGTGCAGGACCGAGTTGTCCGCCAGGCGCTGCGTCAGCTGCTCGCCGTGCCGTGTCTCGAAGTGCAGTGCCGGAATGCCGTCGGACGCTGCGGGGTGCTCGGTTGGCCTCAGGTTCCACGTCAGAAGCAAGCCGACACCCAGCAGCGCGCACGCCGTCATCGCCATGGCGGCAGGGGACCAGCCCCCGAAAGGCCTGCCTCGAACGGCGTCGATCACTCGCGGCCAGAGCCGTCGGACGGATCCGTCGTCCTCGGCCCGTGCGCGCGCGAGAATGGCCTCCACGGAGTACTGCGGATCGGTGCGGGCCTGCTTAAGATCACGCGCGACTGCAGACACGCCGAGAAACTCCTCGATATGGACCGGCGAGGCCTTGAACCACGCCGTCAGTTCCGCGGAGTGTCGCGCATCGAGCGGCCCCTCATCGTTCGTCACAAACCACTCGCCGGCCTGTTCGGCGATTGCGGCACGGATCTTCTCTTCGTTGGAGTTCACGGCTTTAACCCATCCGCGCCATGCGGCGTCGACAATGGCCGAGCCCTTGCGCCACGTATTTCTTCGCCATCTGCGGCGACACCCCGAGGTGCACCGCGATCTCGCGAAAGGAGAGATCGTGTGTGAAGCGTAGCTCCACCGCGGCGCGACACTTTGGACGAAGCTGCTGCAGCACGACCCCGAGTCGTGCGGCTCGCTGCGCTGCATCAAAGTCGTCGTCAAAACCCGGCAACGTCGCGAGCTGCTCCTGCGCTGACATCTCATCGATGTCGACTCCGCTAGTGTGTCGGCGGTCGAGCACCGCGTTTTCCTTCAGCAGATTGAAGGCGATCGTGTAGAGGTAGGACACCGGATCGCGAATCGCCGCCGGATCGCGAATTCGCAACATCCGCACGTACACCTCCTGCGCCAGATCGGCCGCCTCTGCCTTGCTGCGGATGCGGCGCAGAAAGAACGACTGCAGGGCACCCCGGTGCTCGGCAAACAGCCGCCCGACCAGCGATGGTTTCGGCTCAGGGGCCGTCACGGCGGCACGTGCGATGTCCTGTCATCTTGCATAAGAGTCCCGAACGTCCGAATTGGCAACCCAAATAATCAGCGCGCGGGCCCAGCTTGCCTTTCGACGGATCAGAAACCTGTTATCCCACATTCGGGGTGTCCAAAGTGCCCCGGGAGGGCTCTTTAAAGTCAGTGAAGTGAGCATCGACGATTTCATCCAGTGCCCGTCGCGGTGGCGGTCGTAGCTCCACAGTGGTGGCGCGCTGTCGCTCTTGTCGCTACAGAGGAAGTTCAAAATGCAGGCCAACATCTACCGCACGACTCGGTACCTCTGGTCCGCAGTCGTACTGGCGGCTCTTACCGCGTGCGACGGCGGGTCGTCTTCACCGCCAGTAGCGACCCACTTTTCTGTGACCGGCCCTGCGAGCGTGACGTCCGGGACTTCGTTCAATGTCACCGTCACGGCGCTCGACAGCGGCGGCAACGCCGTCCCTGGATATTCCGGCGCGGTGCAGATGACGAGCGACGATCCGCAGGCGCAGCTGCCGGCGAACGCCGCGCTGACGCAGGGCAGCGGAACATTCGCTGTAACGCTCAAAACGGTGGCCAGCGAGACGATTACGGCGATCGACGCCGCTACGGGCAGTCTCCACGGCACGTCCGGCACAATCGCGGTGACCGCGGCACCGGCGCCACACGTTGCCGTCACCGGCCCGGCGAACGCGGTCGTCACGGCAAAATTTACCGTTTTTGTCGACGTACGCGACGCCGGCGATGCACTGGTAGGAACCTACTCGGGCACGCTGCATTTCACGAGCACCGATCCGAATGCCGTGCTGCCGGCTGACACTCCAGTCACGTCCGGATCGCTGCAGTTCCCCGCGACGCTCAACACGCTCGGCGCGCAAACCGTCACGGTCACTGGCACCAGCGCCAGCGCGATCGCGGGTACATCGCAGCCGATCAACGTCGCGCCAGTGGCCCCGCTCCTGATCGCGTCGGCGGCGCCACCGAGCGGGGTTGCGGGCCGGACCTACGGTGGCACGATCAACACGTCGGAGTATTGTTCCTACACGACCCCTGGCCGCAGCTGCTTACCTTGCGGCCTGACCATATGTAATAGCCTGCCGCCCTGTCCCCGACGGGGGCCCGGTCCCGCACGCTGCTTGCGGGTGTTGAGCACTACGGGCTTTCAGTTCGCGGCCGCTGGCGGCGTGCCGCCCTATGCCTGGGCCACACCGACAGCGCCACCCGGGTTGACGCTCTCGGGCTCCGGCCTGCTGGCCGGCATCGTGCCGATGCCGGGCACTTACCCCGTTACCGTCGCGGTCACGGATTCCAACACGCCGCTGGCGCAGCAGGGCGCGACCTACTCGATCTCCATCGTGCCGCCGCCGCCGCCGGCGATCAATACCGTCACGATGCTGCCGATCGCGACGCTGGGCTCGCCCTACATCGGCTACACCTTCAACGCGACGGACGGTCTCACGCCGCTCACCTGGACCGAATCTGGTGCTCTGCCCGCGGGCATGTCCCTGAGCATAGGCGGGGTGTTATCCGGCACGCCGACGGGCTCCGCCGGTCCCTACGCGTTCAGCGTTACCGCGACCGATGTAGTGGCACAAACCTCCGCGCCCGTGCCGGTCACGCTGCAGGTCTTTAGT
>JANXZZ010000090.1 GCA_025355245.1 Pseudomonadota bacterium | reverse complement strand
GCGGCCGCCCGCGCGCCGCTCCCGACCAATCATTCATCCACGCACGAACCAGTCACCAGCGAGGAACCACCATGAAGCACATCCTAACGTTCGCCGCGACCGCGCTTCCGATGCTGGTCGCGTACCCCGCGCTCCCGGCCGAACGATTGCAGCTCGTCGAGCATCCGGTCAACGAGACGACGCTCGACCTCGGCGCGAAGGGCGACTCGGTCGGCGACCTGCTGACCTTTGCGAATCCGGTCTTCGACGCGACCAACAAGACGCAGGTGGGCACCGATCAGGGGTTCTGCGTTCGGGTGGTCGTCGGCAAGAGCTGGGAATGCGTGTGGACGATGATCCTCAAGGGCGGCCTGATCACCGTCGAAGGACCGTTCAGTGACAGCGGGGATTCGTTGTTCGTCGTCACCGGCGGGACGGGCCAGTACGCCGGCGCGAAGGGACAGATGAAGCTGCACCCGCGCCCGGGCAAGCCGGAATCCTACGACTTTACCTACGACCTGCTATAGGCCGGCCGCCCGCAACTGTCGTGCCCGGCCTACGGGTAGGGCCCGGCCGTTGCGTCGTTCCCGCCGTCGACCGAAAGGTGCGTGCCGGTGACGTAGCTCGCGCGCTCGGACGCGAGGAAGTGCACGCACCACGCGACCTCTTCCGGCGAGGCTAGGCGGCGCATCGGAATGCCGGCGGCAAGTGCGCGCAGGTTCTCGCCGGCGTCGCCGCCCTTGTGCGCCAGGATTTCGTCGACCATGCGCGTGTGGATCTCTCCCGGGCAGACGGCATTTACCCGGATGCCGTCCCGCGCATGGTCGAGTGCCATGCAGCGCGTGATTTGCAGCACGGCCCCTTTGCTCGCGCAGTACGCCACGTGGTTCGGCTCGCCGTTGAGACCCCATTCCGATGCGACATTGACGATCGCGCCGCGCCCCTGGCCGCGCATCTGCCGCACGGCGGCACGGCTCAAATAGAACAGCGCGTTGACGTTGACGGCCATCGTCTCCAGCCACTGCTCGTCGGTCGTATCGACGGCACTCGCGGAATAGAGAATCCCGGCGTTGTTGACCAGCACGTGGAGGCCGCCGAGCCGGGCGACCGTCTCCGCGACGAGCGCATCGCACGCTCCCGCCACGCGCAGATCGACCGGCGCGAACTCGGCGCGGCCGCCGGCTGCACGGATTGCATCGACGACCGCCCGGCCCCGCGCCACGTGGCGTCCGGCCACCATCACAGCATCTCCGCAGCCGCCGAACACGCGCGCGCAGGCCTCGCCGATGCCCGTCGTCGAGCCCGTCACCAGTACGACCCGCCTGTCGTCGCTCATCGCTCGCCCCTCCTCCGGGCACTCACGCCGCGCGTCGCCCGCGTCGGCCTGCCCGGCGCCCGCTCCGATCTGCCGATTGGCTTCAATTCATCGACGCTCGTACCCTCCGCGACGTGCCGGCATTACGACGAGACGCGTCACCAGCACGAAGGTCGCGGCGGCGCCGAGCGCCGCCGGTAGCGAGGCCGTGAGGACGCGGTACGGGCCATGCGAGGCGTACGACAGTGGATTGAGTAGATACAGATAGATGCCGCACCCGGTCACCAGTGCGACTGCTGCGGCCGGGTTGAACCCGGCCCAGTACACGTAGCAGCCGTCGGGGCTGGGGTCGAAGATGGCCCGAAGATCAATGTGGCCGCGACGCAGCAGGTAGTAGTCGACAATCTGGATCCCGCACAGCGGTGCAAAGCCGACGCCAATGAAGGCGAGGAACGCGCCAAACTTGGCGAAGAACAGCTCCGGGATGAGCAACCCCACCAGCGCGACCGGCAGCAACGTGATCAGCAGAATCAGCGACCACGGGAGCTTTTCGAAGCTCCGGAAGTTGCGGATCCCGATTGCCGACGCATAGATGCCCGCGATCGCGGTACCGAAGTTGGCGGCGGCCACAAAGCTAAGCGCGACGATCGCGTAGCCGGTTCCGCCGACGGTACGCAGCCATTCGGACGGGTCCGAGACATTGAGCACCAGGATCCCGGCGACACCGATCAGGCTCAGCAGCGGCACGGGCGCCCCCATCCCGAGCATGACCGGTACCGCGATCGTCCGCGCGTTCGGCGCCATGCGGATCATGGCCCCGATGTACGGCCACCACGACAGCAGCGTCGAGATCCCGATCTCGACGCCCGTCGTGTAGTTCCAAAGCGGGTCGGCGCGGGCCAGCGTGGGCTTCGCCGAGGTCAGTTCCGGCCAGCGCTGCGAGACGAGCAGATACAGCATCCACAGGCCGATGAAGACGTGAGCGACGAGAATGTTCGAAACGATGCTGACACCCGTTGCGCCGCGCCGCAGCACGAGAAAGACCACTGCGCAAGCAAGCAACGTCGTTAACGGTACGATCTGCGCACTGCCGACGCCCGCCGGCAGGACGCCGACCACGATCATCAGCTGCGTCACCGACTTGGCGAAGAAGATCAGCAGCAACGAATTCCAGCCGATGATCGACAGGAATTGCATCGCCGCCGGAATTTTCCAGCCCTGCGTGCCGAACTGCGGCTTCGTGGCGGCGATGGAGTCGATTCCGTAGCGTGCGCAGGTCGGTCCGGCGGCCAGCAGAACCAGCAGCATGCCAATCATGCTCCCCGCGGTCAGCGCACAGGCCGCCTGGAAGAATGTCAGGTAGTAGCCCACGAACTCGCCAATCAGATAGCACCAGGTCGCGGCAGCCGCGGTCGCAAGCGCCACGGCGAGCCGCCAGCGTCCCCAGTTGCGCTCCGCCGGGAGCAGCGGCCAGGCGCTCTTGTCGGCCGCCGAGTCGGCGCCAATCGTCATCGGGAGTCTGGTTGGGAGGGCATCAGCGCGACTTCAGAGCGCCCAGCCGACGACCAGCAGCACCGCCGGGATGACGATTCCAAGCAGTGCCAGCCACGCCCAGCTGCGGGCGTCGAAATCCCGGACGTCGCCCGTGTCTGCCTCAAGGGCGGCGATCCGCTGCTCGAGATTCGCCGGCAGCCGGCTCGACGCGCGACCGCCGGGACTCATGTCGCCGGTCGCGTTCGCCGCGTCAAACGTCACGGCGAGCACCCGGCGCCTGATCGCGGCCAGGAAAGGATTCGGCGTCCTGGTATGGGAACCACCAGAAGTCGTGCGGCCGCGCCGCCGGATCGATCATGTTGAATTTCGTGTGGCGGAAGGTGTCGAGCCCTTCCGCGCCGAGCTGGCGCCCCATGCCCGACTGCTTTCGTCCTCCGAAGGGGCCGGCATCGTTGTCGAGGAGCGGTGCGTTGACCCACACCATCCCGGCCTCGATCTCCTCGACCGCCCTGAATGCCTCGGCGAGGTCAGTGGTATAGATCGTGGACCCGAGCGCATAGCGGGAATGGTTGGCCCGCTCGATCGCCTCGCCGAGGCTCGCGACACGGCACACCGGCGCCACGGGCCCGAAGCTCTCGTCGTTGAGGATATCGGCCTCGGGCGGCACGTCCTGGAGGACCGTGGGCTCGACGAACCACCCCTTCTTCAGCGCCGCCGGCCGACCACCGCCGACCGCGGTCCGGACGCCTTGCTCCTTCGCGAGCCGAAGCTTTCCGAGATACCGCTCGAGCTCCCGCTCCGAGGCGAGCGGGCCCATGTCGACCCGGTCGAGACCGTTGCCGACCCGGACCTGCTTCGTATAGCCGACCAGCCGCAGCAGAAATTCGTCGTAGACGCGCTCGTGGACGTAAAAGCGCTCCGCCGCGGCACAGACCTGTCCACAATTGAGGTAGGCGCCGAAGGCAGCGCCGCGGGCCGCGACGTCGATCGGAGCGGACGGCATCACGATGAACGGGTCGTTGCCGGAGGTCTCGATCAGCGATCGCTTGTAGAGTCCGGCGCAAGCTTGTGCCACGGCGCGGCCGGTCTCGATGCCGCCGGTGAACGCGACCATGTGCGTATCACGATGCGACACGAGCTGCTGCCCGACTCGACCGCCACCAGCGACGAGCTGCACGAGCCCGGGAGGCAGCCCAGCGAAGGCCTCCACAAACTTGAGCGTCGTCAGCGTCGTCAGCTCCGACGGCTTGATGATCACTGCATTGCCGCTCGCAATGGCCGCGGCCGCCTGCCAGCACAGTAGGCACAGCGGATAGTTGAAGGGCAGGATGATGACGACGACGCCGAGCGGCTCCTTGGTCGTGAAATTGAACTGCCCGTCGACCACCGGCCCCAGGACGCGTCCCGCCTCGTGGCGCGAGACCTCGGCGTAGTAGTCCGTCGCGGTGGCGGACCACGTCACCTCGTCCACCGCCTCTTTGTAGGGCTTCCCCATCTCGCGCGTCAGCATCTCGGCGACCAGCGGCCGAGTCCGCTTCATCTCGCGCGCCGCGTCGTGCAAGAGTTCGGAGCGCCTGTGGTAGTTCGACTTGCGCCACAGCTTCTGTGCCGCGATCGCCGACTGGACGGCCCGGTCGACCTCGGCCGGCGTCGCGTCGACGATCGTTCCGATACGATCGGTGGTGGCTGGATCGCGGACGTCGGAGTGAGCAGCACCCTCTCCCCGAACTACGTGGCCATCGATGAGTTGGCTGTCGCTCAGCTCCAAGAATGCAGACAAGGCGGTTGGCGCAGTCACGAATCCCCCTGGCAATCGGTCGCTCGCTCTTCGAGGCTTTCGCCGTCGCAGACAGTACCCGATCTAGGTCGCGCATGGGAATCGCCGCGGCTGCGGCTGGCCGAGGCAGGTGCATGATGCGAGCCCGCATGCCATGATCACCGCGGGAATGCTCACGACCATTGGGCGAGAACGGCAGTTCCGGGCTCCAGCGCGCTATGGCACCCAATGCGCCGCGCCCGAATGCACATGACAGTCACGATCCAGAGCGCGACCTCGAATAGCCCGCTCGATCTGCGGAATGCCGGTGGCGGGCGGGAGGCGCGCTCCGCCGTGATCACGGCCGGTCCGCGCGCGTCCGCGGCAGCCGGGCCGGCAGCGGCGAACGCCGGCCGATGACCGGAGTAAGACGGACCAACGAACCCGCAGCCACAGTGGGCTCGGCGGACCAGATGCTGGCACTTCGCCTCGGCCTCGGCGCCGTGCTGTCGAGCACGCTCGGCGTCGGCCTGCTGTTCGGCTTTCAGCCGCCGCTGATCAGCCTGATCCTCGGACGAGGCGGTGCCTCGGGTCTGGAGATCGGCGCGATCACCAGTGCGAGCACGTTGGCCGTCATCGTACTCGGCCCGCTCTACCCGCGCGTCATCGAGCGGCTCGGCTTGCGGTGGTCGATCGTCGGCGGAACCTCGATCGCGATCGCGGTGCTGCTCGGCATGCGCGCGCTGCCGGGCATGCCGGCATGGCTCGTTCTTCGATGCCTGAATGGCTTCGCGCTCGGACTGACGTGGATTGCCAGCGAAATCTGGCTGAACCGCCTCGCCAACAACCGGAATCGAAGCACGGTCATGGCGCTATATGCCACCGTGTTCGCCGTCGGGGTCGTCGCCGGGCCGTTGCTTCTGGAGCTTACGGGCACGACGGGATGGGCACCGTTCGTTGTCGGTGCGATCGGCCTCGGGATCAGCGTCGCTCCGGTCGCGTTCGTGCGCAGCGCGCCGTCGGCCACGAACACCTTGGGCCCGGCGCGGCCGTTCCTAGTGCTCGTGAGAGCGGCGCCGTCGGTGATGCTCGCGGCGTTCGTCGCCGGCCTGGTCGAGTCGGCCGACATCTCGCTTCTGCCGGTCCTGGGCTTGCAGCGAGGGCTCGGGGAGCGAAGCTCGCTGCTGCTGGTCACGGTGTTCCTGATCGGCAATGTCGCCCTGCAGCTGCCGATCGGGAAACTCGCGGATCTCGCCGGGCGTCGGCTGGTGCTTGGCGGCTGCGCCGTGGTCAGCACGGTCGGCCCCTGGCTGCTGCCGCACGCACTGGCAACGCCGCCGGTGTTGTGGCCGCTGCTGTTCGTGTGGGGCGGAACGATGTACGGCTTCTACACTCAGGGCATCGCCCTGCTCGGCGAGACGTTCCCCTCGCACGAGGTCGCCACGGCGAACACCGTATTTGTGATGGTGTACTGCGCCGGCGGCGTCCTAGGACCGAGCATCGGCGGCCTGACCTTGGACGTCTGGGGATCGACTGGGCTTGTGGCGTTCGTCGGCGGTGCCGCCCTGATGCTCGCGCTTGGCCTCTGCCTCGAGTCCCGCTGCCGGAATCTGTGAGACTGGCACCGGCGACTACCCGACGGACATGAGCGGACTTCGGGGCATGTGCAGAGGAACCGTTAACAACGCTGGGGCGCTTCCGGCAATACATTACGTCTACAGTGAGCATTCCCGCGTGGGAGGCTGCCATGCGGATGGTCGTCACCTGTGCGTTTCACGAGTGCCGTTCAAATCTTCACTAGTCAGTGTCATTGACAGACATAGCTGAAATTCGCGTCGAACTAGGCTCGCAAATAGCCGATCTTCTCGGGGCACTGGCTCTCGAGCGACAGAGCCAGCAGTTCGGTCAATGACAGAGTCACGTGCAAAGCCAACGCGGCCCGCAGGAAAATGCTCGGCAAGGACCTCTAGCCCGTAGCGCCGTACGTCGCTGATCTTTCTTTGAAGTTACGGCAAAGTCGTTGACAGGCTCTTCTGCAGATTTTGACAGGCGCTCGTGAACTCACACTGTGGTTAGCACCTGGAGCGGCGGCGATCTCCGTAAGCGCCGCAGAGCGACAGTGGCCCGCGGCTCACAACAGTGCGCCGCCAACGTCCCGGATCGGGACACCGGTCTTCGACCGGACGTCCTCAGCAGTGACGTCAGGGGCGAGTTCCACGAGCACGAGCCCCTTCGGGGTCACGTCCAGCACGCACAAATCGGTAATGACCCTGTCAACGACGCCGAGGCCGGTGAGCGGCAACGTGCACTTCGGCAGGATCTTGAGGTCGGTTGTGCCGTCTTTCTTGCGGGCGACGTGCTCCATCAGCACGACCACGCGCTCGACACCGGCGACAAGGTCCATCGCGCCGCCCATGCCCTTGATCATCTTGCCGGGGATCATCCAGTTCGCAAGGTCCCCGCGCTCGCTGACCTGCATCGCGCCGAGAATCGCCAGATTGATCTTGCCACCGCGAATCATGCCGAAGCTCTGGTCGCTCGAGAAGATCGACGAGCCCGGGATCGTCGTCACGGTCTGCTTGCCGGCGTTGATGAGGTCAGGATCGACCTGGTCTTCCGTCGGGAATGGTCCAATGCCGAGCATGCCGTTCTCGCTCTGCAGCCAGACTTCAATCCCGCCGGGCACGTAGTTCGCCACCTGCGTCGGTATACCGATGCCGAGATTCACGTAGAAGCCGTCGCGCAACTCCTGCGCGGCGCGGGCTGCCATCTGCTCCTGATTCCACGGCATGTCAGCCTCCCACGCGCACGCTGAGCGTGCGCTTCTCGATGTGCTTCGCGGGACTCGCGTTGACGACTATCCGATGCACGTAGATTCCCGGCAGGTGGACGTCGTCCGGATCGAATGAGCCAGTGTCGACGATCGACTCGACCTCCGCGACGCAGATACGCCCGGCCATCGCGGCGGCCGGGTTGAAGTTCCGAGCCGTCAGCCGGAAGCGCAGGTTGCCGCTGCGATCAGCGATGTGTGCCTTGATGAGTGAAACGTCCGGTATGAGCGAGCGCTCGAGGACGTAGGTCTTGCCATCGAATTCGCGTGTCTCCTTGCCCTCGGCGACCAGGGTCCCGACGCCGGTCTGGGTGTAGAAGCCAGGGATGCCGGCGCCGCCGGAGCGCAGCTTCTCGGCCAGCGTTCCCTGCGGAGTGAACTCGAGCTCGAGCTCTCCGGACAGGTACTGCCGCTCGAATTCCTTGTTTTCGCCGACGTACGAGGAAATCATCTTCCGAATCTGGCGGGTCTCGAGCAGCTTGCCGAGCCCCAGGCCGTCAACCCCGGCGTTATTGGAAATGACGGTGAGGTCTCGCACCCCCGAATCCCGGAGCGCGTCGATCAGCGCCTCAGGAATACCGCACAAGCCGAATCCGCCTACCGCGAGCAGCTGGCCGTCGCGAACGATGCCATCCAGTGCGGCCGCCGCGGACGGAAATACTTTGTTCATCCCCACCATCTCCTGCGCATAGCTAACGCTGCCGGAACCGACGCCTATCGTACCGGGTTCGAGCCTCTGGACGCGACTGCCCCGTGGGCGTCATGAACCGCCGGCCGCCGTCAGGTCCAGACACGGTGCGGAGAGCAACTCCTTCACGAAATATCCCGTGTTACCGACGACGGACTGCGAGCGTGGGTCGCCCGCAGGCTTCCGCCAGGATCGGCCCGAGGCGATGGCGAAGCGGGGCCCGTCTCGTGCTGGCTCGGATGCGGTTGCGATCCGCAGGGCACCGATGCCACGGTCGGAAGGGACATCGCGGCTGTCGCTAGGGACTGCTTAATGAAGTGGGTGTCGTCACTCCCACGGAAGCGCGGTGCGGTAGGAGCCTACTTTCCGGTGTCACCGTCGGAAAACGGTGAGAGGCGCATTCATGCGAAGCGAGCAACGAATCGGCTAGAGCTCACCGATCGCCCGCTGCAGGCGATACCCCGCCACCAGGAGATCGAACGCGGCAGTGTCGCGGTTCGTCAGTGCCGTGACCCGCAGAGTCACGGCATCCAGCACCTGGGTGCTCGTCCCCAGTCCGCTGCGGTAAAGCTCCTTTGCGATCCGAAGGTTCTCCTCGGCCTGGGCCACGGCGTCAGCAGCGACGCCCATGCGCGCTGCCGCCTCGTCGCGATTGAGGACCGCAGTCTCCACGTCGAGCGCCACCAGCGATCGCAGGTCCGCGAGCTGCTGCTCCGCAGCGCGCGCGCGGCTGCGCAACGCCGCCGTGCGCGCCCGCACCTGGCCGCTGTCGAAGAGCCGCCACTGAAACCCTATCCCGACCGACGCGAAGTTTTCGCGGTCCAGAACGAGATTGTCGAAATGGTTGTAGCCCGCGTGCAGCGCAACCTGTGGCAAGCCCTGCGCGCGTTCGGCTCGCGCAGCCTCGTGCAACGCCTCGCCCTGAGCGGCGATCGCCGCGAGCTCGGGGCGTCGCTCCTGCGCGCCTGCGATCATTCGATCGAGCGCCTCGCCCGCGGCGACCGGTGGCTGCGCCAACGGCTCGTCCAGCTCCGGCACTCGGTCCAGCGGTTGGCCGACGCGCCGGTTATAGGCCGCCGCTCCCAACCGCAGGGCGTTAGCGGCGCGCAGCCGCTGTTGCATCGCGTTGGCGAGAGCCACCTTGGCGGCCAGAAGATCCGAATGGGACACCGCTTCCTTGTCGTACATGACCTGCACGTCGTCCGCGTGCGCCCGCAGGGTCGCCGCGCCGGAGTCCGCGACCTCGAGCGCGCGCCGCGACCGAAAGACCGCCACGTAGGCCTCCGCGACCGCGAGTCTCAGATCCGCCGCACTCCGCGCCTCCTGCGCGCCAGCCCCGCGCGCGCCTGCCGTCGCGGCACCGATGGCCCCGCTGATTCGACCGGATGTCCAGACCGGGATCGACAGTTCGGCGCCCGCGGCCGTGTAGGAATCGTGCCTCCAGAGTGGCGCCCGTAGCTGGCCCGCGGGAGTCGCGATGTCGAGAATCGGCGCATTCTGGAATTGCGCATAGCTACCCGTGACATCCAGCACGGGCCATCGCAGCCGCTGCGCGGCGGAGCGATCCGAATCCGCCGCGTCCCGTTCGCTGCGGGCGGCCGCCATCGCCGAATCCGCCTCCATGGCCATGCGCCACGCGTCAGGCAGCGATTCCGCGCGGACCGCCGAGGCGTCGACGACCGCGAGCGCCAGGGCCCCTAGCAGGAATTGCCGCGACAGGTCGCGCATGACTACCCTCCAGCGCATAGCCGCCCCGCGCCGCTCAATGGGGGCGGCGCTTGAGCGACACGATCCCGAGCGCCTTCAGCACGTAGGTCTCGTACACGGGGGTCAGCGAGCCGGTTCGGACCTTGCGCAGGAAGTACTTCTCGAAGGCAATCTTCGCCAGGTGCACCCACTTGCCCTGCTTCGACCACGTGACGTTGCGGGGCGGGATCTGCGGCAGCGCGACGAACGCGGCCCCGGTATCGCCGAAGTCCGCCAGGCAGATCGCGTTCCAGGTGGCTTCCGCGACGGCCGGCTTCCCGGCGAGCTCCGCGACGATATTGGCCGCGGTGGCCGACACCATCGACTCGATCATGTACCCCGTCTTAGGAGCACCAGTCGCGACCGGCGTGGCCTCCACCGGCGGGATCGCTACGCATACGCCGACCGAAAAGATGTTCGGGTACTTGGGGCTGCGCTGGTGCTTGTCGATCAACACGAAGCCCCGCGGGTTACAGAGCCCCGCCACTCCAGCGACCGCATCGACGCCCTTGAACGCCGGAATGACGGCGCTGTAGGCGAACGGGAGCTTGTGCTCCTTCTTGAGGGTGCCGCTGTCGTCGAGCTCGTGCACCGTCATCTCGTTGGCGGCGACCGACACGATCTTCGCGTTCGTGATCCACTTGATGTGCCGCTCGCGAAGCTCCGACTCCATGAGCCCCTTGCTGTCCCCCACGCCGCCGAGGCCCATGTGGCCGATGTACGGCTCGCTCGTCACGTAGGTCATCGGAACCCTGTCGCGGATCTTGCGCCTGCGAAGGTCGGCATCGAGGATCATCGCCGTCTCGTAGGCCGGACCGAAGCAGCTTGCACCCGGCGCCGCACCCACCACGACGGGCCCGGGATTCTTGACGAAGTCCTGGTATCGCTGCCAGGCCTGCGCCGAATGGTCCTGGCTGCAGACCGACTGCGTGAACCCATCCGGACCCAAGCCCGGCACTTCCTCGAAGGCGAGGCGCGGGCCTGTCGCGATGACGAGGTAGTCGTAGTCCACCTGCTGGCGGTCGTCGAGTATGAGCGTGGACGCGTCCGCATCAATGCGGGTGACCGTGTTGACCAGCCACTGGATGCCCTTGCTTTCGAGCGGCTCCTGCATCTGCACGCGCGTCTCCTCAAGGGTCCGCCAACCGACCGCGATCCACGGGTTGGACGGCGTGAACTCAAAGTACGAGCGCGCGCCAATCAGGGTGACGCGATGCTGCTTCGGCAAGTGCTTGCGCAGGTCAAAGGCTGCCGGTACGCCGCCGAGCCCGGCGCCGATCACCACTACGTGAGCCATGGAACCCCCTAGGGAAGTGTGGCGCTCGCCCGGGAGCGCGAGATGTAGCCGTAGTAAAGGAGCGGAATCAGCAGGAGCGTTAGCGCCGTCGACACCAGGATGCCGAAGATCAGCGAGATGGCGAGTCCGTTGAAGATCGGATCGTCCACGATGAAGAACGCCCCGATCATCGCCGCGAGCCCGGTCAGCACGATCGGGCGGGCACGGATCGAGGCCGCGCGGACCACTGATTCCGCAAGCGGCCGGCCTGCCGCAATCTCGGCGTTGATGAAATCGACCAGCAAGATGGAGTTGCGGACGATGATGCCGGCCAGTGCGATCATGCCGATCATCGAAGTGGCGGTGAATTGCGCTCCGAGCAAGGCGTGCCCGGGCATGACGCCGATGATCGTCAGAGGGATGGGCGCCATGATGACGAGCGGCACCGCATAGGATCGGAATTGCGCCACCACCAGCAGGTAGATGAACACCAGCCCGATGGCATAGGCCAGGCCCATGTCGCGAAACGTTTCGTAGGTGATGGTCCACTCGCCGGCCCAGTTGACGCTGAACTCGCCTGGATCTTCCGGTGGATTGATGAATCGCTGCACCACAGGCTGGCCGGCGAGCGGCGTCTTGCCGATCCGGGACACCAGGCTGAACATGCCGTACAGCGGACTGTCGAGCCGCCCGGCCATGTCGCCGGTGACGAATACGACGGGCAGAAGATCTTTGTGATAGATGGCGCCGTCCCAGGGTTTCTG
>JANXZZ010000073.1 GCA_025355245.1 Pseudomonadota bacterium | reverse complement strand
AGTATCGGCGAGCGTCACGCTCCAGTCCGTGAGCCCGTCACCGTAGGTGTCGGCAAGTACGTAGCGGGCGTGCGTGAGCCGGCCGTCGGCGTCGAGGCGACTGTTCGGCCACGGCACGACTCCGTAGCGCGCCCACGGATCAGCGACGACCACGCGTGCCGTTGCCTCCTGCCAGGTCGGCTCGGCAAGCAATTCCGCGAGTCGCGCCAACGCCGGCCGGATATCGCCGATCTGGCCGTTCGGCACGGTGGCATCCGTTGCCGCGCGCAAGACCGGACGCAGACCCCGTTCACGCCTCGCGAGCGCTATCTTGCGCGGAGCGATATAGATTGCTACTTCATCACGCCAGAGAGGTGACACGGTTCGCCTCCAGAAGAGTCGTGCTGCCGCGCTGCACGAGGTCGAGAGCCGCAGTGCGCATGAGGCGCGCGCCGCCGGCCTGGGCAAGTTCTTTGAGGCGGCGCGCGGGTGCGCGCGAGACGATCGCCTCACGCAATTCGTCGTTGAGCACGAGGAGCTCGCCAATGGCCTTGCGGCCTTTGTAGCCGGTACCGCGGCAGTGGGCGCAGCCGCGACCGCCGCGGAACGTCCAGTCGGAGACCGCGGGCAAGAGCAGACCCGACTGCACAATCACTTCGGCGGAGGGCTGCACGCGTTCGGCACACTGTTCGCAGACCATGCGTACCAGCCGTTGCGCCAGGATGCCGTTGAGGGCGGAGACGAACGCGTAGGCGTCGACTTCCATGTGCGAAAAACGGCCGAGTACGTCGAAGACGTTGTTGGCGTGGACGGTTGTGAACACCAGGTGCCCGGTGAGCGCGGACTGGATGGCAATCTGCGCAGTCTCGGGGTCGCGAATCTCGCCGACCATGATCTTGTCGGGATCGTGGCGGAGGATTGAGCGCAGGCCGCGCGCGAAAGTAAGGCCCTTCTTCTCGTTGACCGGGATCTGCAGCACGCCCGCCAGCTGATACTCGACCGGATCTTCGATCGTGACGATCTTGTCGTGGCCGGTATTGGTTTCCGAAATCGCCGCGTACAGCGTCGTCGTCTTCCCCGAGCCCGTCGGGCCCGTCACCAGCATCATGCCGTAGGGAAGCTGCGCCAGACGCCGCAGCCGAACGACGACCTCGGGATCGAAGCCGAGGCTGTCGAGCCTGAGGCCCTGCAGCTCGTCGGTCAGCGTCTGCTTGTCGAGGATTCGCAGCACCGCGTCCTCGCCGTGCACGCTCGGAATCACCGACACGCGAAAATCGATGGGTCGGCCTTTAAGCGCCAGCTTGAAGCGGCCATCCTGCGGCACGCGGCGCTCCGCGATGTCGAGTTCGCTCATCACCTTGATGCGCGAGATGACCTGCTCGCACAGATCCAGGCCGCCGAGCGTCGCAACGTGAACCAGCACGCCGTCGATGCGGTAGCGGACCGCGAGACCGCCGGGACGGGTTTCAAGATGGATGTCGCTGGCACCGGCCCGCAGCGCGTCGTAGACCGTCGAGTGAACGAGTTTCACGACCGGGCTCGAATCGCGACTGATGCTGGCGAGCGACAGGTTCTCGATGTCCCCGTCAAGCGAGATCTCGGCGCCGGTGTTGAGCGCCGCGGCATCCATCGCCCGCAGGTCCTGCTCGTGCTTGGCGATGAACGCCGTGATCTCGCCGGGGGCCGCGAGATGCCAGCGCAGCTCGGATGACACCTTGAGTTCGAGCCACGCCCGCAATCCGGTATCGAAGGGATCCGCCATGACGGCGAGCTGCTCATCGTCACGCTTGACGACGACACAGCCGTGTTTTGCCGCGTCCGCGGCTCCGAGCACGTCGAATGCGGGCGCGGTTGCCATCAGACTCGGGCCGTCGAGCACGGGATAGCGCAGTGCCGCACCGAGCGCCTCGGCAAGCTCATCACCGTCGAGACCGGTTTGCTCGGCAAGCACGGCCAGCACCGGGCGATTGCTGGTGGCGGCGGTATTGATCGCCGCGCGCAGGACCTCGTCCGGCAGAATTTTGACCGGGCGCGGCGCGTCGACAGGACTGGCTTCGAGGGCAGCGCTCATCGGATGCTCCCGGCAAGCTCGAAAATCGGGAAATACATCAACACGACGATGCCGCCGATCACGAGCCCGATGACGGCCATCATCGCCGGTTCGATCAGGCGCGTGGCGACATCCACCCAGCGCGACAGTTCCTCGTCGTAGAACGCGGCGATCCGCTCCATCATCTCGCCCATGTTGCCGCTGCGCTCCCCGACGCGGAGCATCCGATCTGCCACCGCGGTGGTCAGACCCTGATGGGCAAGCGAGTCGGTCAGCGACTTGCCTTCGCGGACCGCGCGCGTGGCCGCCGCAAGGCGCGGTTGGGCGCTCGCGGCGAGCAGTCCGCGGGTCATTTCAAATGCGGTCACGACCGGCAAGCCGCCGCGCAGCAGCATGCCGACGGTGCGATAGAGGCGCGCCAGCTGATAGAGCTCGTGTTGGTGGCCTACCGTTGGAATCCTGGTCACCGTGCGGCCGATGAAGGCGCGAAATCCAGGTCGCGTAGCGCCATGGACCGCGAGTGCGGCACAGGCGCAGAAACCGATGAGGACTCCGAGGCCGTGCGCCTCGAGCAGCCGGCCCCACTGCATTAGCATCCGCGAGGCGAACGGTAGCTCCCCGCCGATGTCCTCATAGATCCCGCTGAAGCGCGGCACGACATAGACAACTAGGAAGAGGACCACGAGGCTGCCGGCGCCGAGCAGCACGGCCGGATAGATCGACGCGTTGATAAGGCGTTTGCGCAACAAGTCGATCTGCTGCTGGTAAGCGACGAAGCGCGTCAGTGCCTCGGTGATGGCGCCGCTGCGTTCGCTGGCACGGACCGTTGCGACAAAGAGCGGCGGGAAGCTGCTCGGAAACTCCGAGAGCGCGAATGACAGCGTCTGGCCTTCGTAGAGGCGGCGGCGAATACCCTCGAGTACCGAGCGCACTGCCTCGTCGCGCTCCTTCTCGGTCAGAGCGTCGATTGCCTCGATCAGCGACAGGCCGGCATCGAGAAGCGCAACGAGCTCGGTGCTGAACGGTACTAGCGCAAGCCGCGCCCGCCGGCCACGCCGGAATCGACTCGCGATGTCGACGCGCAGCACGCGCAGGCCGCGCGCCAACGCCTGACGGCGTGCATCGGCCTCATCGAGCGCATCGAGCTCGTGGATTTCGACGGCGCGTGCGGTATCAAGGGCGGTGAGACGGAAGCGCATGGGCTACCAGTTCGTCACGTCGGCATCTTCGCCGGTGCCACCGACCCGCCCATCCTTGCCGTAGGACATGAGGTCGAAATCGTTGTGCGTTCCTGGCTGCGTGTAGACGTATGGCCGGCCCCACGGATCCATCGGCACGCCTTTCTTCAAGTACGGCCCGGACCAGTTCGCCTCATTGTTCGGCTGGGTGGTGAGCGCCTGCAGGCCCTCCTCCGTGGTCGGGTAGCGACCGACGTCCAATCGGAACTGGTCGAGCGCCTTGTCGAGTGCGTCGATCTGCGCGCGCGCGACCTTGACCTGGGATTTGCCCACCTGCGCGAAGTAGCGCGGCGCCACGAAACCCGCGAGCAGGCCGATGATGACCATGACGACGAGCAGCTCGAGAAGCGTGAAGCCGGCGGCAGCGGATCCGCGCAGCCGCGGCTGCGCGACGCGACGCCGGCCGGAGCAGACCTCGTGCGGCCCGCGATCGCAACAGTTGCTGTTCCCCTCACTCATATTTGCCTTCTTACGCGCCTTGCGGGCCGTTCACAGCGCAGCGCCGGAAGTTGGCGTTCGCCTGTGATCGATCCCCGTCCCGCGCGCCTTCACGCAATCGCGGCCGGCGGAGCCCGTTGCAAGTCCGTGCTCTGCGCGATCCCCTTCGCTCCGAATCTAGGTTAACGAGCCGGCGCTCACAGGTAGGGTGAGCTAGTAGATTTGGCATCTCGCTCCGCGCGCGCGCGCGCGAGGGGCTGCCGCGCGAACTCCGCACGGATATGCTCGATAACTCCAGACGGATCATTTTGTTATGTCACATCCACTGCACCCGAATGCGCGATTCGAAGTCGCGCAAGCACCCCGGGGAGAAACCCGACCTCTCGGCGCCGCTCCATTGCGCCCGCCGATCCAAATTCCGGCGCCATCAAACGGCGAACTGTCGTCCCGCCAGCGAGTCCGGCGCCGGCACGAGCCTGTGAAGTGCACTCAGCAATTCGCGCGACTCGAACGGCTTGGCGAGCACCGCATCCGCGCCCGCTGTGAGCGCCGCCGCAAGGTAGGACTGCGTCGCGATCGACTCGGGCTGGTAGGATTCGCGCCCGAAGGTTCCACCGCCCGACATCGCAACGATGCGCAGGTCCGAGTAGTCGCGGCGCATGCGCTTGATCGCCTCGACGCCGTTCATCCCGGGCAGCACGATATCGACCAGAACGATCTGCACAGGCCGGGTGGCTAGCACTGCGAGACCCTCAAGAGCGGTCGCCGCGGTCGCTACGTCATAGCCAACCTGGACCAGCAATCGCTCGAGCGCGTCGCGCACCAGCGCCTCGTCCTCGATAACGACGAGCGTGGTCATTCGGCGCTCTCGTGCGGCGAGCTCCTCACCGGATCCTTGGCAAGAAGCCCGGAGCTGATTGCGAACTGGGTGATGGCGGCGGCGTTCTTGAGGCCGAGCCGACGCATGAGATTTATGCGGTATTTCTCGACTGCCTTCACGCCGCGCTGCAGCTGCGCGGCAATCTCGCGCGTTGGCGCGCCGAGCGCTATGAGCTTCAGCACCCGGCGCTCGTCGTCATCGAGCTTCGGCGCGAGCGGCGCGCGCGACGCCGCGCTATCGAGCCACGCGCGGAGCATCGAATCCGTGACGCCCGGGCAGGTCATGATGGCGCCGCGTGCGGCCTGCCGGATCGCGTGCAGCAGGTCGGCGCGCAGTGCGAACTTGCGGACGTAGGCGACCGCCCCGGCATTGAAGGCCGCCTGTACCTGCTCGAGCGAGTCGTGCAGGCTAAGGACCAGAACACGGATGCCGGGTACCGCAACGACTAGCCGTCGCACGACCTCCGCGCCGGCCACCCCGAGCTGCGCAGGGTCGACTATCGCGAGCGCCGGTTGCAGGGCCGTGGCCAATTCCAGGCCTTCGCTAAGGCTGGACGCCTCGGCCTCGACCACAAGGTCGGACTCGAGCTCAAGGAGGATGCGCAGCCCGCGGCGCAGGACCTCGTGAGGGTCAATGAGCAGCAACCGCAGGCGCTCGCCGGCCGAGCCGCGCTTGAATCCGGGCCAGATCTCTGCCGGAGTAGACTTGTGCGCCGACTTCCCTTCGCCGGAGATATCTCCGTCGTCCATTCCCGATTTCCTATGGCGGAACCGCGATCCGTTGCGACCATCGCCTCTTCGCGCTGGCTGCAGGATCGGGATGCCACCGATTATTCCCCTAGGCAAACCCTAGCGCGAAAAGATGAAAAAAACTTACGTCTGTGCCTCTTTGGCACAGAGCTGTGACGGGAGTCACAAAAAAAGATGGGGCGGCACGCGCCGCGACCGCGATGGCCCAGCGGCTAATTGACCGCTCGGCTCGCCTCGCGCGCGGCGACGCCGGCCGTCACCGGCCACTCGAGACATATTTCGGTCCCGGCGCCGGGTGAACTCGTGAACTCGCAGCGGCCACCCGATCGCTCGGCGCGCTCGCGCAGTCCGCGCAGCCCACTCATAGCCGTGCGCCCGACCGGTCCGTGGGCCTCGCCACTTGGCTCGAAGTCACTGCCATCGTCGGCGATCCCCACCGCGAGAATTCCATCGACGAGCCGCATCCCGACGCGCACTCGCCGCGCGCTTGATTGCCGCGCGACGTGGCCCAGCGACTCCTGCACGGCACGAAAGACGTAGGTGCCGAGCACCGCGGGGATGTCCGCGTCGGATACTTCCAGATCGATGTCGATCGCAATATCGCGATACACGTCGTGCCACTCGCGGCACAACCAGCGAATGGCGGACACCGCGCCCAGGTCATCGAGCAACGCCGGCCGCAGGTTCATCGATATGCCGCGAATTTCGTCCAGCACGCTTTGCACGCGGTGGACCGTTGATTCGACGACATCGCCGATTTCCTTCATCTGCTGCCGGCGAGCGAGCACCTGGGCACGCTCCAGCGAATACTTGACGGCACTGAGCGACTGCCCGACGCTGGCATCCAGGTCGAGCGCGATACGCTTGCGTTCCTCCTCTTGAGCGAGCATCAGCTGCTCGGAGACGCCCTCGAGTTCTATCTGCGACACCCTGAGCGAACGCTCCGCCTCGCCGCGTCGCGCAACTTCTTCGCGAAGCGCGCGATTGGTCGAGGTGATCTCGGCGGTTCGCTCCTCGACGCGTTGCTCGAGGGTACGATTGAGCGCGGTCAGGTCGCGTTCCGCGCGCCGTAAGGAACTCACGTCGGTAATTACGAACGCGACTCGGTGCAGGCGCTCGGCGGGGACGTGGTCGAAGCCCAGCGTGGCGGGCCGGAATTCGAAGATGAGGTCGCGCTTCAGCGTCGCGTCGGAGCATTCAAACGACGCGGCGGGGCTGGTGGCAAGCTCCCGCCACGCGGATCCGATCGCCCCTTTCAGCGCGCAGCCGCCGTCCACGCACTCCGGGTGCAGCACCGCGTGCAGATTCCTTCCGATCGCGGCACGCACCTCGCCGAATCCGCTGCGGCTGAGCGCGCGGCTGACGCGGACGATATGACCGCGGCGGTCGAGCAATCCGACGACCTCCGGTATGGTATCCGCGGTCTGCTGCCATTCGACCTTGGCGTGATGAATCGCAGCGAGTGTCCGCGCTCGCTCCGCACTGCCGTTCGCGAGAGTGGCAGCGGTGCCCAGTAAGTGGCGCACGGTCTCGATCGCGGCGGCGCGCACCGCGTCCTCGGCAGGATCGGCCGGCGCGAGGAACATCAGCGCGTACAGTGGCTCGACCGCATCGGGTACCGCGCCGCAGATGAGCGCGAGCGACCGGTCCGGCTCGTGCTGGCCATTGTTGACGACGGCACCGTGAACTAGACCGCGGGGCTGGCGCAGCGCCTTGGCAAGGTGCGGGACCTCCGCGAGGTGCACGGCGCGCATTTGCCACGTTGCCGGGACGTTCGAGCCGGCGACCGCGCGCACCGTGTCGCGCCCCGCCTCGCGCTCGAACACGATGACGGACGCACCGTGAAAGAGCTCGGCCAGCCGGCGTGCGGCCAGTGCCGCCACGTCGCGCACGGTGACGGACTCGCGGTAGGCCTCGGTAATTTCTGAAATCAGAGCGATTAGACGTTGCACGCTGACACCCATTGCCTTGTTCGCCCAGACGCGGGCTCTTCTTCAAGCGGGTCGAGTGCCCGTGCGTCCGGTAGCGACGCGGTTCGAGGCCGCGGATGGTTGGGGAAGCCCCGAATTCCTGATCTATGTCGCCTGCGCGAGCAGCTCGTGGTAGAGCCGCAGTACCGCTGGCACGTATTCGCGAGTCTCGCGGAACGGTGGAATCTTGCCGCCATAGCGGGCGACCGCGTCTTCGCCGGCATTGTAGGCGGCGAGCGTCAGCTCCAGGTTGTTGTCGTAGCGATGCATGAGGTCGCTGAGATACTTGGCACCGGCCAGCACGTTCTGCTCCGGATCGAAGGCATCGCCAACGCCGTAACGGCGGGCCGTCGCCGGGTGCAGCTGCATGAGGCCTTGAGCCCCGGCGCGCGAGACGGCGCGCGGGTTGAACGCCGATTCGATCGCAATCACGGCTCGGAGCAGCGCGGGCTGCAGCGCCATGCGCTTTGCCGTGCGGTTGATCAGCGGCGCGTAGCCGGCGGCGCGGACTCGCCATCCGCCTCCCGCCGAGGATTTACCGGAGGCGTCGGCGGACAAGGCTGCGACGGGCGAGCTCAGAACCAGCGAGTAGCGCGCGTCGGACGGGACGTTCGAGAAATGCGTCACATCCTGAGCGTCGGTGTATGCGTAGATATCCGCCAGCGCCGCGGGAGCCGCGGCGAGCAGAACCAGAGCCAACACCGACGTCGGCCAAGAGTGCATGCAGGGACTGTACGGCCCGTGCACCGGGCCCCGGGGTAGGAAACCGTGTAGAACTGGCCCCGGAGACCGCGGTGTCTCAGCAGATCCGTGCGGGCGGCGCGTGCTGTCGTCCCGGGAACCCGCCGGTCGCGGGTCGGCCAGATTATGTCGCAATTTACAGTCACCCGGTTTTCTGCAAG
Organism: Pseudomonadota bacterium; assembly: GCA_025355245.1. Classification (GTDB taxonomy): domain Bacteria; phylum Pseudomonadota; class Gammaproteobacteria; order Steroidobacterales; family Steroidobacteraceae; genus CAIKZZ01. The sequence goes on along the minus strand of JANXZZ010000073.1, from coordinate 5,829 downwards.
GCTGTCCGAGGCGAAGACCAGCTTGTGAAAGAATCAGGGATAGGGGAACTCACAATGGCTCTCGGGGTACCGCGGCTCGCCACTGCGGCCGGATCGGCGTCGCTGGCAGCAGCTGGCTTGCATGCTATCCCGCATGTGGCGCGGCGCGCGCGCGTTCTACTGGTCGATGACCACGATCTGCTACGCGAGGGGCTAGAGGTTCTGATCGACCTCGAAGCGGATATGGAAGTGACGCGCGGCGCGGGCTCCCTCGCCGAAGCCGTGGCCGCCGTCCACTCGCTCGAGCCGGACCTGATACTAACGGACGTGCGGCTGCCGGATGCGAGCGGCTCGCAGGCCGTCGTGCAGTTGCGCGAACACTGCCCACGGGCGCGCATCGTGGTGCTCACGGAGGACGTCAGCGAAGAGTGCATTCGCGCGGCCCTGTTGTCCGGCGCCGATGGCTACATCCTCAAGGACGTCACCCGCGTCGAGTTGATTCGCGGCCTGCGGCTCGTGCTGAGCGGCCAGCGCCACCTGTGTCCACGATCCGCTGCGCGCGTGGTGCGCAGCTACCTCGGCGTGTCCCCGCCCGATCCGCAGCACATCACCGGGATGGCGCACGTCACGACCCGTGAGCGCGAAATTCTTTCAATGGTCGCGCGCGGCCAGTCGAACAAACGCATCGCCGTGACGCTGAATCGCAGCGTAAAAACCGTCGAGAAGCACCGCGCCAACCTGATGCGCAAGCTCGAGCTGCACAATGTCGCGGATGTCACGCGTTTCGCGATACAGAGCGGACTGTTGCGTATCGACTCGGAGTCGGAGCGCGCGAACGACGCGTAGAACGCAGCTTGCGCGATCGCGCGCCGCGGCGCGCATTCGGTCTGCACTCCCGCCAAAGCACCTGCGCTCTGTCGGCGCCGACCGTGAGGCGCGGCGACGCGTGCGCGACGCGAGTTCGCCGAGCCCCTAAATCCGCCGGACCAACCAGGGTGACTCACTTGAGGCGTGCCGCTGCGGTCCGTCCGCACCGCGCACGACCCGTCCTTGCGATGGCACGATCGCGCCCCCGATGGACTGTTACGAATATATAGGGGCGAGTCGTGGAACCAGGAGCGATGGCGCGGCGCTCCACGCCACCACCACCACCGACGGTTATTTCGGCTTCGCGCCGGTGCCGAGTACCGCGCGGATCACGTCGAGGAGCTCAAGCATCTCGAAGGGCTTTGCGAGGACCCCGTCCGCGCCGGCGCGCTCGGCTGCAGCAAGGTAGGCGGAAGTTGTGATCGCTTCGCGTTTGTAGCCTTGCGGCCAAAAATTGCCGCCTCCCGAGATGGCGACGATGCGTACCCCCGGAAAGTCGACCTTAAGCGTCGCAATCAGGGCCGCACCGTTCTGCCGCGGCATGATCATGTCGGTGATCACGAGCTCGACCATCTCGGCGCGCAGTTCCTCGATCGCCTGGTCGGCGTTGGCGGCAAGGCGCACGGAGTACCCGGCGCGTTCGAGGACCCGATGCATCGCCGCCCGCACATCCGGCTCGTCGTCGACGATCAGCAGGCGCGGCGCTGCTGCGCCTGGCGAGCGCGAGCCGCGCGTAGCAGTCGGGACATTCGTCATGCAGCGTTCCCGGCCGGGTGGACTTTGGCGACGGTGACTTTGGGATCGGCCGTCGCGGCAGGTGGAAAGCGCACCCTGAAGGTCGCTCCCTGGCCCGGGCTTGAGTCAACGATGATACTCGCACCGAAGCTGGTGGCTATGCCATCGGCCACGGCGAGACCAAGGCCGGTGCCGGAGCCAACTTCGCGCGTCGTGAAGAACGGCTCGAAGATTCGCTCCATCGTCGCCGTGTCCATGCCATGGCCGGTATCTCTGACGTACAGCTCGACGACCGACCCGGCGGCACCGCGTTCGACGCCGACGCCGAGCGTCAACACGCCGCCCGTCACCTGCATGGCCTGGTAGGCGTTGGTGCAAAGATTCATGACCAGCTGCGTCAAAAGGCTCTCATCAGCGAGCACCATTGGCACGTCGTCGGCGAGCTCGCGGCGCACGTCGATGCTTGCCGGCATCAGGGCCGTGAACAGTTTCAACGCCTCATCCACCGCGCTCTGCAGGCTGACTCGCTCGAGTCGCACCGTGTCGAACTCTCGGCTGAAAGCCAGGACCTTACGGACAATGTCGCGCGCGCGCTTCGCCGCAGACAGCACGCCCTCGAGTTGCTCGGACTCCGAACTCTTGGGCGCCGCGTCCATCAATAGCGACTCCGTATACAAAATGATTGGCACCAGTGCGTTGTTGAATTCGTGCGCCACTCCACCCGCCAGCGTGCCGACCGTCTCGAGGCGGTGGCGGCGCCGCAATTGAACCTCGAGCACTCGCCGTTCCGATTCGATCGCTTCCTTGGCTGCTATCTCGCGCCGTAGCCGTTCGCTCACACCGACGAGTTCGCCCCGCATCCGGTCGAGATCCAGTCCGAGCTCGACGACCTCGCGAAGCGAGGTGGCGGCGTCGAGGCGCAACGCGTAGTCGCCAGAGGCAACGCGGCGTGAACGCTGCTGAAGCTCGATCAGCGGCCGCGAAAGCCAGCGGCCGACAAGCACGGCGAGCGCCATCGTCAGCAAAAAATAGGCGCCCAGCGTCGCGAGAATGCGCGAGCGTGCCTCGGCGATCTGCGCCGTCAATGTTCGCTCATCGAAACCGAGCCACAGCTCCGCCTGATGGCCCGCATGGTCGAGGGGGAGCATGATGAAATACGTCTCGTCGCCGTCCTGGCCGAAGTCGAGATCCTGATGTAGCGGACGCTTGAGGCCGGCCAGCCCGAGCGTGCTTTTGATGTCGTGGCCCGGGTTTAGGAGCTCCGCGTAGACGCCATCGCCGCGCAGGATCGCCGAATCGAGAAGTGCCTGGGATCGCTCGGGCGAGTCAAGCGCGTTGCCGAGCTCGAATTCATCGGCCACCACGCGCGCGAAGCCCCGCACCTGCTCCATGAACTGCTCGATCTGGCTGCGCTCAACGACGTGCATCAATCCGAAAAACACGAGCGGTAACAGGATGCCGTGCGCGGCCAGCATGACGAGCGCAATGCGCGAGGCGAGCGTTGAGGTCAGTCGCGCCACAGTATCCGCAAGACCCTGACCCGCCGATCGCCGGCGACGTCTTTCGCCCAGGCGACGCTAACCGCGCTCGGATCGGCGGCGACCGCCGCAAGCAGCTCCGACGTCGAGGTGTAGATGCCGGGGCGGCGCGCACCCTGCTGCAGAGTGAGCATCAGCAGGCGTCGGTTGTAGGCGCTTTCCGGCATTGCGATCACGTTCTGCAGAAATACTTCGTGCAGGTGGCCGTCGCTGTGATTGTCCAGGGCCCGCAGCGTGAGATCGCTGCGGATCACGGTGAGCCCGAGGAACAGCTTGCGAACTTCGATGATCTCGAGGCGAGTGATCGGACTCCCGGCACTCACGAACAGCACCAAACTCTCGTCGGCCGCGCGAGTCGGTGGAACGGCGCCGAGCAACAGCGCCGCGAGGGCCGCGACGAACGCCATTCTCATGGCAAGACGCCGCTCCATTGCAAGCGCAACTCGTTGAAGGGGACGGCCAGGGTGGTCGCGTGCGTCGCCTCCAGGGTCAGCGCCTGACTGCGCGCCAGGTCCCAGCGCAGGCCAACGAGTCCGCGCCGCAATTCGAACTCGCGACGCTGGAATGTCACGTAGGTCGAGTTGCCGGCATTGTCGGAACTTTCGACTCGCCCGTACGCCGTGAGTGCGTGCGGCAGGCTGCGCTCGACCTGCAGGTAGCCGGCCCCGAATCGTTCGTGCCGAGTTTGCTGACCCGAGTCCAGCGCAACGCCGATGTCGTACCAGGTCGCCTGCAAACGCCAGTTGCGCCGGTCCAGCTTCACAAACGCACCGACTACGTCGAGTTCGACGTCGTTCGCGCTCAGCAGTGCCGCTACGGTCGGGTCGCGCACGTTGAGCTCGTGGTGCGCGAGCACCAGGCCCATCGACTCATCGCCCAGCAGCTCCGGCAGAAAGCTGACCCGCGCCGACCACGACGGGCGGTAGCCGCCGACATTGGGACGAAACAGCCCAAGCGGGCGCATCGCGCCGTCAACGATAACGGGTGCGGCCCCGCCCCCTGCTGCCAGCGTCAGGCCGCCCTTGTCGCCGAGTGCACCGCGCGTTTCGAGGAGCGCGCCGGTGATGTGCTGTGGCACCAGCCCGCCCTCGTCCTCCCAGTGCTCGATATTGGGTCGCGTAATCGCGGTCTGCAGGTACTGGCCGTGGTGATGTTCCGTATTCCACGCACTCGAGGGTTGGTGAAAGCGCCCGATCCAGGCGAGCGTGTTTTCGCCGAACTCCCAGCCCATCTGCAGTCGCTCGACGTCAAGCTCATCGGGCGCGACATACGTTTCCGCAAGCATCCGGAAACGCCCATCGGAATGCGAGTAGAGAACATCGGCGCTCAGGTAGTCATAGTTGGACTGCGGCGCGAGGTCACTGGAGGAGTGAACGCGCGCGTCGCCAGTCACGAAGACCAGCCAGTCGGAACCGTTGCCATGCTGGTGCTCGTCGGCGCGCGCCGGCAGGATCACGAGCGTTGCAACCACGGCAACGAGCGCGACCACCCCCGCTCGGGGGTGCGAGGCAATTGGGTGTGGCATTTGGCGCGTCCCTGAAAAGTCGTCGCGCGGGTCGACCGCGTCCCCGATGTTTGCTCCCTACGCTACCATTTACAGCGACGCGCGTTGTCAAGGCAGCGTCAGGTCCGCGGAGCCGGCACCGAAATCCCGTTATGTCGAGTGCTTGGGAGCGTGCCTGGCGGGGCCAGCGACGCCGGATAGCGGTGAAATGAACGGCGATCGCCGCCTGGGCGCGTCTCGGGGCGGGTGCCGCGCGGCGGGACGAAGCGATTCAACGATGCGAGGCGCGCCCCGGAAGGTCTGCCGTGGCGGACTCGCGAACGGCCAATTCACGCGCAAGGGAGTGGTGCTCGCTGCGCGGCGCCCAAGAGCACCGAGGCGAGGCGCCTAGAAACTAACGTTGTAGCCGAGACTCAGCCAGAACCGGCGCGTCTGCTGATTGAGCAGCGTCGCCGGCGGTGCGTTCGGGTCGATCGGGACGCCCGGGGCCAGGCTCGCGTTGAAATTGGCGCGTTCGTAACCGGCCTCGAATTCGATCAGGCCGCGCTTGAAGCGCCAGTCCGCGAGCATCGACGGGCTTGCCGACCAGCCGGCGCTGGTACCGGTGGCCGGATCGTCGCCGCTCGTGTGACTCAGCTGGAGCCGCGGCCCGACGCGCAACGCTGCGCCAATCGGGAAGCGCGTGCTACCGAACACCGCGGCACCCTTCGTTCCCGAGCGGGTTGCGTAGCTGAGCCCGACCGCGTTCATGTCACCGTCGACGATCCAGCCGCCACCGAGCAGCTGCGTGGAGTAGCTGATCGCCGTGCCCGAGCCCGGTACCGCCGCCACCCCGCCCGAAGCGGGCGTGCCGCCAACGCGGCTGAAGGAGATGTCATTGCCCCACTGCAGTCGGTCGCCGATCGGATGTTGCAGGCCGAGCGTCGCCGTGTCGCTCGAAGCGCTTCGATCGCGCGCCAGTGAGCGCACTTCGTCGATCCCAAGCGTCCCGATCAGCTCATCGAGAGAGGTGGTCGGCTGGCCGATCAGCGCATCGTAGGTCCCGACGAAGGGATTCTTGCGGTGGTCGGCGATGGCGGTGAGGACCCAGCGCCCGGGCAGCGCCCAGCTGGCGAGCATCGTCGCGGCGTTAAGAACGTGGTAGCTGACGTCGTAGTCGAGTTGACCCACCAGCGAATGGCCGTTCTGGTAGTAGCGCGCCTCGAG
>JANXZZ010000068.1 GCA_025355245.1 Pseudomonadota bacterium | reverse complement strand
TGTTCGGCTACGACGCGATGGTCTACGCGACCGCTTCGATCGCGTTCCTGTCGTTCATCGTCTGGGCACACCACATGTTCACGGTGGGCATGCCGCTCGCCGGCCAGATGTTCTTCATGATGAGCACCATGCTGATCGCGGTGCCGACCGGCGTTAAGGTGTTCAACTGGACGACGACGATGTGGCGCGGCTCGCTGTCCTTCGAGCCGCCGATGCTGTTCGCGCTCGCGTTCCTGTTCCTGTTTTCGATCGGCGGCTTCTCGGGGCTCATGCTCGCGATCGCGCCGGCCGACTACCAGTACCAGGACACCTACTTCGTGGTCGCGCACTTCCACTACGTGCTGGTGCCGGGCGCGGTATTCGCGATCATGGCCGGCGTCTACTATTGGTTACCGAAGTGGTCCGGACGCATGTACAGCATGGCGCTCGCCAAGTGGCACTTCTGGCTGTCGACGATCTCCGTGAACGTGCTGTTCTTTCCGCAGCACTTCCTCGGACTCGCCGGCATGCCGCGGCGCATTCCCGACTACAGCGTGCAGTTCACCGACTGGAACATGGTGTCCTCGATCGGCGGCTTCGCGTTCGGGCTCGCGCAGCTGCTGTTCGTCGCCGTCATCATCCAGGGCGTCTGGTACGGCAAGACCGCGACCGCGAAGGTGTGGGATGCGGAGGTGCACGGCCTCGAGTGGACGCTGCCCTCGCCGGCGCCGTACCACTCCTTCGAAGATGCCCCCGAGATCCACTGAGGTGGCATGCCCGTGAGCGCCGAGGCCCCGGACGAGGCGAGCAGCCGGCGCATGCGCACGCGCCGGCTCGCCATCGTGTTCGGCCTGATCGCCGCGGGCTTCTACGTCGCCTTCATCCTGTTCAGCGTGCTCGCGGGACGGCACTGAGGTGGCAGCTCCGCGCGCGCCGGACGTGCCCGAGCCCAGTGTCGCGCCCGCTTCCCTGAGGAAAGGCGCGCACCGCCCGCTGCTCGTCCAGCTCGCGCTGCTCACGCTCGGCAGCTTCGCGTTCGGCTTCGCGCTCGTGCCGCTTTACAGCGTGCTCTGCAAGGTCTGGGACACCGGCAATCGCTGGTACGGCACGCAGACGGCCGCGGCGGCCGTCATCGAGAGGCCGGATGCAGGGCGGGTGGTCACGGTCGAGTTCATCGCCAACGTGCCGCGCGCGGGCGACTGGGAGTTCCGGCCGCACGTGACCTCGATGGCGGTGCACCCCGGCCAGCTCTACGAGACCACGTTCTGGGCCAGGAACCTCACCGGCGGCGCGGTAGTCGCGCAGGCGGTGCCGAGCATCGCACCCAACTCGATCGCCAGGTACTTTCGCAAGACCGAGTGCTTCTGCTTCCGTCCCCAGCTCTTCGCGATCGGCGAGGGCCGCGACATGACGATCCGCTTCATCATCGACCCGGAGCTGCCGACGGACTTCGACCGCGTCACGCTCGCCTACTCGTTCTTCGACCTGCCGCAGGCGAAAACGGCTGCGGCGCGCTGAGCGGCGCCGCGACACACCCCGGTTCATCCCCAGGAACGACCATGGCACAAGCCCACCCGACACCTCCCGAAGGCAAGTACTACGTACCGCACGGCAGCCCCTGGCCGATCTTCGGATCGGTGTCGCTGTTCGTGCTGATGGCCGGTGCTGCGCTCACCCTCGAGGACTCGGGCTCGGGACCGACCGTGCTCGGTGTCGGCCTCGTGCTCCTGTTCACGCTTTTCTTCGGCTGGTTCCGCACAGTCGTGAACGAGAGCGAGGCGGGCGTCTTCAACCTGAACGTTGACCGCTCGTTCCGCATGGGCATGGCGTGGTTCATCTTCTCCGAGGTCATGTTCTTTGCCGCGTTCTTCGCCGCGCTCTTCTATGCGCGCCAGCTCGCGCTGCCGTGGCTGTCCGGCGAGGGCGCGAAGCACCTGACCAGCGAGCTCCTGTGGAACAACTTCGAGGCGCACTGGCCCTCGAATGGACCTGGGCTGCTGGGTCCGCGCGCCGACGGCAGCTTCAAGACGATCTCGGCGACCGGCGTACCCGCGCTCAACACGCTCCTCCTGCTGAGCTCGGGCGTGACGGTCACGATCGCCCACCACGCGCTGCGCGCGAACAAACGCACGCTCCTGACCGTGTTCCTCGCGGCCACGTTCCTGCTCGGCTTCCTGTTCGTGTTCCTGCAGGCGCGCGAGTACCACGAGGCGTACACGGAGCTCGGGCTGCAGCTCGGCACCGGCATCTACGGCTCGACCTTCTTCATGCTGACGGGCTTCCACGGCCTGCACGTCACGATCGGCGCGATCATGCTGCTGGTGATCTGGCTCAGGGTACTGAAGGGCCACTTCACGCCCGACCGGCATTTCGCGTTCGAGGGCGTGGCCTGGTACTGGCACTTCGTCGACGTGGTGTGGCTCGGCCTCTACGTCTTCGTCTACTGGCTGTAGAGCGTCGCGGCACGCGCGGCCGCGGCTCCTGCCGGCGCGGTTGCGCTAGTGGGCGACGCCGTGCGGGACGATCCAGCCGGCGCGACCGGCGATGAGCAGCAGGATGAATAGCCCGAGCGAGAGGCCGATGCGCCAGGTCAGTGCGCGCAGCATGCGGTCGGAGTCGCCGGTTCCCTTGGAGAGGTGGTAGAGCGCCGTCCCGAGGCTCCACACGATCGCGAGCAGCGTCGCAATGATGAGCAGTCGCAGCACGTCCATGGCACACCCTCGGGTTGGGACACTATTATAGTGCGCGCCGCGCGGCTGCCGAGCCTGGTGCCGGCACTCGTGGCCGTGCCGCTGGTTGCACTGCTCGCGTGGCTCGGCACCTGGCAGCTCGAGCGCGCCGGCGAGCAGCGCCGCGAGGCCGCCGAGTTCGCCGCGGGTGCCGCGGCGCCGGTGGCGCTGCCCGCGGCGAACTTGGCCCCGCGCTTCCTGCACGTGCGTCTCGAGGGGCATTACCTGACCGCGCGCCAGGTGCTGCTCGACAACATGACCCACGAGGGCCGCGTCGGCTATCGCGTGCTGACGCCGCTCCGAACGGCGCGCGGTGACACCGTGCTCGTCGATCGCGGCTGGGTGCCGCTCGGCGCGAGCCGCGCGGCGCTCCCCGAAGTCGCGGTGGGCGAGGCACCGCGACTCGTGACGGGGCGCCTCGACGAGCTGCCGCGCGCCGGGATCGAGCTCGCGGGCGCGGCGGACGTCGCGTGGCCGCGCGTCCTCAACTATCCGACCTGGGACGCGCTCCGCGCGACGCTGGGCGGCGCAATCTACCCGCGCATCGTGCTGCTCGATGCGAGCGAACCGGACGGGTTCGTACGCGACTGGCGACCGACGGGGCTCTCCTCCGATCGGCACGTCGGTTACGCGGTACAGTGGTACGCACTCGCAGTGACGCTCGTGGTCCTCGTCGGCATCGTCACCCTGAGGACTCGAGGGTCGCCCGCATGAATCGACCACCGCCGCCGCCACCGCGCCCAATCGTAATGCGCCGCCGCGCGCAGCTGGTGCTGATCGCGGCGCTGTTCCTTGGACCGCTGGCGCTATCGTTCTGGGCCTACTACGGCATGCGGTTCCGACCGGCCGGCCACACCAACCAGGGCGAGCTCATCGAGCCCGCACGCCCGCTGCCCGACGCGGTGCTCGCGACCTCGGGAGGCTCGGTGACTTCGGCCGCGCTGCTGCACGGTCACTGGTCACTCCTCTACGTCGCCGGGACGGACTGCGATGCGCGCTGCGCGGAAGCGCTTGCCGAGACGCGCGGCGCGCGGCGCGCGCTCGGCACCAACATCGCGCGCGTGCGGCGCGTGCTGCTCGTGGACGCGCCCTGCTGCGAGGCGGCCGCGCCCGCGGGCGTGCGCGCGGATCTTGCGATCGCGTGGCTCCGGGATGCGGACGGGCGGCGCCTGCTCGATGCGTTCCCGGCGGGCGGCGCGTCCGTGGCGCTCGCGGGGCGGGTCTACATCGTCGACCCGCTCGGCAACCTGATGATGAGCTACGCGCCGGATGCGGGCGAGCAGGCGATGGTGCGCGACCTCGAGCAGCTGCTCAGGCTCTCGCACATCGGCTAGTGGTCGGCTATTTGGCGGCCTTGAGCATGTAGTCGACCGCGTTCTCGACCGACTGGTCGGGGAGGTCCGGGCGGCCGCCCTTGGGCGGCATCACGCCGCCCTCGTCCTGGAGCCCGAGAAGCGCGTGCTGGCGCAGCTTGGCGACGCCTTCGGCGAGTCGCGGCGCCCAGTCTTTCTTGTCGCCGTACTTGGGGGCGCCGCCGACGCCGGCCGCGTGGCAGGTGCTGCAGGTCATCTTGTAGGTCTCCTCGCCGCTCATGACCGCCAGCATCGTCACCGGCGCCGCGACGACCTTGGGACCCGTCGCCTCGATCACCAGCGCAGCGTTGTCCTTGCCCACGACCGCGACGCGCCCCACGGGTGCGATGCGCTCGCGCACCTCGGCGCGGTAGCCACTGTCCGTCTCGCTCAGGACCTCGGCGCGCGCGCCTACGTACCGCGACAGCGCGAAGATGCCGACCGCGAGGCCGATCAGGCTGCCGATCACGACGCTGACCAGCGTGACGAACGTCTTGTCGTGCTTCTTCTTCATGTCGATCGCATCCTTGGGCTCCGTACCCCGGTCAGTGCACGAACGAAGCGAGGCGCGTCAGGAAGGTGTAGTCGCCCTCGATGGCCATCAGCCCGATCAGCACGAGCAGCGCGAACGGTGGCACCAGAATCGCGAGCTTGAGCGCGAGCCGCTCCCACGCCATGTGCATGAAAATCATGACGATGAAGCCGGCCTTCACGATCATGAAAATCAGGATCAGGGTCCAGCGCAGCGCCCCGTGCAGGTGGAAGTAGTCGACCATGTACGAGAACGAGCTGACGACGAACAGCAACAGCCAGATCCACAGGTAAATGGCGACCGGGTGCTGTACGCCCTCGCCGTGACTCGCTTGTGCGGTGTGATCCATGGGTTTCTGCTACCAGAGATAGAAGAGGGCGAAGATGAAGACCCA
>JANXZZ010000328.1 GCA_025355245.1 Pseudomonadota bacterium | reverse complement strand
CCGCCACGGTGACCGCGGCGGGCGCCCCGTGCAGGCGCTCGTAGAGGTATGCGCCCAGCACCGCGGCGCCCGTTGCGGCAAGGCCCGCGACCGTGAGCGCGAGCGAACGGGAGATCAAGGCGCCGACTCGAATTTCTGGAGGTGTGCGAGGAAGGGCTCACCGGCCGTGAATCCGACCAGCCGGAAATCCGTCCGCTCGCGGCCGTCGCTCGCGAAGAACGCCGTCGTCGGCGGCCCGAAGATGCCGAAGCGCTTGAGGAGTGCCTGGTCGTCCGCGCTGTTGGCGGTCACGTCGGCCTTGAGGAGCACGTAGCGCGCGAGCGCGCTGCGGACCGCGGGCTCGGCGAAGGTGTGCGTCTCCATTTCCTTGCACGACACGCACCAGTCGGCGGAGAAATCGAGCATGACCAGCTTTCCGGCCTTGCCGGCCGCCGCGAGCGCGCTGTCGAGCTCGGCGCTCGAGTGCACGGCCACGAACGGCAGCGCCTCGATCGCCCTTGAGGCGCCGAGGAGTCCGGTGCCGGCCAGCGGCTTGAGCGGGTTGGTGCCGCCGGCGGCGGCGCTCACCAAGAGCACGGCGCCGTAGAGCGCGACCGCGGCCCCCGCGACCCATCGCGGCGTCGTGCGCCGCCCGCCGCGCAGCCCGACGCTGAGCAGCACCCAGACGCCGGTGAAGGCGACCGCCGCCCAGAGCGCCATCTCGATGCGCGCGGGCACGAGCCGGTCGAACATCCAGACCGCGACGCCGAGGAACACGACGCCGAACACGGCCTTGACGGTCTCCATCCACGGTCCCGCTTTCGGCAGCAGCTTGCCGGCCGAGGCGCCGACCACCAGCAGCGGCGTGCCCATGCCGATCGACAGCGAAAAGAGCGCGATCGAGCCGCGCACCACGTTGCCGGCCTTGCCGATCACGGCGAGTGCGGCGAACAGCGGCGGCGCCACGCAGGCGGTGACGACCAGCGAGGAGAGCGCGCCCATGACCGCGGTCGACAGAAGCTTGCCGCCCTTGATGCGGTTGCTCGCATCCGCGAAGCGGGTCTGCAGGGCCGAGGGCATCTGCAGCTCGAACAGGCCGAACATCGCGAGCGCGAGCACCACGAACAGCCCGCCAAACAGCCACAGGATCCACGGCTGCTGAAAGAACGCCTGCGCCTGCTTGCCGGCCATCGCCGCCGCGGCACCCGCGACCGTGTAGGTGATCGCCATGCCGAGCACGTAGGCGAGCGACAGCGCGAAGCCGCGCGCGGGCGTCACGCGCTCGCCCTCGCCCGCGATGATTCCGGAGAGGATCGGCACCATCGGCAGCACGCACGGAGTGAAGGCAAGCAGCAGCCCGAAGCCAAAGAACTCCGCGATCACCAGCAGCAGGTTGCCGTGGCCGATCAGCTCCGCCTTCTGGTCTTGCTCGGAGACCATCGCCGTGCCGCCGCCGTTGGTGCCGCTGGCCGCGGTGGTCGCGCTCGCGCCGTTGACCGCCGCAAGGTCGAGCATCATCAGCTGTGTCTGCGGCGGGTAACACAGCCCCTTGTCCGCGCAGCCCTGGTAGACGACCTTGAGTGCGAGCTTGCCTGCCGCGGCGCTCGCGCGCGCGAACGGGACCGTCGCTTCGAACTGCTGGCGGTAGATCTCCTGTTCGCCGAAGTAGTTGTCGGCGTGCGGCAGGCCCTTCGGCAGCTGGACGGCGCCCAGCTGCGCGAGCGCGCTCTCGCCGCTGACGCTGATGCGGCTCTTGTAGAGGTAGTAGCCGTCCGCGATCACGAAGTTGAGGCGCACCGCATTCGCCTCGGGCGGATCGGCACTCACCTGGAAGGCCTGCTCCGGCGGCAGGAAGTCATCCGACGCTACGGCGGCGGCGCCCGCCAGCTTGCCGAGCAGGCCACCGCCGGTCGCGGGTGGAGCCGCCGTCGGCAGGGTGACGTGCACCGGCCAGCTCTGCGGCGGATAGCAAAGTCCCTTGTCGGCGCAGCCCTGCAGCTTGAGAACCAGATCCAGCGCCGCCGGCGGTGACTTGCCGGTCGCCACGTACGGCAGGCGCACCGCGAAGGCGCCGCGGTAGATCTCCTGCTCGCCGAAGTAATCGTCCTTGTGCGGCAGCCCCTTCGGGAACTCCGGGCTCGCAAGCGCGACGCCGGCGCTCGTCGTCGTGAAGCTCATGCGTTGGCGGTACAGGTAGTAGCCGCTCCTGATGTTGTAGCTGACGACAATGGCGTGCGCGTCCGCCTGCACTGCGTACTCAAAGGCCTGTTGCGGCGCCAGGAAGTCATCGTCGGCGAGCGCGGCACGCACCGCGCCGAGGAGCGAGAGCGCCGCGAGCAGCAGCAGGCACGCGACGGGGCGATTCCGCGGAGAGGAGAAGGACGGGCTCATAAAAGGGCCACCGGGCGAGGACGCCCATCGGTTGGGGGAATCGGCACGAACGCGCCGCACATCCGGCGGGTTCACGGGAATCTTCAACGAATATATAGGCTTAGCTTCAGGCTCAAGCGGTCAAAAATCCAGCGAAGCGAGCATAGCGGCGCGGCTCAAGCCTGTCACGGTGGATTCGTCACGGTTGCGGGCACCGATACGCCTTGAAATGCCAGGGATCGTCGCTATCATTAGCAGCCACTAGGGTAGAGTGCTAACAACCTCTTCCCGGGTCCGCGACCCCTCGAGGGTCTCCGAATCTCCCAATGTCTCCCTCAGGAGGACAACGATGTCGACAAAAATTCGTCCGTTACACGACCGCGTGATCGTCAAGCGCGAAGATGATGAGCGCAAGTCACCGGGCGGGATCGTGATCCCGGACACGGCCACCGAGAAGCCGATCAAGGGCCGCGTGATCGCCGTCGGCAAGGGCAAGATTCTCGAGAGCGGCGAAGTGCGCCCGCTCGACGTCAAGATTGGCGACAAGGTGCTGTTCGGCAAGTACAGCGGCACGGAAGTGAAGGTCGACGGTGACGACGTCCTCGTGATGCGCGAGGAAGACATCATGGCCGTTATCGAAGGCAAGTAACGCCTCCCCTCACTCCCCCCACGAATTCAGAGGATTAAAGTAATGGCTGCGAAAGAAGTCCGTTTTAGTGATGACGCCCGGACCCGCATGGTCCGCGGTGTCAACATCCTGGCGAACGCCGTCAAGGCGACGCTGGGCCCCAAGGGTCGCAATGCCGTGCTCGAGAAGAGCTTCGGCGCCCCCACCGTCACCAAGGACGGCGTCAGCGTCGCCAAGGAAATCGAACTGAAGGACAAGTTCGAGAACATGGGCGCGCAGATGGTCAAGGAAGTCGCGAGCTCGACCTCAGACGAAGCGGGCGATGGCACCACCACCGCCACCGTGCTGGCCCAGGCGATCGTGCGCGAGGGCCTCAAGGCCGTCGCCGCCGGCGTCAACCCGATGGACCTCAAGCGCGGCATCGACCAGGCCGTCACCGTGGCCGTCGAGGAGCTGAAGAAGCTCTCCAAGCCCTGCAAGGACACCAAGGCGATCGCCCAGGTCGGCACGATCTCCGCCAACTCCGATGAGAGCATCGGCGACACCATCGCGAAGGCGATGGAGAAGGTCGGCAAGGAAGGCGTGATCACTGTCGAGGAAGGCTCGGGTCTCGACAACGAGCTCGACGTCGTCGAGGGCATGCAGTTCGACCGCGGCTACCTGTCGCCGTACTTCATCAACAACCAGGCGAACCAGTCGGTCGAGCTCGAGAAGCCGCTGATCCTCCTGTACGACAAGAAGATCTCGAACATCCGCGAGCTGCTGCCGGTTCTCGAGGGTATCGCCAAGGCCGGACGTCCGCTCCTGATCGTCGCCGAAGACGTCGAAGGCGAGGCTCTGGCCACGCTCGTCGTCAACACGATCCGCGGCATCGTCAAGGTCGCGGCCGTCAAGGCGCCGGGCTTCGGCGATCGTCGCAAGGCGATGCTGCAGGACATTGCGATCCTGACCGGTGGTACGGTGATTTCGGATGAGGTCGGCCTGTCGCTCGAGAAGGCCTCGCTCAACGATCTCGGCACCGCGAAGAAGATCGTGGTCGAGAAGGAAAACACCACGCTGATCGATGGCGCCGGCAAGCCGGCCGACATCAAGGCGCGCGTCGCGCAGATCCGCGCCCAGGCGGAAGAAGCCACCTCCGACTACGACAAGGAAAAGCTGCAGGAGCGCGTTGCCAAGCTCTCCGGCGGCGTTGCCGTGATCAAGGTCGGCGCTGCGACCGAGATTGAGATGAAGGAAAAGAAGGCCCGCGTCGAAGACGCGCTGCACGCGACCCGTGCCGCCGTCGAAGAGGGTGTGGTTCCGGGCGGCGGCGTTGCGCTCCTGCGCGTCGTCAAGGCGCTCGAGAAGCTGACCCACGACAACGAGGACCGTAATTTCGGCATCAAGATCCTCGCGCGCTCGATCGAGGAGCCGCTGCGCCAGATCGTGGCGAATGCCGGCGAAGACGCGGCTGTCGTCC
This sequence comes from Pseudomonadota bacterium, assembly GCA_025355245.1. Classification (GTDB taxonomy): domain Bacteria; phylum Pseudomonadota; class Gammaproteobacteria; order Steroidobacterales; family Steroidobacteraceae; genus CAIKZZ01. Next base: position 36,663 of record JANXZZ010000328.1, on the reverse strand, counting down.
TCAACCGCGTGAAGGAAGGCAAGGGCAACTTTGGCTACAACGCGGCCACGGGCGAATACGGCGACATGATCGAGATGGGTATCCTGGATCCCACCAAGGTCACGCGCTTGGCGCTGCAGAACGCGGCGTCGGTCGCCGGTCTCCTGCTCACCACCGAGGTCATGGTCGCGGAGGCTCCGAAGGACGAGGAGCACGCGCACGGCGGCGGCGGCGGCATGGGCGGCATGGGCGGAATGGGCGGGATGGACATGTAGTCCCCCGCGCCGCCGGCCGGGATCTTCCCGGCTGGCGGAGCCCCGCTTGATGAAAGCACTTCGAAGCCCCGCTCGGCGGGGCTTCGTCGTTTGTGGAGCCGCCACCGAATCCCGCGCGTACTTGTGCGCCGACGACCGCCTCCGGTAGGGTGCTCCGCGGCGCCGCCTGCGGTGCGCGCCTGCTCCCGAGCCCCGACTGACCGATTGCTGAGGATGCCGCGCGGGTGACGAGCGTCAATCTGGTTGCGTTCGAGAACGGCGTCGGCAACTCGCGCGACATCGTGCTGCTCGGCGCGGCGTTGCGCGCACTCGGCTGCGCCGTGACGGTAACGGTGCCCTCGAAGCACGCGCGCCGGCGACGCAAGCTCGGACCTGTGCGCGCATTTGCGGCTTGGCGCCTGGCGCGCAGCCGGCAGCGCGCGGCGAGCGGTAGGCGCGCGCCCTTCGACGTGACGGTGATGCTCGAGCATGCCTGGCCTGAGCAGCTGCACCGCGCGCGGCACAACGTCATCGTGCCGAACCCGGAGTTCTTTGATCGCCACGACGCGCGGCTGCTGGGCGCTTTCGATGCGGTGTGGGCCAAGACCCGGAACACGCTCGCGCTTTTCCAGCCGCTTGCGCCTGCCACGGCGCTGATCGGCTTCGACAGCGAGGATCGCGCCCTCGCCGGCAGCGCGCGCGCGGGCACATTCCTGCACGTCGCGGGCATGAGCCGCATGAAGGGCACGGCGCGCCTGGCCGCGCTCTGGGCGCTGCATCCCGAGTGGCCGCTGCTCACGATCGTGCAGAGCCTGCCGGGCGCGCCGACCCGCCCCAAGGCGGCCAACATCCGCTGGCAAACCGAGTTCCTCGGCGATGCCGAGCTGCGCCGGCTGCAGAACGAGAACGGCATCCACCTCTGCACCTCGGAGACCGAGGGCTGGGGCCACTACATCGCGGAAGCCGAAAGCGCCGGTGCCGTGGTGCTCGCGACCGATGCCGCGCCCATGAACGAGCTCGTCACGACCGAACGCGGGCTGCTCGTTCGCGCGACGGCCATCGGTCGCCAGCATCTCGCGACCACCTACGGCTGCGATACGGCCGCGCTCGCGGAGTCGGTCGAGCGCGCGCTCGCGCTCGGCACGGCCGGGCGGCAGCGGCTCGGTGACCAGGCACGCGACTGGTTCCTCGCCAACAAGCGCGAGTTCCCGGCGCGCCTCGCGCGCGCGCTCGCGGCGCTTGGCGCCGCGCCGTGAAGGTCGCCCTGGTCCATCCGCACTTCGATGCGCCGCGCGGCGCCGAGAAGATCGTGTTCGTGCAGGCGCACGCGCTGCGCGCGCTCGGCTGGGACGTGAAGCTCTTGTGCTTCGACTGGAAGCCGGAGGCGTTCACGGCCGAGGATCGTGCGCTCGCGCCCGCGTTCCTGCCCGTCCCGCGCCGCCACTGGAACGGTGCGCCGGACCGGGCCACCGTGGACGCGCTCGGCGCGGCACTCGGCGATCGCGACGTGGCGGTCGCTCACAACTATCCGGCGAGCGCCTACCTCGGCCATGCGAGCACCGGGGCGCGGCGCTTCTGGTACTGCGAGGAGCCGTTTCGCGCGCTGTACGTGCCCGAGACGCGACCGGGACTCAATCGCGCCTACACGGCGGGGCGCATCGATCCCGGCGCGCCGATCGCCGAGTATTACCGCCGCGCGCTCAGGAAATCGCGCTGCAACCTCGCGCTCAACCCGCGCTACCGCGGCAAGCGCGCGACCGATCGCGCCGGCGTCGCGCACCTCGATGCGATCGCGGCCAACAGCGCGGCCACGGCGGGCACGGTGCGCGCCATCTTCGGGCGCGAGCCGACGGTGATGCACTGTCCGGTCGACTTTCCCGCCGAGCTGCCGCCGGCTGCGCCGCGCACCGGCCCGCTCAGGATCCTGACGATGGGCGGCTTCGCGCCGCTCAAGGGCTTGGCGCTCCTGCTCGCGGGGTTCGAGAAGTTCCTCGCGAGCACCGACGCGCCGGTCCTGCTCGAGGTCGTCGGCGCCGGTCACGAGCGCGAGGGCATCGAGCGCTGGCTCGCGGGCACCAGGGCGGCCGCGGCCGTGCGCATCCACGGCTGGATCTCGCAGCAGGAACTCGGCGCGCTGCGCAGCCAATGCCATGCGTTCGCGGCGATGCCGGCCGACGAGCCTTTCGGGCTCGTCTTCGGCGAGGCGCTCGCCGCCGGCCTCGTCGCGATAGGACCCGATCACGGCGGTCCGGTCGAGATTCTTGACGGCGGTGCCGCGGGACTGATTGCCGATCCCTTCGACGCGGCCAGCGTCGCCGACGCAATCGGGCGCTGCGCGGCGCTCGATCGCGTGGCGATCGATGAACTGCGCGCGCGCGCATTCGCGAGCGCGAAACGACGCTTCGACAGCGCCTTGCTGCCCGCGCGTCTCGAGGCGTGGCTGCGGCCGCGTTGAGCGGGGCCCGGGGCGATGCGCCGCTGAAGGAGGCTCGATGCTGATCCAGGGAAAGTGCCACTGCGGGAACATTTCCTTCGCGCTCGAGTGGCGACCGGCACCGGCGGTGATTCCCGCGCGCGCGTGCACCTGCACGTTCTGCCAGAAGCACGGCGGCGTCTGGACCTCGAATCCCGCGGGCGTGCTCCGGGTCCGCGTGCATGAGGCGCACGCGGCCTCGACCTACTCCTTCGGCACGCGCACCGCGGACTTCCACGTGTGCGCGCGCTGCGGGGTCGTGCCGGTCGTCACGAGCCGGATCGACGGGCATCTCTACGCCGTCGTCAGCATCAACGCCTTCGAGAACGTTGATCCGGCGCTCATCGAGCGCGCGACCGCAGCCACGTTCGATGCGGAATCCGAGGAGCGCCGCCTAGCGCGGCGCAAGCGGAACTGGATCGGCAGCGTCAGCTTCGAGGCGCCGTGAGGCTCGCGGCGAATGCCGCTCCTAGAGCGGCAGCAGTGCCGTGACCTGCTCGAACGACGGCCAGCCGCTCGGTTCCTGCAGGAACGTGACCCGCGCGCCGAGCGGCGCCCACGCACGCACCGAATGCGGGCCGAAGACGGCGATGAGGCGCGCGCCCACCGCCGCCGCGAGATGGCCGGGGCCAGTATCGTTCGCGACCACCGCGGCGGCCCGCGACAGCAGCGCGGCGTAGACCCCAAGGTCGAGGCCGACGAGCTGCTGCGCCGCGGGCAGGGTCGCCGCCGCGCGCGACTCCTCGCCGGGTCCCGGGCAGACGGCGGTCGCGATCCCGCGCGCGGCGAGCCGGCGACCGAGCTCGGCAAAGCCCGGCCAGAGCTTGCGGCCCTCGCGGTCGTCGGCCCCGGAGAACGGGCACAGCAGCACGAAGGCGCGTCCGGCGAGACCCTGCTCCCCGAGAATCGCATCCGCGCGGCGCAACTGGTCGGCGGAGGGCCTGAGCTCGGTCACGAGCGGGTAGGGCGCGGCCGTGCCGAGGAAGCAGCTGGCGAGATGCCAGTAGGCGTGCGCGGCGTGCTCGAATCGCGGCAGCGGGTAGGCGCAAGCGAGCAGGAAGCTGCGTCCGTCGCGCGCGTAGCCGACGCCGCGCCAGCCTCCAAGCCGCGCCTCGAGCGCCGAGGAGAAGGACTTGGTCAACAGGAACGCCGACGGCGCCCGCGCCGCGGGACCTTGTTCGCGCCGCAGCGCGGCGAGCTGCCGCCCGGCCGCGCGGATGCCCTTGGCCCGCACCGTCACGGGCCAGCCGCTGCCGGCGAGCAGACCCGGTGCCCAGCCCTTGCCGACCAGCGTGAGCTCGTAGCCGGCGGCCTCGAGGCGCCGCAGCGTCGGCAGCGCGAGCACGACCTCGCCGACCCAGTTGCAGAGCCGCACCGCGAGCACCCGACGCTCGCGGTCGGTCGGGCGCGGGATGCTGCCTGCGAGGTTAGTCGGGGGAATGGCCATCCGATCGAGCCGCGCTACGCGGATTCCGCCGCCACCATCTCGCGGACGACGTCGCTCATGCGACGGGTCGCTCGCCAGCCGAGTTCGCGCGCCGCGAGCTCGGGGTTCGCATAGCTGGTCTGCAGGTCGGTGGGTCGAAACAGCGCGCGGTCGGAGTCAACGTGCTTGCGCCAGTCGAGCCCGAGAGACTGGAACGCCGCCGCGACGAAATCCTGGAGTGAATTCGACTCCCCGGTCGCGATGACATAGTCCTTCGGGGAGGGCTGCTGCAGCATCTTCCACATCGCCTCGATGTACTCCGGTGCCCAGCCCCAGTCGCGGATGATGTCGAGCCGACCGACCACCAGGCGCTCGGGCGCCCCGCGCGCGATCCGAACGGCGGCGGCGGCGATCTTCCGAGTCACGAATCGGTGCGGGCGCAGCGGCGACTCGTGATTGAAGAGAATGCCGTTGCAGGCATAGAGCGAGTACGCCTCGCGGTAGTTCTCGACCAGCCAGTGCGCCGATGCCTTGCGACGGCATAGGGGCTGCGCGGCGCGAACGGCGTGTGCTCGTTTGCCGGCCCTGCGGCGGCGGTACCGAAGCATTCGCTCGAGCTTGCGTGGTAGAGCCGCGTCGGGCGCTTGAGCAGGCGGATCACTTCCATCACGTTGAGGACGCCGAGGCAAATGCTCTCGAGTGTCTCCGCCGGCTGTTCGAACGAGAGGCCGACGGAGCTTTGGCTCGAAAGGAAGTAGACCTCGTCCGGCTGGCAGTCGTAGAGGACCGTCATGACGCTCCGAAAATCCTTCGGCGCCATGGAGCGCAGCGTCACCTTGCACTTCACGCCGAGTGTGTCGAGGTTTGCGAAAGTCGCGACCTGGGCGTCCCGGGACGTGCCCCAGACCTCGTAGCCCTTGTCGATCAGAAACTTCGCCAGGTACGCGCCGTCCTGTCCGCCGACGCCGCAGATGAGAGCTTTCATGGGGTCGGCTGGCCTTTCACCGGGACAGGAGTGAGCGCGGCGGGATGGATCCGGGCCGCAGCCGCGCGCAGCGCCCGCTAAACTAAGTACGCAAGTAATGACACACTGGAAGTCAGTATAGCGCCGCTTTTTTGGTCGGGGGATTCGCGCGATGTGGGCAAGCCGCACGGTTCGCCGTGCTCGGGGGCAGTCTCGTGCCGGTGAGTGAGCGGGCCTTGGCGCGGCTGCGCGCGGCGAACGCGGTGCCGGACACGGCGCCCGCGACGCTCGCGCGCGTGCTCGCCTCGAGCGAGTTCGTGGCCGAGGCACTGATCGCGGATCGCGACATCGTGAGCGCGCCCGACCGGCTCGAGGCCGCGCCATTCGCCGCCGCCGAAGCGCTCACCGACGAGGTGCTGTTCATGGCGGAGCTGCGCCGGGCGCGCAGGCGCCAGCTCGCGCGCATCGCCTGGCGCGACCTCACCGGCATCGACGACACGGCAGCGACGCTCGCGGCGCTCTCGAGCCTCGCGGACGCGGCGATCCGCGTCGCCTGCACCTTCGCGACGCGCTCGCTCGGCGCGCGCTACGGCACGCCCTGCGACGCGAACGGCCGCGCCCAGACGCTGATCGTGGTCGGCATGGGCAAGCTGGGCGGCGCGGAGCTCAACTTCTCCTCGGACGTCGACCTCATCTTCCTGTACCCCGAGGGCGGGGAGACCGACGGGCCGCGCGCGGTCGACAACTTCGAGTACTTCACGCGCTGCGGGCAGAAGCTCATCCAGCTCCTCGATGCCAGCACCGTCGACGGCTTCGTCTATCGCGTCGACATGCGCTTGCGGCCGTTCGGGGACTCTGGTCCGCTGGTCTCGAGCTTCGCGGCGCTCGAGGGCTACCTGCAGGAGCACGGCCGGGACTGGGAACGCTACGCCTGGATCAAGGCGCGCGCGATCACCGGCGCCGCCGACTACGAGACGCTCTTCCACAACGTCGTGCGGCCGTTCGTGTTCCGGCGCTACCTCGACTTCGGCGTCATCGAATCGCTGCGCGAGATGAAGGCCATGATCAGCCGCGAGGTCGAACGCCGCGACCTCAACGACAATATCAAGCTCGGCCGCGGCGGGATCCGCGAGATCGAGTTCATCGTGCAGGCGCTGCAACTGGTGCGCGGCGGCAGCGATGCGCGCCTGCGGCCCGCCTCGCTGCTGACGGTGCTGCCACGGCTGGCCGGGCAGAAGCTGCTGCCCGAATCCGCGGTCCGCGAGCTGCGCGCGGCCTACGATTTCCTGCGGCGCCTCGAAAACCGCCTGCAGATGTATCGCGACGAGCAGACCCACCAGCTGCCCGTGGAACCCGCGCGGCGCGCGGCGCTGGCGGCCGCGATGGACATGGACGGCTGGCCCGCGCTCGGCGCCGCGATCGAGGCCGAACGCGCGACCGTCGCACGGCATTTCGAGGCGCTGGTGCTCGCGGGCGGCGGCGCCACGCCGCCGGCGGCCGGCGACTTCGAGTCGGCCTTCAGCAGCCTGGCAGCGCCCGCGGATCTTGCCGCGGCGCTCGGCTCGCTCGGCATCGCCGCCCCCGATGGCATCGCTGCGCTGCTCGCCACGCTCAAGGGCTCGGGTTACTACCGTCGGCTCGACGAGCCCGGCCGCCGGCGCCTGCACGCGCTCCTGCCGCGCCTGCTCGCCGAGGTCGCGCGCCGGCCGGAACCCACCGCGACGATGCGGCGTGCGCTCTCGGTCGTCGAGGCGATCGGCGCGCGCACGGCCTACCTCGCGCTGCTCAACGAGAACTCGCTCGCGCTCGCGCGCCTGGTCGAGATCTGCACGCTCGGGAACTTCCTGCCCGCGCAGGTGGCGGCGTTTCCGCTGCTGCTCGACGAGCTCGTCGACCAGCGCCTGTTCGAGGAAGCGCCGAGCCGCGCGGAGCTCACCCGGGAACTCGAACTCAGGCGCGAGGCGGACGCCGACGACGAGGAGCGCAGCATCGAGGCGCTGCGGCAGTTTCAGCGCGCCGCAGTGTTCCGCGTGGCGCTGTTCGACCTCACCGGGCGCCTGCCGCTCATGCAGGTCAGCGACCGGCTGACCGACATTGCCGAGCTCATTCTCGAGTGGGCGATGGCACACGCCTGGCGCGCGGTGACGGCGCTGTACGGCGCGCCGACCTGCGCGGGCCCGGCCGGACGGCGCGTGTGCGGTGTCGCGGCGGTCGGCTACGGCAAGCTCGGCGGCCACGAGCTCGGCTACGGTTCGGATCTCGATATCGTGTTCCTGCACGACTCCACGGGCGACGTGCAGGAGACCACCGGACCCAAGGTTATCGACAACGCCGTCTTCTTCCTGCGCCTCGGCCAGAAGATCGTGCACCTGCTCTCCGTACACACGGCCGCCGGACGACTCTACGAGGTCGACATGCGCCTGAGGCCAAGCGGCAAGGGCGGCATGCTGGTCACGCAGGTGCAGGCGTTCATCGACTACCAGAGGAGCGAAGCGTGGACCTGGGAGCACCAGGCGCTGCTGCACTCGCGCGCGGTCGCCGGGACCCCCGCGATCCGCGCCCAGTTCGAGGCGGCTCGCGTGGAGCTCCTGTGCAGCGGGGTCGGGCGCGACTCGCTGCGCGAGGACGTGCGCGGCATGCGCGATCGCATGCGGCGCGAGCTCTCGCGCGCGGGTGCGGAGGAGTTCGACATCAAGCAGGACCCGGGCGGCGTCGCCGACATCGAGTTCCTGGCGCAGTACTGGGTGTTAAGCTCGAGCGCGCGCTATCCCGCGCTCGTGACCTTCGCCGATACCATTCGCCAGCTCGAGTCGGTGGGCTCGGCCGCACTCGTCGATCACGCGCTCATCGATGCGCTCGTCGATGCCTACCGGGGTTACCGCAGCCTGATCCACCGCCTGTCGCTCGAGCAGGGGCGGCCGGTCGTGCCGGCCGGGCCGCACGAGCGTGCCCGCGCGCTCGTCACGGCGGTGTGGGACGCGGTCATGGTGCGCGGCGAGCAGCTGCCGCCCGGCTCGCCGGTGCCCGCGCCCGCTTCGGTATACTGAGCGCGAAGCATTTTCCGCGAGACAGCCATGGCCGCCCCGGTCGTCAACGATCCGACGCTGATCCAGCCCAACGCCGAGCACCGCTACCAGGTCGGCGAAGCCGACCTGCCGCTCAGCTGTCCGATGCCGGGGATGTACCTGTGGAACTCCCACCCGCGCGTGTACCTCGCGATCGAGGCGACCGGCGAGTCGAAGTGCCCGTACTGCGGAGCGCAGTTCTTCCTGACGCGGGCGCGTCAGGCCCGCTGAGGCGCGCGGCCGCGCTCAGCGGTACTGGGCGTAGCTCTTTTCCTCGACGATCGTCGAGCCGAGCGCGACGTTGATGCGCCTCTTGATCGCCGCGCGCTCGTCGTTCTCGATGTAGACCGCGCGCGCGAGCTCGATGAACATCGCATCGAAGGCGCGCGCGCGTTCCTTGTCGCGGATCCGGTCCTCGATGTCCCACAGGCGCTCGTTGACGGCCTGCAGCGCCGCCTCGTCGCTCGCGGCGTCCTTGCGGCCGTAGGGCGAGTCGCGCCACGTGCGCTCGAGCACCTCGAGCTCGCGGCGCACGTTGGCGAGCTTGGTTGCGTCCGTCATCCGCGCGCCCTTAATGCGCAGGATCGTGATCTTGTCGAGCACCTCACCGGGCGATACCGGCACCAGTATCTCGGACATCCGCTTTCTCCTCAGTTGAGCTTGGCGACAGCGGCGTCGAGCACCGCGCGGTAGGCATCGAGCGCCGCCGCCGTGGAGGCGACGTCGTCTGCTACCTCGCCCCAGTGGCGCTCCTCGATCGCTTCGCGCACCGACGGCAGCGTTTTCGCGCCGTAGCCAGTGTACAGGCCGGGTGCGTACACCATGTGGCGGTACCAGCCCCGTCCCGGGAGTCCGTTGCTCGACAATAGCGCCTGCTCGGCGCGGCGCAAGTCGGCGTTGATCGCGGCGAGTCGCTCGTGGCTGAGCGCGCTCGGAGATGCGATCGCGGCGGCGTAGCGCTCGTCGAGCGCGCGGGCGCTCGTGGCGAGCGCGGCAGCGGCGTTCCTGAGGGGTGCGAGGTTGAGGAACGGCACCGGCGCCTCGTGCGGCGGCGGCCCGACGGGATCGCCGCGCTCGGCGCCGAGCTCGAAGATGCGCTGTTCGATCAGCTTGTCGTTCTCGGCGGTCTGCGCGCGCATGTGCACGGCGAGCGCGTCGACCTCCTCGACGTAGCGCGACACCGAGGTCGCGAACTCCTGCTGGCGGAACGGCAGCAGGTCGGCACCGGCGAGGCGCAGGATCGTGTGGCCGGCGGTCTCGGCCAGCGTCACGCCGAAGGCGAGCTCGGGATCCTGGACCTTGATGTAGTGATCGAAGGTGTCGTAGATCGAGTGATAGACGCCGCCCGGTTCGCTGTCGCCGAAGCCCAGGTTGAGCGAGGCAACGCCGAGGTGCTGCAGGAACGGCGTGAAATCGGAGCCCGAGCCCAGCGGGTCGAGTGGCAGCTCGCCGCCGGCGAGCAGTTCCTCCGCCACGCGCCGGCCGTCCTCACCGCCGCCGCCGCCGAGGCCATCGACGATCGACTGCGCGCGCGTCTTCGCCAGCACCGTCGCGGTGCCGGCGGGGTCCTTGACCCCCGCGGCGACCTCGGCAACGAGGCGCTGCAGCGAATGGCTGCCGCCCGCGTACAGGAAGCCACTCGAATTCGAGTCGGAGTTGAGGTAGGCGACCGCGTGCTTGGCGAGCTCTTCCGCGTGCGTCTCCGCCCACTCGGTCGAACCGAGCAGGCCGGCCTCCTCGCCGTCCCAGCTCGCGTAGATGATCGTGCGGCGCGGCTTCCAGCCCTCGGCCGCGAGCGCGCCCAGCGCCTTCATTTCGCCCATCATCGCGACGTTGCCGGAGAGCGGGTCGTCGGCGCCGAATACCCAGCCGTCGTGGTGGTTGCCGCGGATCACCCATTCGTCGGGGAATTCGCTGCCCTTTAGCTTCGCGATCACGTCGTACACGGGCCGCAGCGACCAGTCCGACTCGATGACGAGGTGCGCCTTGGCGGGGCCGGGTCCGAGGTGATAGGTCATCGGCAGGCCGCCGCGGAACTTGGTCGGCGCCCGCAAGCCGCCGAGCGCCTCGAGGAACGGACGCGCGTCGGCGTAGGAGATCGGCAGCACCGGGATCTTTAGAATGGTCTTGGCGTCCTCGCGCTTGAGGCGCGGCGCGTCCTTGGTCGCGCCAACGCCGGGCGTCAGCGGATCGCCCGAGTAGATCGGCATGTCGGCGACCGAACCGCGCTGCAGGCTCTGCGCAGGGCGCCCGGCGCCGGCGGGATAGGTGTCGGCTGCGGCGTAGCCGTCGTCCGCCGGGTCGCTATAGATGAGGCAGCCGACCGCGCCGTGCTCGTAGGCGAGCTTGGGCTTGAGTCCCCGCCAGCCGCTGCCGTAGCGCGCGATCGCGATCTTGCCCTTGACCGACACGCCGCGGCGCTCGAGCGCCTTGTAGTCGGCGGGCATGCCGTAGTTGACATAGACGACCTCGGCCGTCACGTCGCCATCGGCGCCGTAGACGTTGTAGGGCGGCAGCGCGCCGACCGGGTGCTGCGAGCTGCGATCCCCCGCGATCGGCGGCTCGGTCAGCGAGGCGCGAAAGTGATGCGGGGCCACGAGTTCGAGGAGCTCGTGCTTCGGTGTCGGGTAGAGGACGTAGAAGGTCTCGATGTCTGCATCCCAGCCCCAGGCCCGGAACTGCTCGAGCATGAACTCGGCGTTCGCCTTGTCGTGCGGCGAGCCGATCTGGTTCGGCGCCGAGGACATGCGCTCGAGCCAGGCCTTCATCTCCTTGGCGGAAAGGCGCGCATCGAAGCGCGCCTCGACGGCGGCCTCGGTGGTCGCGCTCGCGGCGGTGAACCCCTGCATCGCAGGCACGTCGGCGGCAAGGGCCACGAAGGCGGGCAATGCGCTTGCTACAAGGCAGACGAGGAGGCGGGAAGTCAGCGGTTTCATGGGTGTTACTCGAAGCTGAGGACGAGATCGGGCTGACGCCGGTCGCAGGGGCGGTCGAGGACCGGCAGGGGAAAGGGATCGGGTGCGGCGGGCAGGATACCCGGTACCAGCTCGCGGTGGACCAGCGTGAGCTCCAGCGTCTCCGGCACCCGGGTGCCGGGAATGTAGCCGCTGTGGTTGTTGCCGTGGATGTGCGCGAGCCGAAAGTCCTCCTCGAGCGCGGCCAAGGTCGCGCAGAACGTGGGCCAGGTGCGGCCGAGATCGTGGAACTCGATGATCAGCGCCGACACCCGACCGAGGTGGCCGGCGGCGGCGGCCAGCGACTCGTATTCCGAGCCCTCGATGTCCATCTTGATGAGGACCCAGCGGGTTGCGTCGCCGGCGCGCACGCGATCGAGGAGTTCCGCGACCGTCGCGGCGCCCGGCCCGGCCTTGCCGCCGACCATGAGCGGCAGGAACTCGTGCTTCGCGAAGAATCGGTCGAAGGCCCGCGCACGGCCGTAGAGCCGGAGCATGCGCGCGACCTTGACCGGCCGCAGGCGCACGAGCGCGCGCAGCAGCTCGCGGCGCGCGCGCGCGCGGATGACCTCGGGACCGGTGGTGCCGTCGACGCAGGTCACGGCCAGGGAGGGATTGAGCGCGAGGGCCCCTTCCTCAAATTCCCAGTTCGCCTCGACGCCGAGGCTCAAGAGCGCGCCACTCGCGCGGATCACCGCGAGCGGCAGCACGTAGCCACCGTCAAACGCACTTCCCACCCGGACCAAGTCGGGGAACCTGAGCGGGCGCAATGCCCGCAGGGAAGGTGTCGAGGTGCCGGTGTTCATCGAAGCGGCGGCAGCCTAGCACGACGCCCAGGGGTGGGCTAACCGCGCTTGAGAGGCTGCCTCATCAGCGCATCGAGCTTGGCGATGGCCGCGGCGGGATCGATGAGGTCCATGACTCCCGGGCGCTCGACCTTGGTCGCCCAGTCGAGCTGCCCGGGCTCCTTGCCGAAGAATATCCGCGCCGCCTCCGCGTAGCGGTCGACGCAGTGCGCGCGGCTGAGGTACGGCCCCGTGCGTGTCGAGTTGGTGGCGGCGTAGAGGCCAATGACGGGCGTTCCGACCATGGTCGCCATGTGCGCGGGTCCCGAGTCGGGGCTCAGCAGCACGTCGGCGCGCGCCAGCAGCGCCAGGAGCTCGGGCAGCGTGTCCTTGCCGACCTGATCGATGAGCGGCACGGCGGCTGCCGCGCCGATCGCCCCGGCCATCGCCCGTTCGACAGCGCTGGGACCCCCGCAGAGGATCACGCGCATGCCGTGCGCGCGGCTCGCGTGGTTGGCGAGGGCGGCGTAGAACTCCGGGCGCCAGTTCCTGAGCACATGGCTCGAGCAGCCGCTGATCACGAGGGTCGGCCGAGAATCGGGGATGAGTTGCCGCGCATAGGCCAGCGCCGCCTCGGGCAGCGGCACATCCCAGCGCAGCTCGCGGTCGTGCACGCCGAGTGCTTCGGCGAAGCCGAACAGCGAGTCGAGCACGTGCTGATTGCCGGCCGCGTGGATGCGGTCGGTCGTGAACAGCCATTGCAGTTCGCGAGCGCGCGGCCGGTCGAAGCCGAGCTTCACCGGGGCCTTCACCAGCGCTGAAATGAGGCTCGCGCGAAACGCGAGCTGCATGTGCAGGAGCACGTCGAAGCGCCGCGCCGCCAGCAGGCCGCGCAGCCGACGGAACTCGGCGAGGCCGCCGCGCTTCTGGTAGCTGATAAACTCGACGTCGGGTACGAGGCGCATGAGCTTGTGTTCGAGCGCGCCGATGATCCACGTGAAGCGGGTCGACGGCCAGGCGGCTTGCAGCGTACGCAGTACGGCGAGCGTGTGGCACGCATCGCCGATGGCCGAGAGCCGCAACAGGCAAACCGATGCCGGCGGCGAATTCAAAAAGGATTTTAAGGGCAACATGCCGCTTGTACGCATCCCGACGGAGTCCGGCGCGATCCTATACGAGCCCTCGCGTATCGACCATCCGCGGGCGCAGGATTTCGATGCGAATCTGCTCGCCAGCGCCGGGCGCATCGAGGGCAGTGCCCGCGGACGCGGCAGCGTCTGGTTCGTCGCCACGCCAGGCGGCGGCACTTGGGTGCTGCGCCACTTCCGGCGCGGCGGGCTCGTCGCGCGCGTGCTCAGCGACTCGTATCTGTGGCGCGGCGAGCACGCGACCCGCGCCTTCGCGGAGCTCGAGCTGCTCGCCGCGCTCGAGGTCCTCGGGCTTCCCGCCGTGCGGCCGGTCGCTGCGCGCTACCTGCGCGCCGGCCTTGGTTATCGCGCCGATCTGCTGACGGTCGCGGTAGCGGGGGCGCGGCCGCTCGCGGCGCTGCTCGCGCAGGGTCTCGAGGCCGCGCTCTGGGCGCGCATCGGCGCGACGATTCGCGCCTTCCACGACGCCGGCGTCTGTCACGCCGACCTCAATGCGCACAACGTGCTCATCGATGGCGCCAGCGCCGTGTGGCTGGTCGATTTCGATCGCGGCTCACGTCGCGCGCCCGGCGCGTGGCGCGCCGCCAACCTCGCGCGCCTCAGGCGCTCGCTCGACAAGCTGACCGCGGGCGCGCCGGCGTCCTTCGGCGCGGGGCAATGGGCCGCGCTGCTCGCGGGTTACGAGCCGCCGCGCAGCGCGCCGCCGCGGTAGGGATCGGGTTCGCCGGCGAGCGGGCGGAAGCGCTTGTAGCTCCACAGGTACTGCTCGGGCGCGCGCGCGACCGCCGCCTCGATGAGACCGTGGTAGCGCGCCACGTCGCGCGCCGAGTCCATGCTCGGGAAGTCCGGCAGCGGCGCGCCGATCGCCATCACGTAGCCGCTGCCGTCCTCGAGCCGCCGCGGCACGAAGGGGAGCACCGCGCACTTGGTCGCGCGCGCCACGAAGGTCGTGCCGGGGTTCGACAGCGCCGGTACGCCAAACAGCGGTACGCGGATGTAGCCCGCGCCATCGAAGCGCTGGTCGGGGGCGTAGAGCACGATGCCACCGCGCTTGAGCACCTTCAGCATCTCGACGAAGCGATCGCTCGGGATCATGCGGCCGCCGCGCGAGATGCGCCGCGCCAGCGCGAGGCGGTTGAGGAGCGCGTTGTTCGAGGGCTTGTACATGATGTCGAAGACATGGCCCGTCTGCGGCAGCGCGGCCGCCGCGATCTCGTTGGTCGTGAAGTGCGCGCCGAGCAGCAGCACGCCCTTGCCCTGGGCGAGCGCGGCCTCGAGGTGTTCGCGACCCTCGAGCCGCACCATGCGCTCGAGCCGGCCGCGGCGGTCGAACCACACGAGCCCGGTCTCGAACAAAGAGAACACGAGTGACAGGAAGTGGCGCCGCGCGATGCGGCGGCGCTCGTGTTCGCTCAAGGACGGATAGGCCAGGCGCAGGTTGATCAGCGTCGTGCGCCGGTCGCGGCGCGCGATGTACCAGGCGAGCGTGCCGAGGCTGCGCGCGAGCGCCACCTGCAGCCGCCACGGCAGCAGCGCCAGCGTGCGGATGAACGCGTAGGCGATCCAGGTCGGCCACCAGCGCGGACCGAGGAACCGGGACAACGGCGTGAGCTCGACCCCGGCGGTCGGGTCCTCGACGGCAGCGGTGGCCGGGGTCTTCATGGGCGGTATGATCGCAGACCTCGCGCACGCCACGCGGATTCAGATTGTCCACACTCTACATCTGCCTCGGCTACTGCCTCGCGCCGCTCGCCTTCGCGGTCAACCTGTGGCGCGGATTCGGCGACCGCAGCTACTGGCACGCCCTCGGCGAGCGCTTCGGCGCGGTGCCGCGACTGCCCCCCGGCGGCGTGTGGGTCCACGCGGTGTCGGTCGGCGAGGTGCAGGCGGCACTGCCGCTGCTGCGGGAACTCAAGGCCCGGCACCCGGAGCTGCCGTTCCTGCTGACCACGTCGACGCCCACCGGCCGCGCGCGGGCCGAAAGCCTGCTGGCGGGCGAAGTCACCGTCGCCTATCTGCCCTACGACCTGCCGGTCGCGGCCGCGCGCTTCCTCGCGCGCGCGCAGCCCCGGATCGCGATCATCCTCGAGACCGAGATCTGGCCGAACCTATACCGTGCGTGCGCGCGCTGCCGGATACCGGTCGTGCTCGCGAGCGCGCGCGTGTCGGAGCGCTCGGTGCGGCGCTACCGCCGGTTCGGCGGCCTGATTGCGCGGACGCTGCGCCCGGTCGTGATCGGCGCGCAGTCCGCGGCGGACGCCGAGCGCTTCCTCGCGCTCGGTGGCGACCCGACGCTCGTGCGTGTCGTCGGCAACATCAAGTTCGACGTCAAGGCGGCCGGCGGCGTACCGGGTGCCGGTGTCGTGCTTCGCGAGGCGCTGGGCGAGGAGCGTCCGCTCTGGGTCGCGGGGAGCACGCACGAGCGCGAGGAGGAAATCCTGCTCGATGCGCACCGTGCACTCCGCGCGGATTGCCCCAAGGCGCTTCTCGTGCTCGCGCCGCGCCATCCGCCGCGCTTCGAGTCGGTCGCCAACCTGCTCGGGCGCCGCGGCGTCCGCTTCGCCCGGCGCACGGCCGGTGGCGCCGCGGGCGACCCGGAGGTCTACCTGCTCGACACGCTCGGCGAGCTCGGCGCGTTCTACGCAGCGGGCGACGTGGCCTTCGTCGGTGGCAGCCTGGTCCCGGTCGGCGGGCACAACCTGCTCGAGCCCGCCGCGCTCGGCAAGCCCGTGTTGAGCGGGCCTTACACCGCCAACGCTGCCGGCGTCGCGACACTGCTGGAGGACGCCGGCGCGCTCACAATCGTCGCTGACGCGCCCGCGCTCGCCGCGACGCTGGCGGCGCTGTTCGCGGATCCGGCGGCGCGCCTGCGCGCGGGCCAGTCGGGGCTGGCGGTGATCGCCGCGAACCGCGGCGCTGTCGCCAGGCTCGTCCAGCTGATCGAGATCGCTTTGAGAGCGACGCTGCGCGCCGAGACTACTTGACCGACACCGTCTGGCCGAGCCAGCCATTGACGCGCGTGAGGCGCGACTCATCGAGCGTGCCGGCGGCCTGTTCGAGGGTCAGCACGTTGATCACGTAGTCGTAGCGGCTGCGGGCGTAGCTAGTCTGCGCATCGAACAGCCGCTGCCGAGCCAGCAGCACGTCGACCGCAGTGCGCGTACCGACTTCGTAGCCGGCCTCGGTCGCCTGCAGCGCCGTGCGGCTCGAGGCGAGCGCCTGCTTCAGCGCCTCGACCCGCGAGATCTCGCTGATGACGCCGAGGTAGGCGTCGCGGGTGTCGCGCTCGGTCTGGCGCGCGGTGCCCTCGAGGCGCTCGCGCGCTGCCCGATGCTTGTAGACCGCCTGGCGCACGAGCGAGGAGGTCATGCCGCCCGAGTAGATCGGCACCGTGATCTGCAGGCCGATCTGCTTGTCGTTGAGGAGGGTACCGGCCGGTATGATCGACCCGCTGATCGTGGTATTGGCACCGGTGTTGTTCGATGACTTGCTGGCGACGAGATCAAGGGTCGGCGCGTGGCCTGAGCGTGCGATCACGATGTTCTCGCGCGCAATGTCCGCACCCAGACGCGCCGAACTCAACGTCAGGTTCTGGTCGAGCGCCGCGCGCACCCACTGGTCCTCGCTCGCCGGAGACGGCGAGACGAGCGGCATGTCATCGCCCGGGCGCGCGAGCTCATCGAACGCATCGCCCGTCAGTTGTCGGAGCGCCTCGCGAGTTGATGCGAGCGTGCGCTTGGAGGCGATCACGACTGCCGCCGCCTGGTCGGCGGCCGCTTTCGCTTCCTCGACGTCGGTGATCGCAATCAAGCCGACGTCGAAGCGCTTCTCGGCCTGCTCGAGCTGCCGCGTGATCGCCTCGCGCGAAGCTTCCGATGCATCGAGCGTGTCGCGAGCAGCGAGTACGTTGAAGTAAGCGGTCGCCGTCCTCAGGATCACGCTCTCCTGTGCTGCGCGGTAGTCGACCTCGGCTTGCGCAACCTCGACACTCGCCTGGCGCAAGGCCGCGAACTGGTCCCAGCGGAACAGCGTCTGGCGAAGTTGCACGCTCCACTGGCGGACGTCACTGGTGGTACTGAAATCGATCGGCGAAAACGTGCCGGTGGTCGATGCGTTCGGATCGGGCGGCACGGTCGGCGTCGGCGGGGGAATGAACTCGGTTTCGGTGCCGGACGTCACGTCCCGCGTGTAGCCGGCCTTACCCGTGACTTGAGGCAGCAGCGCCGCCCGCGCCTGCGGCTTCGCCTCGAGGGCGGCGAGGCGATTGGCATCCGCCTCGCGCAGGATCGGATCGTTGCGCAACGCGCGCTGGTAGATCTCCGAGAGATCCGCACCGAGCGCGAGGCCCGGTATCAGCAGCGCGAGGCTGGCGACGGCGGCAAGCCGCCGGGAAGTCGAGTTCATGCCGTCAGATCCCTTCGAGTAGGCGACAACCCGCCGGAGAGTTGGTGTTATAGAACTGTAAATCACCCGCGACTTTGGCATTCACGGTTGGTCGCGCCAGAGCCTCAATACGTCGCAAGCGTCGAATCCACCTCGCGCGACCACGCCAGCACGCCGCCGGTCAGGTTGGCCACCGAAGGATATCCCTGCGCTTCCAGAAACCGTGCGACCGACAGGCTGCGGCCGCCCGAGCGGCACATCACTACGATGTCGCGGCTCCGATCGAGTTCCGCGAGGCGCCCCGGCACTTCGGCCATCGGGATGTGCAGCGCTCCCGGGAGCGCCGCGACCTCGAGTTCCCAGGCTTCGCGCACATCGAGCAGCAACGTCGCCGTCTTGCCCTGGGCGTCGCGCACGAATTCAACGGGACTCAGCTCGCGAACCATGGCATCGGCGTCAGAACACGAACGTGGACGCGCGCCGCGCGTTCACCATCGGCTCGATCATGGTCTCGAAGAGATCGGCGCGCGAGAATTCCTCCGAACCGACGCGCTTGAAGAGCCGCGCCGACATGGGTGCGGCGCTGCCGATCGCGACGAAGAGCCGGCCGCCCGGCTTCAACCACTGCTGGTAGCGGGTGTCGTGCAGCGGCAGCGACGCCGAGAGCACCACTACGTCGACCGGTGCCGCCGGCGCCCAGCCAGTCGCATCGACGGTGCGGACCGTGACGCCGGGGAAGCCCGTGGCGCGCAGGTTAGCGGTCGCGAATTCGGCGAGTTCGGGACGGATCTCCAGCGTCTCGACGTTGCCGCCGAGCGTCGCGAGACAGGCGGCGAGGAAGCCGCTGCCGGTGCCGACCTCGATCACCGAGTCGGCCGGGCCCACGTCGCAGGCCTGCAGGATTCTTCCATCGAGCTTCGGGGCGAGCATCGACTGTCCCGCGCCGAGCGGAATCGGCGCGTCGGCGAAGGCGAGCTCGCGGAACGCCTTGGGCACGAAGCGCTCGCGCGGCACGCGCGCGAGGGTCTCGAGGACGCGCGGGTCGAGAACGTCCCAGGCCCGGACCTGTTGGTCGACCATCTGCTGGCGTGCGGCTTCGATATCCATGCGGTGATGTGGCTCTGGGAGAGGCGCGCCGGGGCCAAAACGAGGGCGCTGAGGTTACGGGCTCGGACGGGGCGCGACAAGGAGGCGGCCAGCGCGCCAAAACCCCGATTATGGTGAATGTTACTTAGCCGTGCCAAGGCCTTCGGTATCCTCGGCCCTGGGGATACACACGAGTGGACCGTCATGAGACGGGACCATTGAGCTGCGAAATGACTCGTCGGAGGCGCATTCGAGCGCCGGCGGCTGCAATCGCCGACGCCGGGTCCGCCGGCCGTAGACGGGGCGAGGGAAGAATCCGTTGACCGCGATCGATGTCGCCGCGCTGCTTGCGCTCGCGCTCGCAGGCGTCGCCGCCTTCGACGCCTGGCGGGCCCGACAACGCGTCCGGGTGGCCGAAGAGGCGCTCGAGACCGAGACCGCGCGCGTCGTGGTCCCGCGCGCGCCGCCGACCGAGGGTTCCTTCCACGTTCTGATCGACGCGCTCCACGAGGCGGTGCTGATCCACGGTGAGCGGATCATGCTCGTCAACCCGCGCTTTGCGGCCATGCTCGGCAAGTCTGCCGCGGACCTGGTCGGCGCGCACCTGTCCGAACTCGTCGCCCCCGACTACTCCGAACTGGTCGCCGACAACGTGCGCCGCCGCCTTGCGGGAGAGCCCGCTGCCGAGCGCTACGAGATCGAGCTCACCGACGAGCACGCCCAGGTCACGCGCCTCGAACTCGCAGGCACCCTCCTCCAGTACCGCGGCACCACGGCGATCCTGTTCACCGCCATCGAAATGGTCGGGCGCCCGGCGCACGGCAGCGAGCTGGTTCGCGGCCGTGCGCAGGCGACTCTCGATTCGCTCGGCGATGGCCTCGTGACCACCGATTCCTACGGCCGTATCGATTTCGTCAATCGTGCGGGCGAAGCGCTGCTTGGCCAGACCCTCGCCGAGGTCAGCGGCCGCCAGTTCGGCGACGTCGTGACCGTCGTCGACGAGGGCGACAGGCGTGCGCTGACCGATCCCGTGCGTCAGAGCCTTGCCTCCGGCGTCAAGGTCTCCCTCGGCCGCCGAGCGGTCGTGCTGACCCGCGGCGACGGCGCAGAGCGCAGCATCGAGTTGAGCGCCGCGCCGCTCGCCGGCGAGGGCGGGGAGACGTCAGGCGCGGTGGTGCTCCTGCACGACGTCACGGAGCTGCGCGGCATCGCGCGGCAGATGAGTTATCAGGCGAGCCACGACCCGCTCACGGGGCTCGTGAACCGGCGCGAGTTCGAGCGGCGCCTGCAGGACAGCCTCGAGCTCGCGCGCAGCGGCGCGCAGACCCACGTGCTCTCGTACCTCGACCTCGACCGCTTCAAGACGGTGAACGACACGAGCGGCCACATGGCCGGCGACAACATGCTGCGCGAGGTCGCGGCGCTCGTGAAGGATGCAGTGCGCGACTCGGACACGGTCGCCCGCATCGGCGGCGACGAGTTCGCGATGCTGCTGGTCGGCTGCCCGCTAGAAAAAGCCATCCAGATCGCCGACGACGTCTCGACGGCGATCCGCGACTACCGCTTCGTGTGGAAAGACAAGATCTTCTCGATCGGCGTGTCCATCGGGCTCGTCGAGATCGGCCGCGAGAGCAGCGGCATCGAGGACGTGATGTCGGCCGCCGACTCCGCGTGTTATGTCGCCAAGAGCCGCGGCCAGGGCCAGGTGCACGTCTATTCTTCGCGCGACGAGGCGGTCGCGCGCCAGCGCGGCGAGATCCACTGGCTGCAGCGGCTGCAGCATGCGTTGCGCGACGACCGCTTCGTGCTCTACACGCAGCCGATAGTGGCGTCCCCGGCCGCGTCCGACCGGGGCCCGGCGCTCGAGATCCTCGTCAGGCTCATGGGCGATGACGGCGCGGTGATCGCGCCCGGCGAGTTCCTCAAGGCGGCCGAGCGCTACCGGCTCATGTCGCTCGTCGATCGCTGGGTCGTGCAGGCGGCGCTCGCCGCGCTCGGGCGCGGCGCGATCAAGGTCGCCGACGGCCGCAGCATCGCCATCAACATCTCCGGCCAGACGCTCGGCGATGCGCAGTTCCTCGAGTTCGTGGTCGAGTGCCTCGATCGCACCGGGGTGAGCCCGACGCAGGTCTGCTTCGAGGTGACCGAGGCCTCCGTGGTCGCGAACCTCGAGCACGCGCGCCGCTTCATCGGCGTCCTGCACGGCATGGGCTGCACCTTCGCGCTCGATGACTTCGGCAGCGGCCTCGGTTCCTTCGCGAACCTGAAGACGCTGGCGATGGACTTCCTCAAGATCGACGGCCTCTACATGCGCAACCTCGCGCGCGACAGCGTCAACCAGGCGATGGTCTCGGCGATGATCAAGCTCGCGCGCACACTCGACTTCAAGGTCATCGGCGAGCAGGTGGAGGACGCAGCCTCGCTCGAGGCGGCGCGCCGGATGGGCATCGACTACATGCAGGGCTACATCATCGCGCGCCCGGAGCCCCTCAAGCCCGCGGCCTGATCCCGGCCGATCTGGCACACTGCTGCCATCCGTCCACATGGGGAGCGTTCCGTGCAAGCAGTTACCTCGCGGCGCACAATCGCCGCCCTGATCGCCGTGCTCGGGCTGGCGGCCGCCGCCACCGGCCTCGCCGCCGAACGCCCCAAGGTCGAGTTCCTGAACTCGGGCACGGTCAGCACTGGCGACCTGCCGTTCTCGGAGGCCGTGCGCCACGGCGACACGCTCTATCTGTCCGGCCAGATCGGCATCGCACCCGGAACGCTCAAGCTCGTCGAGGGCGGCTTCGAGGCCGAGGCGCGCCAGACACTCGAGAACATCCGCCTCGTGCTTGCCGCCAACGGTCGCGCGCCGACGGACATCTTGAAGTGCACGGTGATGCTCGCCGACATGGCCGACTGGCCCAAGTTCAACGTGATCTGGCGCGGCTTCCTGAAGAGCCCGTTTCCGGCACGCAGCGCCTTCGGCGCGACCGGGCTTGCGTTCGGCGCGCGCGTCGAGGTCGAGTGCCTGGCGAGCGCCGGCCCCTGAGCAGGGCGCGCCAGGCAGGCTAGGGCAGGAGCGGCGCGCCGGTCTTGGCGAGGAGATCGGCGCGCGTGACGTCGGGTGCAAGCTCGACGAGCCTGAGGCCCGCGGGCGTCACGTCGATGACGCCAAGATCGGTGATGATGCGGTCGACCACCTTGACACCCGTGAGCGGCAGCGTGCACGCAGGCAGGATCTTGAGATCCGTGGTGCCATCCTTCTTGCGCGCGACGTGCTCCATGACGACGACGACGCGCTCAACGCCGGCCACCAGGTCCATCGCCCCGCCCATGCCCTTGATCATCTTCTTCGGGATCATCCAGTTGGCGAGGTCACCCTGGGCGCTGACCTGCATCGCGCCCAGGATGGCGAGGTTGATTTTGCCGCCGCGGATCATCGCGAAGCTCTGGTCGCTGCCGAAGATCGAGGAGCCCGGTATCGTCGTCACGGTCTGCTTGCCCGCGTTGATCACGTCCGCGTCCACCTGGTCGTCGGTCGGGAACGGCCCGATGCCGAGCATGCCGTTCTCGCTCTGCAGCCAGACCTCGACGTCCTTCGGCACGTAGTTCGCGACCAGCGTCGGGATGCCGATGCCGAGGTTCACGTAGAACCCGTCCTTGAGCTCCTGCGCGGCGCGCGCGGCCATCTGTTCCTGCGTCCACGGCATGCTCAGGCTCCCTGAGGCACGGAGACCGTGCGCTTCTCGATGTACTTGTTGGTGTTGGCGTTGTGCACGATGCGGTGCACGTAGATGCCGGGCAGGTGGATGTCATCGGGCGCGAGCTCGCCGACCTTGACGACGCTGCCGACCTCGACCACGCAGATGCGCCCCGCGGTCGCCGCCGCGGGATTGAAATTGCGCGCGGTCAGCCGGAAGCGCAGGTTGCCGCTCGTGTCCGCGACCTCGGCCTTGACCAGCGAGACGTCCGGGACCAGCGAGCGCTCCATGACGTAGGTCCGGCCGTCGAACTCGCGCGTCTCCTTGCCCTCGGCGACCAGCGTGCCGACCCCGGTGCGGGTGAAGAACGCCGGGATGCCGGCGCCGCCCGCGCGCAGCTTTTCGGCGAGCGTACCCTGCGGCGTGAACTCGAGTTCGAGTTCACCCGCGAGGTACTGGCGCTCGAACTCCTTGTTCTCGCCGACGTAGGAGGAAATCATCTTGCTTATCTGGCGCGTGACCAGCAGCTTGCCGAGGCCAAAGCCATCGGTGCCGGCGTTGTTGGAGATGACCGTGAGGTTCTTGGCGCCAGTGTCGCGCAGCGCATCGATCAGCAGCTCCGGGATACCGCACAGCCCGAAGCCGCCGACGGCGAGCAGCGATCCGTCCGGAACGATTCCCTCGAGCGCGGCCTTGGCCGACGGGTAGACCTTATTCACGGACGGCTCCCAAGCGGCCGGGTCCGGCCGAAGCGGCAATCATCATAACCGAGCGGGCCGGGCGCAAAAGATTCCGGAGGCGACCCCGGGGACCGTGCAACGCGACGCCGGACAAGAAAAAGGCGCCCGCAGGCGCCTCGTTCCTCGCTCGCGGCAGCGCGCGCCCTAGAGGCGCGTGACCAGGAGGAGCGCGACGATGTTGATGATCTTGATCAGCGGGTTGATGGCCGGGCCCGCGGTGTCCTTGTAGGGATCGCCCACGGTATCGCCGGTGATCGCGGCCTTGTGGGTCTCCGAGCCCTTGCCGCCGAAGTGGCCTTCCTCGATGTACTTCTTGGCGTTGTCCCAGGCGCCGCCGCCCGTGCACATCGAGATCGCGACAAAGAGGCCGGTCACGATCGTGCCGATCAGGAGCCCGCCGAGCGCACGCACGCCCGCGCCCGGACCCATGATGTAGTTCATGCCGAAGCCGATGATGACGGGCACCACGATCGGCAACAGTGAGGGCACGATCATTTCCTTGATCGCGGCGCGCGTCAGCATGTCGACCGCCAAGCCGTAGTCGGGCTTGGCGGTGCCCGCCATGATGCCGGGAATCTCCTTGAACTGGCGGCGCACCTCGACGACGACCGAGCCCGCCGCGCGGCCGACCGCTTCCATTGCCATCGCGCCGAACAAATAGGGCACGAGGCCGCCGATGAAGAGTCCGACGATGACCGAGGGGTCCGACAGCGAGAACAACTGCAGCTTGCCGGCGGCTTCCAGGTTGTGCGTGTAGTCGGCAAAGAGCACGAGCGCAGCGAGGCCCGCCGAGCCGATCGCGTAGCCCTTGGTGACTGCCTTTGTGGTGTTGCCGACCGCATCGAGCGCGTCGGTGATCTTGCGGACCTCCTTGGGGAGCCCGGCCATTTCGGCGATGCCGCCACCGTTGTCGGTGATCGGGCCGTAGGCATCGAGCGCCACGATCATGCCGGTCATCGACAGCATCGCGGTCGCGGAGATCGCGATGCCGTAGAGGCCCTCGCCCGGCGCCGCGCTCTCGCCGAGCGTGTAGGCGCCGAGGATTGCGGCGCACACGGCGAGCACCGGCAGCGCGGTCGACCTCATCGACACCGCGAGGCCGGCGATCACGTTGGTGCCGTGCCCGGTCTGCGAGGCGGCGGCCACGTATCGCACCGGCGCGTATTCGGTCGCGGTGTAGTACTCGGTGATCACGATCATCGCGGCCGTCAGCGCGAGGCCGATTAGCGCGCAGTAGTAGAGCGGCATCGCCTGGCTGCCCATCATCAGCGTCGTGATCGGGTAGAACGCGATGGCCGCGATCACGCCCGAGACGATCACGCCGCGGTACAGCGCGTTCATGATCTTGCCGCCCTCGCGGGCGCTGACGAAGAACATGCCGACGATCGAGGCGACGATCGAGGCCGCACCGAGCACCAGCGGATAGAGGATCGCGTCCATGCCGAGGTTCTTGACGATGAGGCCGGCGAGCAGCATCGTCGCGACAACGGTGACCGCGTAGGTCTCGAAGAGGTCGGCCGCCATGCCGGCGCAGTCGCCGACGTTGTCGCCGACGTTGTCGGCGATTACCGCGGGGTTGCGCGGGTCGTCCTCGGGGATGCCGGCCTCGACCTTGCCGACGAGATCGGCGCCGACGTCGGCGCCCTTGGTGAAGATGCCGCCGCCGAGGCGCGCGAAGATCGAGATCAGCGAGCCGCCGAAGGCGAGGCCCACCAGCGAATGCAGCGCCGCGTCCGCGTCGCTCGTGAAATGCAGCATCACGTAGTAGTAGGAGGCGACGCCGAGCAGGCCGAGGCCGACGACCAGCATGCCGGTGACCGCGCCGCCGCGAAACGCGACCTTGAGGGCGGGGTTCAAGCCCACGCTCGCCGCCTGCGCGGTGCGCACGTTCGCGCGCACCGAGACGTTCATGCCGATGTAGCCGGCGAGGCCGGACAGCAACGCACCGACCAGGAAGCCCCCCGCGGTCGCCCAGTTGAGGAAGAAGCCGAGCACGACGAAGAGGACCACGCCCGCCACCGCGATCGTCGAGTACTGGCGATTGAGGTAGGCCGCCGCGCCCGCCTGGATCGCCGCGGCGATCTCCTGCATGCGTGCGTTGCCGGCCGGCTGCGCGATGATCCAGCGCACCATCAAGAGGCCGTACACGATGGCTACCACGCCAGCGCCAATCGCGAGCCAAAGAGCGGTGTCGCTCGTCATGGTTTTCTCCCCGTCCTAAGTCGCAAAAAAGTTCGTGGTTTCCTGACCGGAAGGGCCGCTCCCAGCCCTTGGCGGATCAGCCAAGTGACTGAAATGCTTCCGTTTTCCGGGGCAGCCCAAAAAGGGCCGCGCATTATACCTTGAAGTCCGCGGAGAGCTTGCGCCGGACCGGGGCATTCTTGAGTTCTACGTAATCCGGGAGCCCGTCGCGGTAGGGCGGATAGTCCTCGCCGGCGATCAGCGGAGCGAGGTAGCGCCGGCAGGCGGCGGTGATCCCGAAGCCGTCCGCGGTCACGAACTCGGGCGGCACGGTCTTCTCGACGTTCGCGACCGCCTCGAGGGGAGCCGAGCGGATCGTCCAGCGGTAGGGCCGGTTCGAGGTGCGGATGATGACCGGCAGCACCGCGTTCTGGCCCTTGAGCGCGAACTCGACCGCTGCCTTGCCGACGGCGTAGGCCTGCGCGACGTCGGTCTTGGAGGCGACGTGGCGCGCCGCGCGCTGCAGGTAGTCGGCGACTGCCCAGTGGTACTTGTAGCCGAGCCCGTCCTTGACGATGCGCGCGATCTCGGGCGCCGCGCCGCCGAGCTGGCTGTGGCCGAAGGCATCGGTGGTGCCGGCCTCGGCGAGGAACTTCCCGCCCGGGCCGCGCACGCCCTCGGAGACCACGATCACGCAGTAGCCGCGCGTCGTCACGCAGTCCCGGACGCGATCAAGGAAGCGCTTCTGCTCGAACGGCACTTCCGGGAACAGGATGATGTGCGGCGCATCGCCCGGCTTCCTCGCGGCGAGCCCGCCCGCCGCCGCGATCCAGCCCGCGTGACGTCCCATGACCTCGAGGATGAAGACCTTCGTCGAGGTGCGCGCCATGGACGCGACGTCGAGCGCCGCCTCGCGCGTCGACACCGCCACGTACTTCGCGACCGAGCCGAAGCCGGGGCAGCAGTCGGTGACCGGCAGGTCGTTGTCGACCGTCTTCGGCACGCCCACGCAGATGATCGGATAGCCGAGCTCGGCGCCGATCTTGGACACCTTGAGGGCGGTATCCATCGAATCGTTGCCACCGTTGTAGAAGAAGTAGCCGATGTCGTGCGCGCGAAACACCTCGATCAGGCGCTCGTACTTGGCGCGGTCCTGCTCGATGCTCTTGAGCTTGTAGCGCGCCGAGCCGAAGGCGCCGGCCGGCGTGTGCCGCAGCGCCTTGATCGCCGCCGCGCTCTCGCGGCTCGTGTCGATGAGGTCCTCGGTGAGTGCACCGACGATGCCGTGGCGTCCCGCGTACAGCTTGCCGATGCGCCGGGGATGCTTGCGGCAGGCGTCGATGACGCCGGCGGCGGAGGCATTGATGACCGCGGTCACGCCGCCCGACTGGGCGTAGAAGGCGTTGCGTTTCGGCGGGGATTTCGGCGTCGGCATGAACGTGGCTCCGCAGGGTGATCGCTGCCGAGAGGATACCCGCTCGCGGGCCTGCCGGAATGCCCCACGCGCGCCGCCGTGGTCGCGGATTTGACGCTGCGGGGACGGGGCGGGCAGCATATCGGCACAACTGCGGCCGAGGGGAACCTTGGGGGACCGGCCCGCAACGAGAACTAGCTCATGCGAATCGTGCTGCTCGGCGCGCCCGGGTCGGGGAAAGGTACCCAGGCCCAGCGTCTCATCGACAAATACCGCGTTCCGCAGGTATCGACCGGTGACCTGCTGCGTGCCGCCGTCGCGGCGGGCTCCGAGCTTGGGCTGCGCGCCAAGGCGACGATGGACGCCGGCAAGCTCGTCGATGATGCGACGATGCTCGGCATCATCCGCGAGCGCCTCGCCGCGCCCGATGCGGCGCGCGGCTTCATCCTCGATGGCTTTCCGCGCACGATCGTGCAGGCGGACGGCCTCGGCGCGCTCCTCACGGACATCGGCCAGCCGCTCGAGGCGGTGGTGCTGATGGACGTCGACACCGAGCAGCTGTTCCGGCGCCTCACCGGGCGGCGCACCTGCCGCAGCTGCGGGCGCGTCTTCAACGTCTACACCGCACCGCCGTCGGTGCCACCGCCCTGCGCCGGGCAATGCACGACGCCCGAGCTGTTCCAGCGGCCCGACGACAGCGAAGCGACGATCGGCAAGCGACTCGAGGTGTACGGCGCGCAGACGCGTCCGCTCATCGAGTACTACCGGACGCGCGGGCTGCTGCGCACCGTGGCTGCGGAAGGCGACATCGATGTCGTCACTGCGCGCCTCGAGGCCGCACTCAGGGCCTGAGCGCGACCGCACGCGGCTCAGTCGCGCGCGAGTTCCGCCGCGAGCGGTTCGGCGAGAATCCCCACCCGCCAGCCGCCGAGCACCACGGCCGGGGCCTCGCCGTGCGCCATGCGCTTCAGGTCGCGCTGCGTCGCCAGCACCTCCGGGGCGAGCTCCAGGGCGGTCGCGATCGCGCGCACGCGCTCGGTGAGCCTGCGCGTCAGCGCGCGCTCGTCCTGGCTCGGCCGGCCCTCGGTGCGCTGCACGATGCCATCGAGGTCGAGCGTCGCGGCGCGCGCGATCTCGGCGAGGATGCCAGGGCCGAGCTTGCCGGCGGCACTCGTCGCCATCACGTCGAGCGCCTGCAGCGCCGCGACGTCGCGCGGCGCCGCGCGCGCGATCGCTCTCAGCGCCTCGTCCGCGAGCAGCCAGCCGCGCGGCAGGTTACGCCTGAGCGCCTCGGTCTCGCGCCACGCCGCCAACACCCTGAGGCGTTGCTGCTCGCGCGGCGGCAGCGTCTCGATGCCCTTCAGCCGCTGCCAGGCATCGCCCGGGCGCACCCGGTAAAGCTCCGCATCGGCGAGCGCCCGGCAGTCCTCGCGCAGCCACTCGAGCCGGCCGCGCGCAGCGAGGCGTTCCTCGAGTCGCTCCGCGAGCGGCAACAGCCAGCGCACGTCGTCGGCGGCGTACTCGAGCTGCGCCTGCGACAGCGGCCGGCGCGTCCAGTCGGTGCGCGCCTGGCTCTTCTCAAGGACCTGCCCGAGCTCGCGCTCGACGAGATCGGCATAGCCGATCTGGGCGGCATGGCCGAGGAGCGCCGCCGCGATCTGCGTGTCGATGAGGGGCGCCACCGGGGTTCGCGTCAGCGGCAGCAGCACCTCGACATCCTGGCGCCCCGCGTGCAGCACCTTCGGGAGCGCCGCGTCGGTGAGCAGCGCGGCTAGCGGTCCAAGGTCGAGGTCGGCGAGCGGATCGACCAGCTCGACGCTGGTTCCATCGCCGAGCTGCACCAATGCGAGCTCCGCGACGTAGGTGCGCTCGCGCAGGAACTCGGTGTCGAGCGCGAGGCGCGCGCTGGTGGCGAAGCGCGCCGCGGCGGAGGCGAGTTCGGAACTCGCGGTGATGAGCTTGAGCGGGATGATCACGGGGGACTGGGGCCGGCAGGTTACAATCGACGTCGTATTATGGGGGTCGCGCGCGTGCGATCCCAAGTCGGGAAGCTGATGCAGACGTTGATTGGCGTGTTGTGGGACATCGTGCTGCTCCGGCGCGGGCCGGGCGAGCTGCCGTCGTCGTGGGCGCTGGTCGGCGCCCTCGGCGCCTTGTCATTCGCGATCGACCTGCTCGCGTCGCGACTGATCATCGGACCCGATAACGCGCTGCTGCGCTCACTCGTCGACCTCGCGATCACGGTGCTCGGGTTCTGGGCCTTGCTGGTGCTGCGCCGGCGCGTCCATCGCGCGCCGCAAACGCTGGCGGCGCTGTTCGGAACCGACCTGCTGCTGTCGATTCCCTGGATCGCGCTCGCGCTGCTGCGCAAGGGACTCGCGCACGGCGACGATCGGGCGTTGATCCTCGACCTGCTCAGTCTGCCGCTGCTGGCCTGGGGCATTCTCGTGCTCGCGCACATCACGCGCTCCGCCCTCGACGTGCCGCTCGCGAATGGGATAGCGATTTCCCTCAGCTTCGCGGTGCTGAGCCTGGTCGTCGCGCATCTTCTGTTCGCTCCGGCGAGCGTCTGATGCGCGTCCACATCCTCGGCATCTGCGGAACGTTCATGGGGGGCATCGCGGCGCTCGCGCGCGAGGCCGGCCACGAGGTCACCGGCTCCGATCAGAACGTCTATCCGCCGATGAGCACGCAGCTCGAGTCGCTCGGCATCCGCCTGACGGAGGGCTGGGATCCCAAGCAGCTCTCGCCCGCACCCGATGTCGTCATCGTCGGTAACGCGCTCACGCGCGGCAACCCGGCGGTCGAGGCGATGCTGAACCAGGGTTTGCGCTATACCTCGGGGCCCGCCTGGCTCGCCGAGCACGTGCTCGCCGATCGCTGGGTGCTCGCGGTCGCGGGCACGCACGGCAAGACGACGACCTCGGGGATGCTGACCTGGATCCTCGAGCACGCGGGACTTGCGCCCGGATTCCTGATCGGTGGCGTGCCCGGCAACTTCTCCGAGTCCGCGCGGCTCGGCGCTGCGCCGTTCTTCGTCGTCGAGGCGGACGAGTACGACACGGCATTCTTCGACAAGCGCGCCAAGTTCGTGCACTACCGCTCGCGCACCGCGATCCTCAACAACCTCGAGTTCGACCACGCCGACATCTACCCGGATCTCGCCAGCATCCGCCGCATGTTCCACCAGCTGGTGCGCACGATCCCGGCGAACGGCCGGCTCATCGTCAACGGCGCCGACCCGGAGCTCGCGAGCGCGCTTGCGCTCGGTGTGTGGACGCCGATCGACCGCTTCGCGCGCGGCGCGGGCGCCGAGTTCGGCGTGCACCCGCTCGCGCCAGACTGGTCGGCGTTCGAGGTACGCCGGGGTGATGAGCGCCTGGGCGCGACGCGCTGGCCGCTGATCGGTGCCCATAACGCCGAGAACGCGCTGGCCGCGATCCTCGCGGCGCGCCACGCGGGCGTCGCGCCGGCGCTCGCGCTCGAGGCGCTCGCGAGCTTCAAGAACGCCCGCCGTCGCATGGAAGTGAGCGGCACCGTGCGCGGCGTGACCGTCTACGACGACTTCGCGCACCATCCCACCGCGATCGCGGCGACCCTCGACGGGCTTCGCAACAAGGTGGGCAGCGCGCGCATCCTCGCCGTGCTCGAGCCGCGCTCGGCGACGATGCGCCTCGGCGTCCACCGCGACACGCTTGCCGGCTCCTTCGGGGACGCCGATCGGGTGTACCTGTTCGAGCCGCCCGATCTCGGCTGGGACGTGCGCGGCGCGACGACGGCGCTCGCCGAGCGCGGCCGGGTGCTCGCTTCGGTCGACGCGCTCGCGGCCGCGATCGCGACGGAGGCAAAGAGTGGCGATCACGTGCTCATCATGAGCAACGGCGGCTTCGGGGGCCTGCACGGCAAGCTCCTCAAGGCATTGGGTGACGGAGCCTAGCGATGCGCACGCTGCCGCTGTTTCCGCTCGCCTCGGTGCTCTTCCCGGGGGGTCCGCTGGCGCTGCGAATCTTCGAGCCGCGCTACCTCGACATGGTCGGCCGCTGCATGCGCCAGTCGACGGGATTCGGGGTCGTGCTGCTGGTCGAGGGCCGCGAGGCGGGAGGCGGGGCGATGACGACCGCGGCCACCGGCACGGAAGCGGCGATCGTCGACTTCAACCGCCTCGACGACGGGCTCCTCGGGCTCACCTGCATCGGCCGCGAGCGCTTGAGAATCCTGCGCGCGTGGCGCCACGACGACGGCCTCAACCTCGCCGAGGTCGAGGACCTGCCGCCCGATCCGCCGACCGCGGTTCCCGATTCCTGCGCACACCTGCCGCAGGCGCTGCGGCGCCTGTACCCCGACCTCGAGGACGGCTATTCGTGGGTAAAGCCGCGCTGGGACGACGCGGTCTGGGTGGGCAATCGCCTCGCCGAGCTCGCGCCGCTCGAGCTCGCGGTGAAGCAGGGGCTGCTGGAACTCGACGATCCGCTCGAGCGGCTCAAGTACCTGGCGCCGCTCATCCGGCTCGGCAGCGAGCAGACCGACGCCTGAGCGAGGATCAGATCGTGCGGTGCCAGTGCCGGAAGCGGTTGCGCGCGAGCGCGACCACCGCGAGGATCAAGAGCGTCCACGCAAACACGAGCCAACCCGTGTAGCCGGTCGTGGGACTGATCAGCCACTCGAGCGGCGAGGCCGGGTTCTCGCGTGTCGCGCCGACCGTCGCGCGCATCACGAACACCCAGCTCGCGTGCAGGCCGACGCCAACCGCGATGTTGCCGGTCCACCAGGCGCAGGCGCCGAGCAGGACGCCGACGGCGACCAGCGCGAGCCATGCATCGATGATGCCCGCGGGGGCAAGAAAGTTGCCGATCGCGGCGTGCAGCAGGCTCAAGCCGCTCTGCCAGGTCACGGCGTCGGGCGGAATACGCGTACTCGCGAGGAAATGCACCGAGGCGTAGACGACGGCGACCAGCACGATGGCGAGCAGCGGGCGCCTGAGGTCGCGCAGCACCGCGCCGAACATGAGGCCGCGGAAGAACGTCTCCTCCACGAAGGCAACCACGAGCCCGGAGAGGAGCCCCGCGACCAGTGCACTCAGGAGTACGTGCCCGTCGAGGTCCGGACGCGCGACGCGCAGGCCCAGCGCGAGCATGCAGACCGTGACCGGAATCAGCGTCGCGAGCCCGACCAGGAGGCCGAAGCCGAATTGCCGCAGCCACCGTGGACGCGGGGCTCCATAGCCGTAGTCGCGCGCGCTCCCGAGCCGCAATCGCCGCACCACGAGCACGAGGGCGACCAGCATCAGGAACTGCCACAGGCGGGTCGCGATCTTGTCGAACCACCACCCCGGGAAGTGCGGGTGCAACAGCACGTACAGCGGATAGGCGAGCACGGCCGCCACCAGCACGGTGGCGATGATGATCGAGAGAAACCAGAGGAACGACCGCATCGGCGCACGGTACGCGACCCGCACCGGGCCGACAACCGCGAAAACCCCCGCGCTCGCTCAGCTGGCGGGGCGCAGCGGCAGCGTCGCAAAGGCCGCAAGCGCAGCGCTTGCAGGGAGTCCCTCGAGGGACCCGGGCGGATCGGGGCAGAGGCAGACGACCGGAGCGCCCGGCGCGCCGCGCGGCCGGTAGAGGGCGGGATCCGCCGCGCCGAACAGCACGACCTCCGGGAGGCCGAGCGCAGCGGCCGCGTGCGCGGGACCCGTGTCGACGCTCACAAGGCCGCGGGCGCGCTCGAGGAGCGCGAGCAGCCGGCCCATCGGCAGCTCGAGCGCGACGTTCTCGACCAGCGGATCGATGAGGCGTGCGCGGATGTCCTCGTTGAGCGCCTGTTCGCTCGGCACGCCGAGCAGCAGCACCGCGTGCGATGGGTACTGCTGTCGCATGGCGGCGACGAGCGCGGCCCAGTTTTGCTCCGGCCAGTACTTCGTGTTGCTGGCGCGCCGCCGGGCACCGCGCCGCATCGTGCGCTTGTTGCCCGCCTGCACGAGCAGCAGTGGGCGGCCGCCGAGGCCGCGTGTGGCGAGCCACGCCTCGAGGTCGGCGCGCGCCGCCGCCGACACCTCGAGCACGGTTCCCGACGGCGCGCCGACGGGCAGGGGCGCGCTGCCGAGCGCGCGCGGCATTTGCGCGGCGATCCGCGCGAAGCGCTCGAGGTAGTGCTCGCCGGGAAGTCGCGGCAGATCGTCCGCCTCGACGATCCAGTCGGCGTCGATGCCGCCGCGGCGCAGCAGCGAGCGGCCGATACCGTCGGGGTCGAGGAACCAGGTGGGCCCCGCGCCGCGCTGCCGCAGGCGCCGGACGAGCTCCCACTGGTCGGGGCTGATGAGGTAGGGCCGGCGCCGGCTCTTGACGAGGTAGAGCTCGCCCACCCCCGGCTGCCCGGCGAGCAGCGGCCGCGTCCAACCGCCCGAGGAGACGATGTCGACGGGCGAATCAAAGCGCGCCGACAGCGTCCGGATCAGCGGTGTCAGCAGCACCATGTCGCCAAAGGCGCCGCAGCGCATGAGCAGCGGGCGCGCGTTGGCCATCGTCGACCCGTCGCCTCAGCCGCGGGCGGCCGCGAAGGCGTGCCGCGCGGCCGCGACGGTCGCAGCGATCTCTGCCGGGCCGTGTGCCGCGGAGATGAAGCCCGCCTCGAAGGCCGACGGCGCGAGGTACACGCCGGCCTCGAGCATGGCGTGGAAGAATTTCCTGAAGCGCGGCACGTCGCAGGCGGTCGCCTCCGCGTAGCTCGTGACCCGCGGGCGATCGGTGAAGAACAGCCCGAACATCCCGCACACGTGGTTGGTGACGAGCGCGACGCCCGCACTGCCGGCGGCCTCCTCGAGCCCGGCGATCAGCGTGTCGGTCGCTGCGGCGAGGCGTGCATGAAACCCCGGTGCCCCGATGGCGCGCAGCGTCGCGAGGCCGGCCGCCATCGCGACCGGATTCCCGGACAGCGTGCCGGCTTGGTAGACGGGGCCGAGCGGCGCGATCTGCTCCATGATCTCGCGTCGGCCGCCGAAGGCGCCGACCGGCATGCCGCCGCCGACGATCTTGCCGAGCGTGGTGAGGTCGGGCTCGATTCCGTAAAGGGCCTGCGCGCCGCCGAGCGCCACGCGAAATCCGGTCATGACCTCGTCGAACAGCAGCACCGCGCCCGCGCGTGTGCACTCCTCGCGCAGCGTCTCGAGAAATCCCGGCGCCGGCGGGATGCAGTTCATGTTGCCCGCGACGGGCTCGACGATCACGCAGGCGATCGTGGGTCCGATGGCCTTGAACACCTCGCGCACCTGCGCGTTGTCGTTGTAGGCGAGCGTGAGCGTGTGCGCCGCGAGCGCCGCGGGGACGCCGGGCGAGGTCGGCACGCCGAGCGTGAGCGCACCGGAACCGGCTTTCATCAGCAGAGAATCGGAGTGCCCGTGGTAGCAGCCCTCGAACTTGATGATCGTGTCCCGCCCCGTGAAGCCGCGCGCGAGGCGGATCGCGCTCATCGTCGCCTCGGTCCCCGAGCTCACCATGCGCACGAGCTCGATCGAGGGCACGAGCCCGCAGATGAGGCGCGCGACCTCGGTCTCGATGGCGGTCGGCGCGCCGAAGGAAAGGCCGTCGGCCGCCGAGCGCTGCACCGCCGCGATGACCGTCGGGTCCGCGTGGCCCAGGATCGCCGGTCCCCAGGAGCCGACGTAGTCGATGTAGCGCGTGCCTTCGGCGGACCAGACGTGCGGCCCGGCGGCCCGCGCCAGAAACACGGGCTCGCCGCCGACGCCGCGGAACGCACGCACAGGGGAATTCACGCCACCGGGGATGAAGCGACAGGCTTCCTGATAGAGTTCATGTGAGCTGGGCACGGGTACCTCCAGCGTGCAGTTTACGGCCCGTCGTGCGCCGATGGCACGTTCCCGAAAACCGAACGAGAAACGAGCGACCGAATGAGCGATGAGCTGAAGACGTGGATCTGCGTGATCTGCGGTCACGTGTACGAGGAATCGAGGGGTGATCCGGACCGCGGGGTCGCGCCCGGGACGCGCTGGCGCGACGTGCCGGCGGACTGGAGCTGCCCCGATTGCGGGGCCAGCAAGGACGATTTCGAGATGGTCGAGGTCTAGCCGGCCAGGCTCTGCGCGGGGGCGGCCGCTGCCGCGTCCACCCACTCGACGCCGGTTTCGATGCCGCCGTCGCCGAACAGGCGCAGCCAGCGATAGCCCGGCGGGCGCCGGTCGATCGCAAAATTGTCCGAACCTGGCTTGAACTGCGCGCACGTCGAGGGCGTGCACAGCAGCTTGACGCCGTTGCGCGTTCCTTCCCAGGCCTGGTGCACGTGTCCCCACAGGAGCACGCGGACGTTGGCATGGCGATCGAGGACGTCGAACAGCGCCGCCGGGTTCTCGAGGCTCACCGTGTCAAGCCAGCGGCTCGCCATCGGCACCGGATGGTGGTGCAGGCACACGAGCGCATGGTGATCGGGGTGCGCCGCCAAGGCCGCCTCGAGGCGCTCGAGCTCCGACTCGGGCAGCCGGCCCGCGGCCATGCCGTGCAGGTAGGAATCGAGCATCACGAACAGCCACTGGCCGTGCGTCGCGGTGCCGCCCAGCTGGAACGGCCGCGCGGCGAGGGCGGCGCGCATCGCCCCGAGCTCGTCGTGGTTGCCAGGGATGCAGTAGACAGGAACCGGGGACGCGCCGAACAGCGCGCGCACGTGCGCATAGCCGCTAGCATCGTCCTGCACGAGGTCGCCCGTCAGCAGCAGTGCGTCGGGCGCCGGGAGCTCACGCCGCGCCGCGGCCAGCGTCGCCTCGAGCGACGGGAGCGTCGCGACGCCGCGCAACTGTCCGTCGACCGCGCCGTAAAGGTGCAGGTCGGTGAACTGGACGATTCGAAGCTGAGCCTGGCTCACGGCAATGTGTGACCTATGTCCGCCGGAACGGAAAACCCGGCTTGGGCAGCATAACAAGGCGTCAATCGCGCAAAGGTGACCCGCTTCAAGGCGTGTGGTCGGGTCGGTTGATGCGATGCACAGTTAGGGTTTGGAGACCCGCCTCGCGCCGGGGTTCCGTGCGGCCCTCGCCAATGAGACGGGGTCGATGGTTGCCCATCGACCCCGCGGTTTCACCTAATCCGGAGCGTGGGATCAGTAGCGGTAGTGCTCCGCCTTGTAGGGGCCCGCCTTGGGGACGCCGATGTAGGCGGCCTGTTCGGCGGTCAGCTCGGACAGCTGGGCATTGAGCTTCTTCAGCTGCAGACGGGCGACCTTCTCATCCAGGTGCTTGGGGAGCACGTAGACGCCGACCGGGTAGTTCTCCGGATTGCAGAACAGCTCGATCTGGGCAATGGTCTGGTTGGCGAAGGATGAGGACATGACATAGCTGGGATGCCCGGTGCCGCAGCCCAGGTTTACCAGGCGGCCCTTCGCCAGCAGGATGATGCGCTTGCCGCCCGGAAAGATGACGTGATCCACCTGGGGTTTGATCTCCTCCCACTGGTATTTCTCTAATGCGGCGACCTCGATCTCGTTGTCGAAGTGGCCGATGTTGCAGACGATGGCCTGGTCCTTCATGGCAGCCATGTGGTCGTGGGTGATGACGTGATAGTTGCCGGTGCAGGTCACGAAGATGTCGGCTTTGTCGGCGGCATACTCCATGGTCACCACGCGGTAGCCTTCCATGGCGGCCTGCAGGGCGCAGATCGGATCGACTTCCGTCACCCAGACCTGAGCTGACAGGGCACGCATGGCTTGGGCCGAACCCTTGCCCACGTCGCCGTAGCCGCAGATCAGGGCCACCTTGCCGGCGATCATCACGTCGGTGGCGCGTTTGATGCCGTCCACCAGTGATTCGCGGCAGCCGTACAGATTGTCGAACTTGGACTTGGTGACCGAATCGTTGACGTTGATGGCCGGGAATTTCAGGTCGCCGCGCTCGTGCATCTGGTACAGGCGGTGCACGCCGGTGGTGGTCTCCTCGGTCACGCCTTTCACCGCAGCGAGGCGCTTGGAGTACCAGCCTGGCTCGGCGGCCAGCTTTTTCTTGATCGAGGCGAAGAGGCAGGTCTCTTCCTCACTGGTCGGCTTGGAAATCAGTGAAGCATCCTTTTCCGCACGTGTGCCCAGGTGCAGCAGCAGCGTGGCGTCGCCACCATCATCGAGGATCATGTT
>JANXZZ010000314.1 GCA_025355245.1 Pseudomonadota bacterium | reverse complement strand
GCTGCAGCCGACGACGCCGCTTAATCGCATAAACGCCAACTACGTGACGACCGGCCCGGATGCGTTTTTGCGGGTCGCGAGCGACCTCGATGTCTTGCTCGGTGCGCGCTATGCCAAGGCAAGCTTTGGGTCGACTCCCTTCGCCCAGGTCGACAGTCATACGCTGAGCGGCAATCTGGGCGTGCGCAGCGCTCTGTCGGCGACGAGCGCGGTGTCGCTCAACGCCACGGTGTCGCAGATAAAGTACGAGGAACTCGGCGATCCGACCTACGACCAGGCCGACCTCTTTGCGCGCTACGATGCGCGCAGCCAGCGGGGCGGAATTGCGCTCGATCTCGGCGCTTCGCAGCTGCGCGACGCCGGCGCCAACGTCACCGCGCCGCTCGTGCGCTTGACGTTGTTTCACCGGTTGACGCCGTCGTGGAACGTGAACTTGTCCGGCGGCTCGCAGTTTCAGAACAGTGGCACGGCGCTGCAGTCCGCATTCGGCGGCGAGCGCGTCGTGAACGGCCAGCTGGTCAACGGACCGGCGCCGCCCGGCGTCGGGACCCAGGGCGGCACGGTCGCCGACATCAACCTGTCGCAGGCGCCGTTTCGCGCTGTCAATGCGCGGCTGGCGTTCGACTTCATCCGGTCGCGCACGAGCTTCGACGTCGCCGCTGATATCGCGCGCCAACGCTACCAATTCGGTGCCAACGGTCTCGACCGCAATTCGGTCGGTGCGGGTACCGCGTTCACGCGGCGCTTGCGCGAGAACGTCGATTTTCACGTCTATGGAAACTACGAGCGCCGCATGCCGCTCGCGGTTCTGCCGGCCGACCGTACCACCAGCGGCAGCGCCGGATTCGACTGGCGCGCCGGGGCGCTTTTGTCGCTCACTCTCAGCTTTTCGCGCGAGTTGCGCTCGACCGAAGCCGGTGGCCTGGGGTACTCGGTCAACCGCGCCTACCTTGGATTCAACTACGGCCCGCCGGCGCCGCGGGTCGTTTTTACCGCGCCAGGCCAGAACGCGACGGGCGTCTCATCGCCGTAACGGCCGGGCGCCGCCCGGCGCCCGTTGTCCGCCGCGAACCGGGACCGGGTTCACACCCGGACCTACGGGTAACCCCTACTATTCCCGAATCTTCTGTCGCATCGGCTGGCAGGGTCGCCGGGCCTTATGTCTTCCCAAGGAAGCTCGTCACGCGTCGTTCCGTTGCCCCGCGCGAGTGGGGGTCCGCAGGCCCCTGCGAGCGATCTCGCGGGCGACACGGCGGTCTCGCATACCCAGACCTTGCCGAGCGGCTACTCCGGCCGGTTTCCGGGTCTCAACCGCACGCTCGCCCGCCAGTTGCGCGAGTCGACCGTCGATGGCGAGCTAAACCTCGACATCCTGATGCGGATCTCGTCGACCTACTACGACCGGGTCGACCAGGAGCGCCGCGGCATCGTGCGCTCGATGCAGCTGATGTCGGACGAAGCGCAGGAGTTGACGCGGGAGCTGCGCGAGCAGACCGCGAGCCAGCTGCAGGCGATCCTCGACCACGTCAAGGACATCATCCTGACGGTGGACGACTCGGGCTACATCGAGTCCTTCAACCCGACCGGTGAGCGCGTGTTCGGCTTCGCGCAGGTCGAGGTGCTCGGCAGGCCGCTGAGCTTCCTGCTGCCCGACCTCGTGCCCGACGGCGGCAAGCTCGCGGACCGGCTTGAGCAGCTGGCGCTGCGCAGTGATGACACGCACGTCGACCTCGCCGCGCACGAGGCACTCGGCCGCGGCAAGACCGGCGAAACCTTCGCCGCGGAGCTCGCCGTCAGCAAGGCGCGCGTGCAGCGCAAGGTCGTCTACATCGTCTGCATGCGCGATGCCACCGAGCGCAAGCTCGCCGAGTCCGCGACCCGCGAGAGCGAGGCGCGCTACCGGCTGCTGGTCGAAAACGCCCCCGAGGCGATCGTGGTCCTCGACGTCGACCGCGGCTGCTTCGTCGACTGCAACGACCACGCGCTCAAGTTCTTCAAGATGGCGCGTCGCGCGCTACTGTCGGCCGGCGCGGAGCAGATCAGTCCCTCGCACCAGCCGGACGGCTCGCC
The DNA here is from genome assembly GCA_025355245.1 of Pseudomonadota bacterium. Lineage (GTDB taxonomy): Bacteria > Pseudomonadota > Gammaproteobacteria > Steroidobacterales > Steroidobacteraceae > CAIKZZ01. The sequence goes on along the minus strand of JANXZZ010000314.1, from coordinate 1,641 downwards.
GTCCTTCGGCATCGTGCGCGGCTACATCGACCGCGCGCTCGCCGGTGACACGCCGGTGTTCGAGTGGGTGCACATCGACGCCAACGGCAAGGAGCTGCCCTGCGAGGTGCGCCTGGTGGGCCTGCCAAGCGCGGGGCGCCGCCTGGTGCGCGGCTCGATCACCGACATCACCGAGCGCAAGCGGGCGGAGGTCTACGCCACGGGCGAGCGGCGCGTGCTCGAGCGCCTCGCCTCGAACGCCTCGCTCGAGTCCGCACTCGAGGCGATCTCGGACGTCGTCGAGAAGATGCACGCCGGCGATCGCTGCGCGGTGCGGCTGCTCGGCTCCGACGGCATACTGCGGCACGTGGTCGCGCCGAAGCTGCCGCGCGAGTACTGCGCGGCGATGAACGAGGTGCCGGTGGGCCTGCGCTTCGGATCGTGCGCGGCCGCGGTCTACCTCGCGCGTCCGGTCATCGTCGCCGACATCGCGACCGACCCGTTCTGGGAATACCGGCGCGACGCCGCCCTGCGCTCGGGCCTCAGGGCCTGCTGGTCGAACCCGATCCACGCCTCCGATGGCAGCATCATAGGCACGCTCGCCGTCTACCTCAATTCGCCGTGCACGCCGGCCGGGCGTGATGCGGAACTGACCGCGCGCATGACCCAGCTCGCCGGCATCGCGATCGAGCGGCGCCGTGCGGAGGACGCGCTGCGCGCCAGCGAAGGGCGCTTCCGCGGGCTCTTCGAACACGTGGTCGAGGGCGTCTACCAGCGCGCGCCGGATGGCGCGCTGCGCGCTGCGAATCCGGCCCTGGTGCGCATGCTCGGCTTCGACAGCGCCGCCGAACTCATGCTGCTCAAGTCCATCGAGCACCTCTTCGTCGACCCACCGCTGCACGCCGGCATCCGCGAACGCCTGCTGCGCGATGGCGAGGTGCGCAACGCCGAATACGAGCTCAGGCGCCCCGACGGCCGGATTATCACGGTGGTCGAAAACGCGCGCCTGGTGCGCGACGTCGCCGGCAACGTCACCGGCACCGAGGGCACGCTCTCGGACATGACCGAGCGGCGCCGCGCGGAGCTTGCGGTGCACGCGGAGAAGGAGCGCGCGCAAGTCACGCTGCAGTCGATTGGCGATGCGGTCATCACGACGGATGCGGTCGGCGTCATCGACTACCTGAATCCGGTCGCCGAGCAGCTGACCTGCTGGCGCCTCGACGAGGCGCGCGGCAAGACGCTCGACGAGGTACTGCGCATCGTCAACGAAGTCAGCCGTGAGCCGAGCGAGAGCCTGGTGGCGCGCTGCCTGCGCGAGGGACGGGTCATCGTCGGCAGCGACCAGGGCGCGCTGATCGACCGCGCGGGGCGCGAGGTCGCCATCCAGAACTCGGCGGCACCGATCCGCGATCGCGGCGGACAGCTGCTGGGCACGGTGGTCGTGTTTCGCGACGTCAGTCGCGAGCGGCGCCTGCGGCGCGCGCTCTCCTACCAGGCGACCCACGATGCGCTCACCGGCCTCATCAACCGCCGCGAGTTCGAGCACCGGCTGCACGCCGCGCTCGCCGAGACGCGCGCCGAGACGCCGATGGAGCACACCCTGGTCTACGTCGACCTCGACCAGTTCAAGGTCGTCAACGACACCTGCGGCCACCCGGCGGG
>JANXZZ010000262.1 GCA_025355245.1 Pseudomonadota bacterium | reverse complement strand
GCTCCCGGCGTTCGGCAGCAGCGCCGGATTGTTGGCGATCAGGTAGGGCGAGTTCGTCTGCTTGCTGGTGTTCCACGACGCGGCGCCCTGTGCCGTCAGGCCGCGGGCGAGCACCGCCACGACGGACGTCTCGAGGCCCTTGACCTGGTAGCTCGGCCCGTTCGTCCCGAAGCCAACGTTTCCGAGGACGCCGGGGTCGAAGAAATTGACCTGCACGTTCTTCCAGTCCTCCTGGTACACGGCGCCGTTGAACTGCAGCCGATGATCGAGGAACTCCGTCTTCCAGCCGATCTCGTTGTTGGTGAGGTTGTCGGAGGTGATCGACAAGGGCGAGCAGTACAACTTGATGCCGTTCGCGTCCGGGATGTAGCAGCCGGACGAGCGGTTGAACGCGCCCGGACGGAAGCCCTGTGACCACGTGTAGTAGACGAGTGCATCCGGGGTCACGTGCCACGTAAGGTTCGCGCGGCTCTTGAAGCCCTTGTACGTCGTGTGCAGGTTTTCGCTGTCGATGCTGGTCGCGGAGGCGCGGCAGGGAGCCGGCCCGGCCTCGTAGCAGCCGAAGCTGCCGGTGACCGCTCCGACCTCGGTGTTGTCGAAGTTGTAGTAGCGCGTTCCCGCCGTGACCGTCAGGACCTTCGGAATGATGTCGAAGTCGAGCGAGGTGAAGAGCGCGGTCTGCTTGTAGCCGCGATGCACGTCATTGAAGAACGCAATGTTGTCGTTGCGCGTTGCCGGGTTCGTGACCGTCGATCCCGGCGACGGCGCCACGTCCGTCATGCAGCCGACCGTGACCGTCGTCGTACACGCCGGCAGCGTCTTGTAGAGCCAGTTGAGCTGGTCTTCAATCTTGAGCTGCTCCCAGAACGCGCCCACGATGCCGCGGAAGCGCCATTCGTCCGGCGTGCTGAGCCGGATCTCGTGGCTGAGATGCGTGTTGCGTTCCGTTTCATTCCAGGTGGAGCTCGGCGAGTAGCAAGTGGAGCTCAATCCATTCGCGGGCTCGGCGTGGTGGCACTGGTAGTAGTCCGCGTAGACGCCGCGCGAGTAGTTGGTGTAGTCCTGTACCTGGCTGACATTGCGAATGAGATAGGCGCCGGTGTAGACCGCCTTCAGGTCGCCTATTTTCCCGTTGATCGTGAGCGCGGTGTTCTCGAACCTGTCCTTGTTGAAGGAGGGGTTGAAGAGCGTTACCGATTGCTGCGGCAGCGGCTCGCCGTCGGAGCCGTTTGGCATCTGGTAGAAGACGCCTTCCGCGTCGATGCTCTGGTAGCTCTGCGTGAGCAGGGCATTCCAATCAGAGTTTATGTCCCACAGCGCCGACACGCGCATGCCCTGGTAGGTAACCGGGTTGATCGCGCGCGCTGCGATCGCGAAGTTGTTAATGGCCGCGGCACCCGGCGGCACCTGACAGGCAGGTCCGCCGCCACCACAGCCTGTCGGGTAGCCGGCATAGCCGATCCCGAGATCGCTCGATTTGCGGGTGAACGTGGCCGGCACGTTGTTGATGTAGCCACCGCGCCGGTCGTTGTAGATGACCCCGCGGACCGCGAACGTATCGGCGATCAGCGGCAGGTTGAGCACCGCGACCAAGTCGGTGTTGGGATCCCCGCCAGCCGTCACGCCGTAGCCAGCGCTGACGCTCCCCTCCGTCACGTTCATTTTGGGCTTGTTGGTGATGTAGCGGATCGCACCCGCCTGTGCGCCCGCACCGAACAAGGTTCCCTGCGGACCTTCGAGGACCTCGACGCGCTCGAGGTCGGCTGCGTAGACATCAAGGTTGCGGCCGGGCAGCTGCCCCGACTGATCATCGAGGTAGATGGCGACATTAGGAAACCCATTGATCGATCCGCCCGACTGCGAGCCCTGGCTGCCGACGCTGAGGCCGCGCATGAAGATCTGCGCCTGGCCGGGACCCGCCGTGGGCGCCGTCACGTTCGGCAGGTACTTGATGACGTCGTCGAAGGTCGAGACGTTGAGCTGCGCGAGCGTTTCGCCGGTAAGCGCCTGGATCGTGATCGGAACGTTCTGAACGTTCTCACTGCGACGCTGCGCGGTCACCACGATTTCCTGGATCTGGTCGCCGGCCGAGCTCGCGTCCGCCGCGCTCGCGGAGGCCGCATAGCCCAGCGTACTACCACCCAGCACCGCGGCGATTGCGTGAGACAACTTCGAGCGTGGATGCATTGTGTATCCCGTCCTATAGTTTGGAAGTACCGAAGCCGCGCAGTTTCCACATCGACGACGGGCGCACCGGGCCGTGGCTACCCCGGTGCGCGCCATCGCGGTTGATCAATTCGTCGTCCCCACCCATCGCCTCGCTGCGCCTTTGGTCGAGCACGTCGATCGTGCGATCATCGTCGGCGCAATCGGGACAAAACTCGGCAGCTCCGGAATCGTGAAGATAAGATAGCAGCACGTCGCGGCTCAGAGCCACGAGCGCGGCAACACAGGGCGGAAGACTCCATGGGCAGCAACCACAACAGTCCTCGCGCCGCGCCGCGCGTCCTGATCTTCTTCGATCATCCGGAGGAATTCCTGCCGCGCCTCGCCGCACGCTTTCCGAGCGCGGCGTTCTCCGCGTGCACGAATTACGACCAGCTGCCCGCGCGCCTTGCGCAGGTGCAACCCGATGTCATCTTCGGATTCAAGTTCGAGCCCAAGCCCTTTCCGCGCGCCGACATCCTTGCGAGCGAGGGCCTCCGATGGCTGAGCGTCGCCTTCGCCGGCATCGACGGGGTGGTTCCCTGGGACGAGCAGAAGCTCATTGTCACGAATGCCTCCGGCGTCGCGGCGACGGAGATGGGCCACTACGCGCTCGCGGCGATCCTCGGCCTGTTCCAGGGGTTCCCCGCGAGCTTCGCCGGCCAGGCCGCGCGCAGGTGGCGGTACCGCGTGAACCGCTCGGCGCGCAATGCCACCCTCGGAATCGTCGGATTCGGCCGCAGTGGACGGGAGATTGCACGCATGGCGCGCGCCGTCGGGCTGCGCGTTGTCGTCTGCCGGACGCGGCCGGAGCCCGCGGAGGACGTCGAAGCGGTCTACGCAACGAATCAGCTGCACGAGATGCTCGGCCTCGTGGATGTCACGGTGGTGTGCGCGCCGCTCACGGGGGCAACCCGGGATCTCTTCGACCGCGCCGCGTTCCAGGCGATGAAACCGGGGTCGTATTTCATCAACATCGCGCGCGGCGCGATCGTCGATGAAGAATCGCTGATCGAGGCGCTCGTCAGCGGCCAGCTTGCGGGCGCCATGCTCGATGTCGTCAGAACCGAGCCCTTACCGAGCTCGAGTCCCCTCTGGGACGCGCCGAACCTGCTGATCACTCCCCACTCCTCGAGCGAATACGAAGGCTGGGTGGGTGAAGCGGCCACGATGTTCGCGGACAACCTCGAACGCTGGATGACGGACCGACCGCTCGAAAACCGGGTGCGCTCCGCGCGCGGTTACTGACTCCGTTCACGGCGCGGCTCACGGCTCGCCGCCGCCGATCTCGAGGCGCCGCGCGTCGACATAGGCGTCGAGGGCCTCGCGGATCGCGGCGTCCATTCGCGGTTCCTCGTATTCCTTCAGGGCGCGCTTCCAGACGTCGGTCGCACGCTGCGTCGCGTCCTTGCCGCCCTTGATCTGCCAGTTTTCGTAGTTCTGCCAGTCCGACACGAGCGGCTGGTAGAACGCGTGCTCGTAGCGCTCGAGCGTGTGTGCTTCGCCAAAGAAATGGCCGCCCGTCCGCACGCCCTTGATCGCCTCGAAGCCGAGCTCGGCTTCATCGACGACGATGGGCTTCAGGAACTCCATCATCGCCTGCAGCATTTCGACGTCGAGCACGAACTTTTCGAACGAGGCCGTGAGGCCGCCTTCCTGCCAGCCGGCCGCGTGATAGATCAGGTTGCCGTGCCCGAGCACCGCGCCCCACAGCGACATCTGGGTCTCGTAGGCGCCCTGGGCGTCGGCGACGTTCGACGCGCTCGCATTCGAGGTCCGGTAGGGCAGGCGGTAGCGGCGCGCGAGTTGCCCGCTCGCGACGTTCGCCTTGGCGTTTTCGGGGGTTCCGAAGGCGGGCGCGCCCGAGCGCATGTCGACGTTCGACGTGAAGGCGCCGTACATGACCGGCGTCCCGGGTCGCACCGCCTGCGCGAGCACGACGCCGAACAGCGCCTCGGCATTCTGCTGCGCGAGCGCAGCGGCGAGTGACACGGGCGCCATCGCGCCCATCAGCGTGAAGGGCGTGATCACGACGGGCTGGCCGTGCTCGGCCATGGCCATCAGCCCCTCGGCCATCGCCTGGTCGAAGCGCCGGGGACTGTTGACCGAGATAATCGTGATGACGCCGGGGCTCTCTGCGATCTCCTCGAGCGAGATCCCGCGGGCCATCGCCATCATGCGGATGCCATCGACCGCCCGCCCCGCACCGATGGCGGTGCAGTGAAACGCGCGGTCCGAGTACACGAGGTTCGCGCGGTAGGTATCGAGGTGCCGCGAATTCGCCGGCAGCTCGACCGGCGCGCAGACCTGGTTGCCGATCAGGTGGATGCAGTTGAAATAGTGCGCGAGCCGGATGAAGTCGCAGTAGTCCCGGTAGTTCCCGGGCCTTCGGCCGCGCTCGCAGTCGTGAACGTTGGGAGGCCCCGCGACCAGACCGAAATTGATGTGCGATCCGCCGAGGGTCACCTGCCGGGCGGGGTTGCGGGGCGTGAGCGTGAACGAGGCGGGTGCGGTCGACAGCGCTTTCTCGATCACGGCCGGGCCCATGCGCACGGTCCCGGTCGAGTCGTCCACCTCGGCGCCGACCGCCTTCAGGCGCGCGCAGGCGGCACTCGACATGAGCTCGATACCGAGTTCCTCGAGGATGCGCAGCGAGGTCCGGTGGATCGACTCGAGCTGCTCGGCCGAGAGGACCTCCAGCGGCGCATAGGGATTGGTGACCGCCGTCCACGGCAACTGCGGGAGTCCAGCGCTGGTCGAGCGCCGACCGCGACCTCCCTCCCTTCGCCGTGCAGAGTCGAGCATCGGTAGATGCTGCTCCCACGGGTTGCCTCAGCGTTGCGTGTGACCGACATCAAGCTGAGTCCGGGCGACATCGCGGCGGCGGGCGGCCGCCGGGAGCCCCACGCGATCAGCGGCCGGCTTTCTGGCGTTCGCCCGACGGCGTCCGCCCGAAGGTCCGCTTGTAGGCGTTGCAGAAATGCGACGTCGACACGAAACCGCACTCGAGCGCGATGTCCCGGACCGCCTGCGGCGTCTCGAGGAGCAGCGTGCGGCTGCGCCGCAGGCGCAGCTGCAGGTGGAACTGGCGCGGCGGCATGCCGATGTGGTGGCGGAACAGGCGCTCGACCTGCCGGGCGGACAATCCGACCTGCTTGGTGATCGCCTGCAGGTTCAGGGACTCGCCGAGGGCAGCCTCCATCAGGCGGACAACCTCGGCGAGCTTCGGGTTGAAGAGCCGGTAGCGGACGTGGGCGCCCATCCGCTGGTGGTCGCCGTGCTGGCGGATGCGCGGGTGGATGAACTGATCCGCGACGGCGAGCGCCAGCTTGAAGCCGCAGTGCTCGCCGATGAAGTGGAGCATGAGGTCCAGCGCCGCGGTGCCGCCGGAGCAGGTGAACACGTTGCCGTCGACGACGTAGATGTCCTGGGTGAGCTCGAGCCGCGGGTAGTGGAGGCGGAAAAGGTCCGCGTACTCCCAGTGGATCGTGCAGCGCCGGCCGGCCAGGAGCCCCGCGTCCGCCAGGATGAACGAGCCGCCGCTGATTGCGCCGATCATCGTGCCCTGGCGCGCGAGGCTGCGCAGCTCGGCGCGCAGGCCCCGGTTGCCGGCGAGTTGCAGCGGCTCGAGGCCCGCACACACCACGAGCATGTCGGGCCGCGGCAGGTCCTTCAGGGACGACTGCACGGCGAGCGCGCTGCCGCTGCTGGCCACGACGGGCTTGCCATCCATCGACGTGAGTTCCCACGAGTACACCGCCCGGTCGCTGATGCGATTGGCGGCCCTCAGCGGCTCGACCGCTGCCGCGAAAGGCATCAGCGGAAACTGCGGCACCAGCAGAAATGCGAGCCTGAGCGGTTCGCCCGATACTTCGGTGACGGCCTCACCAACCCCGCGAGAGCGCGAGGTCGCCGGCGTTCGCGGCCGGTCAGTCACGGGCGAAGGCAACGAACGAAACCGCCATCACGAGGACGGACCGGACATCGCTCATGCGGTGCGCCCGGGAAGTCCGCCGGCGCGCGCGAACCGGTCGAGAATCGCGACCATCCGCTCGAGTGCCGGCGCCCATTCCCGCTCATCGCGGGCGTAGCAGATGCGGAAGTGCCCGCGGCCGCTGGCACCGAACTGGTAGCCGGGGCTGACGAGCACGCCCGCCTCGCGCAGGAATGCGGCCGCGACCACCGAATCGGCTTGCCCAAGTGCGCTCACGTCCGGCCAGACGTAGGCGGTACCGTCCTGCGGGAAGAGCTGCAACCACGGCAGCGACCGGAATGCCCGTACGGTCAGTTGCCGAAGCTGGTCGAAGTCGCGCAGGCGCGCGGCCAGCCACGGACCGTCCTCGCGAAGCCAGGGGCCGAGGACGTGCTGCGCGTAGGCCGGGGCGCGCAGCGCCGTGATCGACTGCACGTCCTCCATCGCCGCGATGACCGGCGCGGGCGCGGCGACGACGCCGAGCCGGTAGCCGCTCAAGGATTCGGTCTTGCTGGGGCCGAACAGGGTCGTCGTCCGCTCGCGCATTCCGGGCAGCGCCGCGAGGTGCGTGAACGGCTTGCCGTCGTAAACGAGCCGCGAATAGAGCTCATCGACCACCACCCAGATGTCGTGCTGGATCGCGAGCTCGGCGATCCGGGCAACGACAGCAGGGGCGTAGACGGCGCCAGTCGGGTTGTTCGGGTGCGAAAACACGAGAAGCTCGGGCTTGAACCGCTGCAGCAGGTCCTCGAGCACGCGGAGGTCGGGCTCCACCTGCGGCCCAATGATGAGCGGCACGCTCAGGACGTCCGCGCCGAGGAAACGCAGGATCCGTTCGCTGAACAGGTAGTCGGGATCGACCAGCAGGACCTTGTCGCCTTCGTTGACCAGCGCGGACAGCGCCCCAAACAGGCCCGCCTGGGTGCCGGGTGTCAGGATGATTTCCGCAGCCGGGTCGAACGGCACGCCGGTGAAGGCATGCAGCGATTTCGCGACGATCTCGAGTACGTCCGGATGGCCGCGGTAGCCCGTGTACGCAAGCGCGCCATCCTTCGCGGCTTCGACGAAGGAATCGAGCGCCCACGCGGGCGGCGGAAAGCGGACCGTGTCGAAATGGGTCGTGTCGATAAACGTGGCCGGCGCCTGGGCTAGCAGGTCCCGATCCGACTGCCGCGCGCCACCCTCGACACGAGCGGGCAGCCCGAGCTGGACGACTCGTTTCGAGGCGGAGAAGGCTTTCACTCGGTCGTTGGGCATGACGGCGGGCCTTACAGTAGGGTTATTTTGCGGGCGGGTCGACGCGCGCTCCGGCTCGGTCGCGCGGTCGCGCGGTGGCGCGGGGCGGCGAGCACGTCAGTGCGTGACGCCACGTGCAGGATTCGATCGCAATAAATTGATTTATCAGAACTATCGGGTCGCTGCGAACCGTCCCTAGCTGCGCAGCTTGAGCCCCTCGGGATCGTAGAGCGATTTGAGGTGTACCGTCGCGACCCGCGTGTCACCCAGGATGTCGACCTCGAAGCGTTCGCCCTCGCGCGCGAGCGCGGTCGGGACGTAACCCGCCGCGAGACTCTTGCCGACGCAGTGGCCGAAGGCACCGGAGGTCACGTACCCGACCGCCGCGCCGTCCTTCATCAGCGATTCGTAGCCGGTGACGTCGGCATCGGCGTCGGCGATGTCGAGGACCACGAACTGGCGCTTCGCGCCCTTGGCGCGTTCGGCGAGCGCGGCCGCGCGGCCGGTGAACTCGCCCTTTTCGAAGTCGACGAACCGCGCGAGCCCGGTCTCGGCGGGCGTGTAGTCGGGGCGGAAATCCTTGTTGAAGGAGCCGTAGCCCTTCTCGAGGCGCAGCGAGGACAGTGCGCGTCCGCCGAAATGCACGAGGCCGAGGTCGCGCCCGGCCTCCCACAGATCGTCGTACAGCGTTGCCAGGTAGTCGGGCGTCGTCCAGATCTCGTAGCCGAGCTCGCCGGTGAATCCCGCGCGCGTGAGGATCGACGGCGCAAAACCAACGGGCGTCTCGATCACCTGAAAGAGCTTGAAGGCCGCGGCGGATACATCGACCCGAACGAGGCGCTCGAGGAGCTCGCGCGACTTCGGTCCCGCGATCGAGACGCCGGTCAGGATCGAGGCGGCGGAGCGCACGTGCACGTCTGGCGGCGGTTCGGCATCGGCGAACCAGCGCATGTGGAACTCCTCGGCAAACCCGGAACCCACCAGCAGGTAACGGTCCTCGGCGAGGCAGGCCATCGACAGGTCGCCGATGATCCGGCCGGCGGGATTCAACATCGGCGCGAGGCCGAGACGGCCGGGGCGCGGGATGCGGCACGCGAACACGCGATTGAGCCACGCCCGGGCGC
>JANXZZ010000188.1 GCA_025355245.1 Pseudomonadota bacterium | reverse complement strand
CCCCGCCGAGCTGCCGCGCGCGACGCCCTACCTGCGCTGGCTGATCGCGAAGCACCGCGGCCGCCCCAACTCGATCATGAAGGCGGCGATGCTCGCGACGCGCCTGCACGAGGAACTCGAGGCAAAGCTGTGGAGCCAGGGCTTTCGCGCGCTGCTGTGCCCGACGCTGTTCACGACCGCGATTCCGGCCGATCTCGACCTCACACGCGAGCGCACCGTCACCATCGAGGGCGTGGCGGTCGACAGCTACCTGGGATGGGTCGGCACGCCGCCCTTCAACCTGCTGAGCCGCTATCCCGCGCTCGCCGTGCCGACGGGCTTGGGCTCGAACGGCGTGCCGACCAGCATGCAGATCGTGGCGCCGCCGTATCACGATGCGACGGTGTTCGAAATCGCCTACCACCACGCGGCGGCGGCGCAGCTCGAGCTCTATCGCACCCGTTTTCCGTCGATCGACCTGGCGGCCCGGAGATTGAAGCAATGACGACCCTCGAGGCGACGGCGGGCGGGGCGCCCGTCGCCCTCAAGCGCTCGCTCGGCTATTGGGACCTCATCGTCTACGGTCTCGCCTACATCGCGCCCTGCGCGCCGTTGAGCACGCTCGGCTTCGTCTGGGAGAGCTCGAACGGGCTGATCGTGCTCGCCTACGTGCTCGGCGCCGTCTGCATGTACTTCACGGCCAAGAGCTACGCGCTGATGACCGAGTCGATTCCGACGGCGGGCTCGGTCTACGGTTTCGCGCGGCACGCGCTCGGCCGCTTTCCCGGCTTCATGGCCGGCTGGATGATCCTGCTCGACTACCTGCTGATTCCGGCGTTCGTCTACGTGCTGATCGCGGTCGCCCTCGAGCAGCTGATGCCGCACGTCGGCCGCGCCACCTGGATCCTGCTGCTGAGCGGGTTCACGCTGCTGGTCAACTGGTTTGGCGTCACCGTGACGACGCGCGCGAACTTCATCGCGGTCGGGCTGCAGACGGTGCTCTTGCTGGTGTTCCTCGCGTTCTGCGGGCTCGCACTCCAGCGCGGCTTCGGCACCGGGGGCCTCACGCTTGCGCCGCTCTACACGGCGGGCGCGTTCTCGGTCGGCAAGGTGTTCAGCGCGACCTCGATCTGCATCATGTCGTTCCTCGGCTTCGATGCGATCTCGACGCTGAGCGAGGAGGTCGAAGGGAACGACCGGCGCGTGGTCGGGCGCGCAATCATCGCGGTGCTGGTCATCTCGGCGGCGTTCTTCGTGATCATGACCTTCGTGCTCGGCAACCTCCTGCCCGGCATCCGGATCAAGGACCCGGCGGCGGCGACCTACGAACTCGCGGCGGCGGCGGTCGGCGCCTGGGCGTCGATCGCGATCGCCTGGTCCTACGCGATCATCGTCGGGCTTTCGAACGCGCTGCCGATGCAGGTGGGCGTCGCGCGCGTGCTGTACGCGATGGGGCGCGACCGCCAGTTGCCGCACGCGCTCGCGCGCGTGCACCCGAAGTACGGCACGCCCTACGTCGGCATGCTGGTGACCGCGGTTATTTCGACCGGCGTCGCACTCGTGATGCGCGATCTTCTCGACGAACTCGCGACCATCGTCAACTTCGGGGCCTTGAGCGGCTTCCTGCTGCTGCACGTCTCGGTCATCGCCAAATTCGGCATCGGGCAGCGCTCGCGCGCCTGGTTCACGCACTGGGCGGTGCCGATCCTCGGCATCATCGTCGTGCTCGCGGTGTTCACCGGCATGAGCAAGCTCGCGGCCGAGGTCGGCCTCGGCTGGCTGGCCGTCGGGCTCCTTTACGGGCTGGTGCTGCGCGCGCAGCGGCGCGACGAATTGCACGCGCCGCTGTGAGCGGGCACGTCCGCCCGGGGCCGGTCAGGCGGGAATCGGCGTGCGTGCGGCGAGGGCGGCGGCGGCGTCGATGACCGCCGCCTGGTGCGGCAGGAGCTCGTGGCCGGCCATCTGCATCAGCTCGGCGAGGTAGGGGTCGGCTGCCGGGGTGCGCATGCCGCTCATCTCCTCGAGCACCGCGAGCCCGCAGAACGGCACGTAGGCGTTCGAGTAGCCGCCCTCGTGGGTCGCGACCACGCGCCCCGAGGCGACTTCCGTGGCGACCGACAGCACCTGGCGGGCGAGCATCCGGAAAGTCTCGCTGGTCGCGATCATCCGGCCGATCGGATCCATCGCGTTCGCATCGAGTCCCGAGGCGATCACGATCAGCTCCGGTCGGAAGCGGGCGAGCGCCGGAATCACCGCGCGCTCGAAAGCCGCCACGTAGGCGCCGTGACCGCAGCCGGCGGGCAGCGGCACGTTGAGGTTGGTGTGCAGCGCGGCGCCCGCGCCCACGACCTCGAGCTGTCCCGAGTCGACGGGGTAATTGCGGTCCTGGTGGACGGATATCGTGAGGACCGAGGGATCCTCGAGAAAGGCGAGTTCCGTGCCGTTGCCGTGGTGCACGTCCCAGTCGACGACCGCGACCCGGTTCAGGCGATGCACGCGCTTGGCGTGGTGGACGCTGAGCACCGCGTTTCCGAACACGCAGTAGCCACGGCCGCGATCGGGCTCGGCGTGGTGGCCGGGCGGGCGCACGAGCGCGTAGGCGTTCGTGACACGGCCGCTTAGGACCGCATCGACCGCCTCGAGGCAACCGCCGACCGCGAGCTGCGCGATCTCGAAGCTACCGTGGCCGATCGTCGCGCTGTCACCGATCGTGCCGCCGGCCCCGGCCGAGAGGCGCCTGACGTCCTCGATGTAGCGTTCGGTGTGAAAGCAGGTGAGCTCATCGAGCCTGGCGAGCCGCGGGCGGATCGGCACGAGGGCATCTGCGAGGCCGCTGACCTCGAGGAGCGACAGCAGCCGGCGCTTGGTGTCGGGACTCTCGGGGTGCTGGTCGGGCTGCGTGTACTCGCTCGCTGCGCTGAAGCCCGCACCGCTACCCGGGTCGTGCCAGAAGTAGCGCTCGTTCGAGACGAGGCCGGTAGGAAGTGACATGCGCGACCGGGCGAGGGGAGGATGGCGCCTGCCATCCTCCCCACCGTCGGTCAGTAGCGGTAGGTCGCCGTGATGCCGAGCGTGCGCGGGCGAACGCTGCGACCGAAGTAGAGATTGTCGGTGCTCAATGGTCCGTTTGGCGCGCAAGAAGCGCCGGAGAAGCAGTCCGCCGCGATGTCGCGCGAGGAGAACAGCAGCGGGTGGTCATTTAGCAAATTCGTCGCGAACATCGACACGTCGAAGCCATTGAACCGCAGTCCTGCGCGCAGCGACAAGTCCTTGGTCGCCGGCTGCCCGGGCACGGAGTCGTCGAACAACGCATTGCGGTTGTCGAGCCCCGGCACCAAGTGCGACTGCGCCGTTGTCTGCTGGTAGTCGGCGCGCAGATACGCCGTGCGGCCGGCCAGCGACGGAATCGGTACGGCGAGCTCGGCCGAGGCGAGCACGGTCCACGGCGCCCCTCCGGTACGGTCCCCTGAGCTAACCACCGGCGAGAAGTTGGCGCCGCTAACGGTATCGTGGCAGTTGCCACCTTGCGGGAGCAGCGAGCCGGCGCACGAGTTCTGCGTGTATTTCGCGTCGGTGTAGGCCACCGTCAGGCCGAGCGTCAGGGGCTGCGTGGGCTTGTAGGTGATCTCGATGTCGCCACCCTGGCTGCGGACCTGGCCGAGGTTCGCAGAGAACTGCTCGCCGCAGGACGGCAAGTACACATTCTGCTGGATCTTCTTCCAGTCGATCACGAACACGCTCGAGTTGATCTGAAGAGTCCGGTTCAGCATCGTGTTCTTCGCGCCGATCTCGTAGCTCCACAGGTAGTCGGAGTT
>JANXZZ010000183.1 GCA_025355245.1 Pseudomonadota bacterium | reverse complement strand
CAGGAACGAGCCCACGGGCTTGCGCTGGTCGCCGAGCCCCGAGCGCGCCATCTTGATCGCGGCCGACAGCGCCTCGATGGCCGGGTCCTGGCCGTAGATGACGAGCTTGAGGTTGCGCTCGAGGTTCTTGAGCACTTCCTTGTCCGAGCTCGACACCTGCTTGGGCGGAATCCGCGCGATGCGCGCGACCACCGATTCGACGTGCTCGACGGTCACCCGCGGCGAGCGCGTGCCGACCGGCTGCAGGCGCAGGTTCGCGCCCGCCTCGTCGACGACGTCGATGGCCTTGTCGGGCAGGTGGCGGTCGTTGATGTAGCGCGCGGCGAGCTCGGCGGCGGCGGTCAGGGCCGCGTCGTCGTAGAGGATGCCGTGGTGCTCCTCGAAGCGACTCTTGAGGCCCTTCAGGATCTCGATGGTCTCGACGATCGAGGGCTCCACCACGTCGATCTTCTGGAAGCGCCGCGCCAGCGCATGGTCCTTCTCGAAGATGCCGCGGTACTCGCTGTAGGTCGTCGAGCCGATGCAGCGCAGCTCGCCGTTCGCGAGCACGGGCTTGATCAGGTTCGAGGCGTCCATGACGCCGCCCGAGGCGGCGCCCGCGCCGATCACGGTGTGGATCTCGTCGATGAACAGCACCGCGCCCGGGATCTTGCGCAGCTCCGTGAGCACGCCCTTCAGGCGCTTCTCGAAATCCCCGCGGTACTTCGTGCCCGCGATCAGGGAGCCCATGTCGAGCGAGTAGATGGTGCAGTCGGTCAACACGTCCGGAACCTTGCCCTCGACGATGAGGCGCGCGAGGCCCTCGGCGATCGCGGTCTTGCCGACGCCCGCTTCGCCGACGTAAAGCGGGTTGTTCTTGCGCCGCCGGCACAGGATCTCGATCGTGCGCTCGACCTCGAGCTTGCGGCCGATCAGGGGATCGATGCGACCGTCGCTCGCGAGCTTGTTGAGGTTGGTACAGTACTTGTCGAGCGCACTCCCCTGTGCCTCGCCCTCGGGGCGCTCGCTGGCTTCGGGTCCGGGTGTCTCGTCCTTGTCGCCGCCGTCGTCCTTGATCTTGGAGAGGCCGTGCGAGATGAAGTTGACGACGTCGAGCCGCGCCACGTCCTGCATGCCGAGCAGGTAGGCGGCGTGCGACTGCTTCTCGCTGAAAATCGCGACCAGCACGTTGCCGACCGTGACTTCCTTCTTGCCGCTCGACTGCACGTGGAACACCGCGCGCTGCAGCACGCGCTGGAAGCCAAGCGTGGGCTGCACCTCGCGGTCGTCCTCAACCGACAGCTTCGGCGTCGTGTCGGCGACGAAGGCCTCGAGGTCGCGGCGCAGCTTCACGAGGTCGGCGCCGCAGGCGCGCAGGATCTCGCGCACACGCGGAGTGTCCAGGATCGCAAGCAGCAGGTGCTCGACCGTCATGTACTCGTGGCGTGCCTCGCGGGCGCCCTGGAAGGCGTTGTTGAGGCAGAACTCTAGTTCGCTGGACAACACGTCGATGCGTCCTCGGGTTAGCGGGTTTCTTCCATCGTGCACAGAAGCGGGTGCTGGTGCTGGCGCGAGTACGCAGTTACCTGCGCCACCTTGGTCTCGGCTATCTCGAATGTGAACACGCCGCACACCCCACGGCCCTTGGTGTGCACCTCGAGCATCACGCGGGTGGCCTTGATCCGGTCCATCCCGAACACCCTCTCCAGCACGTCAACGACGAACTCCATGGGAGTGAAGTCGTCATTGAGCAGCAATACTTGAAAGAGCGGCGGCTTTTTCAGCCGCGGACTCGCCTCCTCGACCACGAGGCTGTGACCGGATTCGTGCCGGATGTCGGGCGTCTGGGGCGTATCGGGGTCCATGCTTCGGGTCTTGGGGCTCGGTGCGCCGCGCCCCGGGGGGGCGGGAAGCCGCCCAGCCTTTATAGGGTCGCCGGGCGCCCGTGACAAGTCATAACCCGTGGATTTCACTCAGGGCCCGCACCCCCGCGGCTTGTGGCTGTTGCAGGGCTCCCCGTATCATCGGCGCATGGGTCGAGCGCGGACAGGCGGGCGATGGGTAGCGGCGACCGCTCGCGCGGCGGGCGTCGGGCGCTGCCGCGCGCGGCGCGCGCCGTGAGCGCACCGAGAGACCGGGGCACCCGGTTTCGCCAGCTGGTCGCGGCCCCGGGCGCCGGCGGCGCGGCCGGCGTCGGCCCCCAGGCGCTCACCGTGCTCGCGGCGGCGCTCGTTGCGGGCCAGCTCGCGCTCCTCGTCTGGCACCTCGTGCCGGGCGCCACCCGCCGCCCCCCGCCGCCGGTGCGCGCCCCGAACGCGGGTGCGGCGAATGACATCGACGACATCGTGCGCGCGCACCCCTTCGGCGCCGCGGACGCGGGCCCCGTAAGCGGCGGGGATGCGCCGCGCACGCGGGTCGCGCTGATCCTCGCCGGCACCCTCGCCGTCAGCGACCCCAGGCAGGGGCTCGCCATCGTTGGCGAGACCGCGCAGGGCGGCAAGCTCTACGCGGTCGGCGCGATGCTGCCGGGCGGGGTCAAGCTGCACGAGGTCTACACCGACCGCGTGGTCCTGGAGCGCGACGGCGCGCTCGAGATGCTACCGCTGCCCCGCCAGTTCAGCGCCAACGGCCGTCCCGGCCCCGCACTGTCGCCGCCCGGCAACGCCGGGGAACCCGCGCTCGCGGACAGCGTCCAAAAGCTGATCGCCCAGGGGCCGGAGGTCATCGGTGAGGTATTGCGTCCCATGCCGATGTACGCGAACGGCCAGCTCAAGGGCTTTCGCGTCTATGCGGGTCGCGACCGCCAGAAGTTCGCGAAGCTCGGGCTCAAGGCGAACGACCTGGTGACGCAGATCAACGGGGTGCCGCTCACGGACGCGCAGCGCGGCATGGAGATCCTGCGCACGCTCGGCAATGCGGGCTCGGCCCAGATCACCGTCGAACGCGGCGGCGCGACCCAGCAGCTCAGCGTCGATGCCTCCACCGTCGCCGGCCTCTCGCAGCCGAGCGACCCCGCGATGCCGCCCCCGCAAGAGTCCCCGGCCGCGGCGCCCACCCCCGAGTAACGTTTTCCTCCAATGAGGCGGGCCGCCGGTCCGCCCCGAGCATGCGCATGAACACTTCCATGGCCCCCGCCCTCCGCCGCCGCTGCGCGCTCCTCGCCGCGCTCGGCCTCCTGTCCGCGAGCGCGCTCGGCGCCGACCCGCGCCAGCCACAGCGCTCGCCGCAGGCAGCGGCGTCGCAGCCGCCGCAGCAGATGATCACGCCCAACTACAAGGACGCGGACATCGGCCAGATCATCGAGGCCGTGAGCCAGGTGACCGGCAAGAACTTCATCGTCGATCCGCGCGTGAAGGCCCAGGTCACGATGCTCTCGGCGACGCCGATGAGCCCGCCCGCGTTCTACGAGGCGTTCCTCGCGATCCTGTCCGTGCACGGCTTCGTGGTTGTGCCTGCCGGCTCGGCCTTCAAGATCATTCCCGACGCGAACGCGCGCCAGGTCCCCTCGGACGACCTGCCCGACCACGTGAACGCGGGCTCCGATGAGATCGTCACGCAGGTGGTTGCGCTCAAGAATGTGAGCGCCACCCAGCTCGTGCCGATCCTGCGGCCGCTCATTCCCCAATACGGCCACCTCGCCGCCTATCCTGCCGGCAACGTGCTCATCATCTCGGATCGCGCCAACAACGTGAGCCGGATCATGCGCATCATCGAGCGCATCGACCAGGGCAGCGATGACGAGATCGAGGTGATCCGCCTCGAGCACGCCTCGGCCGCCGAGATCGTGCGCGTCGTCAATACACTCAACCAGTCGGCGGCGGGCGCGGAAGCCGGCGGCGCGCAGGTGAAGCTGATCGCCGATGAGCGCACCAACAGCGTGCTGATCAGCGGCGAGAAGGGCCAGCGCCTCAGGCTGCGCGCGCTGGTCGCGCACCTCGACACGCCGCTCGAGCGCGGCGGCGGCACGGTCGTGCGCTACCTCAAGTACTCGGATGCCGAAAAGCTCGCGAAGAGCCTCAAGGACCAGGTGCAGGCGACCAACGCAGCGGCGGGTGCGGGCGCCGCGGCCGCGGGCGGCGCACAGGCGCAGCTGGACAAGAGCACGACCATCTGGGCGGACCCGTCCATGAATGCACTGGTCGTGACCGCGGCGCCGAAGCAGATGCGCCAGCTCATGGACATCGTCGACCGCCTCGACATCCGCCGCACGCAGGTGCTGGTCGAGGCGATCATCGTCGAGATCTCCGGCAGCAAGGAAGCCGACCTCGGCGTCAACTGGCTGCTCGATGGCAACGGCAACAACGTGGGCGCCGGTGGCTTCGTCTCCGCGATCGGCGGTACCAGCATCGCCGACATCGCCGGCGCCGCGGTCAACACTGCCGCGATCACCGCGGCCTCGGTTCCGCTCGGCACCACCTTCGCGCTCGGCCGCCTCGCCAAGACCGGCACCGACTTCGCCGCCGTGTTGCGCGCCGTCAACGGCGTGTCGAACACGAACATCGTCTCGACGCCGAGCGTCACGACCCTCGACAACCAGGAAGCGACCATCAAGGTCGTCTCCGAAGTCCCGTTCCTGACGGGCTCCTACGCCAACACCTCGGCCTCGACCAACACCGGCACCACCGGCGTCGTGAACCCCTTCCAGACGATCACGCGCCAGGACGTGGGCACGATTCTCAAGATCACGCCGCAGATCACCGATGACTCGACCATCCTCCTCAAGATCGACCAGGAGGTCTCGAGCATCGCGCAGGGCACGAGCGGTGCTGTCGACCTCATCACCAACAAGCGCCAGGTGTCGACGCGCGTGCTGGCCGGCGACGGCCAGGTCATCGTGCTCGGCGGCCTCATCGAGGACAACCTGCTCGAGGGCGAGCAGAACGTGCCGTTCCTGTCGAAGATCCCGTTGCTCGGCCAGCTGTTCCGGGTGCGCAACACGAAGAAGACCAAGACCAATCTGCTGATCTTCATCCGCGCCAAGATCCTGTTCGACGATGCGCAGATCGCGAGCGAGACGGCCGCGAAGTACAACTATGCGCGCGAGATCCAGCGCGGCCGCGGCAAGGGCGATGCGCAGCTGCTGCCGGGCGAGCGCCAGCCGACGCTGCCGAACTTGCAGACGCTGGCGCCGGGTGCGCCGACGGGCGTGCTGCCGAAGTCGGGCGGCCGGCTCGGCACGGCCCCGGCGACGCTGCCCACGCCGCCCGCGGAGGCGCCGGCGGATCCGACCACCGGTCTCTTGCCGGGCGCCGCCGTGCCGCCGCCGACGGCGCCGTTGCCGCGCACGCTGCCACCGCCCACGGCGCCCGCGCCCGGCACCGAGCCGGCGAAGACCGCGCCGCCCAACAGTGACGGCGGCGCGTGAGTTCGATCGGCAGCGCGCGCCCCCCCGGTCCCGAGCGCCGGCTCGGCTACGCCTTTGCGCGCCGGCACGGCGTGCTGTGCCGCGGCATCGAGTCGGGGCGCGCGGACGTGATCGTGCGCGCCAGCGCCGACCCCGAGGCCATCGCCGAGGCGCGTCGCTTCCTGGGCGCCCGCCTCGCGCTCGAGCGCGTCACGGACGAGCGCTTCGAGGAGCTCCTGCAGCGCTCCTACGAGGGCGGCAACAACGCCGCGGCGGCCGCGGCCGAGGGACTCGAGGACGACACCGACCTCGCGCACATCGCCGAGGAACTGCCCGAGCCCTCCGACCTCCTCGAGAGCGAGGACGATGCGCCGATCATCAAGCTGATCAACGCGGTGCTGACCCAGGCGGTGCGCGAAAACGCCTCCGACATCCACATCGAGCCCTTCGAGAACCGTCTGGTGGTGCGTTTCCG
>JANXZZ010000166.1 GCA_025355245.1 Pseudomonadota bacterium | reverse complement strand
GGACGGTCCAAGCTTCGTCGACCGTGTGCGCGATACCCGAGCGCGCCGATCCGAGGCCGATCTTCGTCATGGCCTCCTTGAACTTCAGGCGGTCTTCGGCCTTGTCGATCGCCTGGGGCGTCGCGCCGATCAGTTCGACCCGGTACTTTTCCAGCACCCCGTTGTGCCAGAGATCGAGCGCGCAGTTGAGCGCCGTCTGGCCGCCCATGGTCGGCAGGAGCGCATCCGGGCGCTCCTTCTCGATGATCCTCGCGACGGTGCGCCAGTGGACGGGCTCGATGTAGACCGAGTCGGCCATTTCGGGGTCGGTCATGATCGTCGCCGGGTTCGAGTTGACGAGGATGACGCGATAGCCCTCCTCGCGCAGCGCCTTGCAGGCCTGCGCGCCCGAATAGTCGAATTCGCAGGCCTGCCCGATCACGATGGGGCCGGCGCCGATGATCAGGATGCTTTTCAGGTCGGTACGTTTGGGCATGGGGTCGTCGCGATCGCTCAGCTGCCGGCGAGGCCGGGCTGCGGGCTCTCGCTCTTGGGCTCGCGCACCTTGAGGCGCGACTGCAAGCGTCGCACCATCAAGAGCACGAAGCGATCGAAGAGGTCGTTGACGTCGCGCGGTCCCGGGCTCGCCTCGGGATGTCCCTGGAAGCCGAACACCGCGCGATCGGTGAACTCGATGCCCTGCAGGGAGCCGTCGAACAGCGACCGGTGCGTGGCGCGCACGTGCGTCGGCAGCGTCGTCTCGTCGACCGCGAAGCCGTGGTTCTGGCTCGTGATCAGCACCCGCCCGCTGTCGAGCTCCTGCACCGGGTGGTTCGCGCCGTGGTGCCCGAACTTCATCTTGAGCGTGCGCGCGCCCGCCGCCAGGCCGAGCAGCTGGTGGCCGAGGCAGATGCCGAACACCGGCACGTCGGTCTTCACGAACTCGCGGATCGCCTCGATCGCGTAGTCGCAGGGCTCTGGGTCGCCGGGCCCGTTCGAGAGGAAGATGCCGTCCGGATTCAGCGCCAGCACCTTGTCGGCCGGCGTCTGCGCCGGCACCACGGTCGCGCGGCAGCCGTGATCGGCGAGCATGCGCAGGATGTTGCGCTTGATGCCGAAGTCGTAGGCGACGACGTTGAGGCGGTGCGAGGCGCGCGCGGGGCGCTGTGCCTCCGCGTTCCAGTGACTGCCGTCGTTCCACTGGTAGGAGCGCTTGGTCGAGACGACCTTGGCGAGGTCCATGCCCTTGAGCCCCGGGAATTTCTTGGCGAGGCGCACGGCGGCGGCGGGATCGATGTTCTCGCCGGTCACGATACAGCCCGCCTGCGCGCCCTTCTCGCGCAGGATGCGCGTCAGTTTGCGGGTGTCGATCTCGGCGATCGCGACCACCTTGCCGCGCTGCAGGAACGCAGGCAGGGACTCGGTCGCGCGCCAGCTCGAGTGCAGGCGCGGCAGGTCGCGGATTACGAGCCCGGCCGCGTACACCGCGCCCGCCTCCAGATCCTCCGGCGTCGTCCCGTAGTTGCCGATGTGTGGATAGGTCAGCGTCACGATCTGACGGCTGTAGGACGGGTCGGTCAGGATCTCCTGGTAGCCCGTCATCGCCGTATTGAAGACCACCTCGCCGGTGGTATTACCCTTGGCGCCGACGGAAATACCCCGGAAGACCGTTCCGTCTTCCAGGGCGAGTACTGCAGGCGTCGTCAAGAAGTTCACTCCCCGTGGCGCGTCCGCGCTCGGCGGCATTGCCATCGGAATCCGGGCCTTACATGCGCAAAGCGGGTGGAGCCTTGATGAGACTCCGCCCGCTTCGGTCGGTCATGGTTTGAGTTCGATCCGGGCCGGCATTTTACGGCAGCCGTCCCCGTCACACCAGTGCTCGCGAGGCTCGATTTCCTAAAGGCCGAGCACGTCCGCCATCGAGTACTGCCCCGGCGGGCGCCCGCGCAGCCACTCCGCCGACCGCAACGCCCCGTAGGCGAAGGTCATGCGGTCGTGCGCGCGGTGGGTGAGCTCGATGCGCTCGCCGGGACCTTCGAAATAGACCGTGTGCTCGCCGACGATGTCGCCGCCGCGCAGCGACGCAAAGCCGATCGAGCCCGCGCGCCGCGGCCCGCGGCGCGCACTCGTGTGCTCGGCCGCGAGTT
The DNA here is from genome assembly GCA_025355245.1 of Pseudomonadota bacterium. Classification (GTDB taxonomy): domain Bacteria; phylum Pseudomonadota; class Gammaproteobacteria; order Steroidobacterales; family Steroidobacteraceae; genus CAIKZZ01. The sequence goes on along the minus strand of JANXZZ010000166.1, from coordinate 2,991 downwards.
CCTCGAGCCGGCTGCCGCGCCCGCTCGCGGCCGCCTCGCCGAGGCGCAGCGCCGTCCCGGACGGCGCGTCGGCCTTGTAGCGGTGGTGGGCCTCGAGGATCTCGATGTCGTATTCCGGCGGCAGCGCCGCGGCCGCCCGCTCGACCAGCTGCGCGAGCAGGTTGACGCCGAGGCTGGTGTTGGGCGCGACCAGCACCGCGAGGCGCCCGGAGGCGGCCTTGAGCGCCGAGTGCACCTCGGCGCCGAGGCCGGTGGTGCCAACGAGGAGCGCCGCGCCCGACTCGAAGCAGGCCGCCAGGTTTGGCAGCGTCGCGCCCGGCAGCGTGAAGTCGAGCACCGTCTGCGCCCGGGCGAGTGCCTGCGCGCGATCGGCGGTGACGGCGACGCCGAAGCGGCGGGCGAGGCCCGCGACCTCGCCCGCGTCCTGGCCGAGCGCCGGGCTGTCGGGCGAGGCGAGCGCGCCGACGAGCTCGAAATCGGTGCTGTCGTGGATCGCGCGGATGAGGCTGCGTCCCATGCGTCCGGTCGCACCGAACACGGCGACGCGCACGGGATCCGGCCGGGGGGCGGCGTCGGTCATGCGCGGCTCCCGGGCGCGCTCATTGGCGGCTCGTCTCGAAGAAGCGCTTGACGCCCGCGAGCCAGGAATCCTCGCGCGGATTGTGGCGCTTCGAGTCCTTCCGCAGCGTCTCGTCGAGCTGTTTCAGCAGGCCCTTCTGCTCGGCCGAGAGGTTCACCGGGGTCTCGACCATGACCCGGCAGAAGAGATCGCCGGTCGCACCGCCCCGCACCGGGTGCACGCCCTTGTCGCGCAGGCGGAAGATCTTGCCGGACTGCGTGCCGCCCGGAACCTTGAGGTTGGCGTTGCCGCCGAGCGTCGGTACCTCGACCTCGCCGCCGAGTGCCGCCGTCGTGAACGCGATCGGCACCTCGCAGGACAGGTCCGCGCCCGCGCGCTCGAAGATCGCGTGTTTGCGGACCGCCACTTCGACGTAGAGATCCCCGGCCGGGCCGCCGTTGCGTCCTGCCTCGCCTTCGGCCGACAGGCGGATGCGGTCGCCGGAGTCCACCCCGGCGGGCACCTTGACGGCGAGCGTGCGCGCGCGGCGCACCCGCCCCTGCCCGTAGCACTCGTCGCAGGGCTTGTCGATCGTGGTGCCGCGACCCTTGCAGCGCGGGCAGGGTTGCTGGACCGCGAAGAAGCCCTGCTGGGTGCGCACCTGGCCCTGGCCGCCGCAGGTCGCGCAGCGAACCGGGGTCGAGCCCTTGGCGGCCCCGTTGCCGCCGCAGGTGCCGCATTCGCCAAGCGTCGCGATCTCGATCTCGGCGGAGTAGCCGAACACGGCCTGCTCAAGATCCAGTTCAAGTTCGTAGCGTAAGTCCGCGCCGCGAAACACTTGTCGGCCGCCGCGGCGACCGCCGCCGAAGATGTCGCCGAAGACTTCCCCGAAGATGTCGCCGAACACGTCGTTGGGGTCGACGCCGCGTCCGCCGCGGCTCTGGTCGACGCCGGCGTGGCCGAACTGGTCGTACGCGGCGCGCTTCTGGGGGTCCGACAGGATCTCGTAGGCCTCCTTCGCTTCCTTGAAGGATTCCTCGGACGTGGCGTCCCCGGCGTTGCGGTCCGGGTGGTGCTTCATCGCGAGGCGCCGGTAGGCCTTCTTGATCTCGGCGTCCGAGCAGGTCCGCTCGAGCTCCAGCACCCGGTAGTAATCACGCTTCGCCATGCACCCCGCCCCGGTACCCCAATCAGCGAACCGCGGCGGATCTCACGATCCGCCGCGGCTTCAATTCCCCACAGGGCGGCCCGGCGGCCCTCAGGCCTTGGGACCCTTGCCCTTCACTTCCTCGAACTCGGCGTCGAGCACGTCCTCGCCGCCGGCCTTGCCTGCCGGTGCCGCGCCCGCCTCGGCACCCGCGGCACTCGCCCTCTGGAGCACCGCCCCCGCCGCGCCCGACAGCGCCTCGGCCTTGCGGTCGATGATCTCCTTGTCGTCCGCCGCCATCGCGGTCTTGAGATCGCCGAGCGCGGACTCGATCTTCGCACGATCCTCGCCCGCCACGTTTTCGCCGAGGTCCTTGAGCGACTTCTCCACCTGGTGCGCGAGTCCGTCGGCGCGGTTGCGGCTGTCCACCAGCTCGCGGAACTTCTTGTCCTCGGCCGCGTGCGCCTCCGCGTCCTTGACCATGCGCTTGATCTCTTCCTCGGCGAGGCCGGACGAGGCCTTGATGACGATCTTCTGCTCCTTGCCGGAGCCCTTGTCCTTCGCCGAGACGTGCAGGATGCCGTTGGCGTCGATGTCGAAGGTGACCTCGACCTGCGGCATGCCGCGCGGCGCCGGCGGGATGTCGGCGAGGTCGAAGCGCCCCAGCGACTTGTTGTCGGAGGAGCGGTCGCGCTCGCCCTGCAGCACGTGGATCGTGACCGCCGGCTGGTTGTCGTCCGCGGTGGAGAACACCTGCGTCGCCTTGGTCGGCACGGTCGTGTTCTTCTCGATCAGCTTCGTCATGACCCCGCCCAGGGTCTCGATGCCGAGCGACAGAGGCGTGACGTCGAGGAGCAGCACGTCCTTCACTTCACCCGAAAGCACGCCGCCCTGGATCGCGGCGCCGACGGCGACGGCCTCGTCCGGGTTCACGTCCTTGCGCGGTTCCTTGCCGAAGTAGTCCTTGACCGCCTTCTGCACCAGCGGCATGCGCGTCTGCCCGCCGACCAGGATCACCTCGGCGATCTCGCTCATCGCGAGCCCCGCGTCCTTGACCGCGACCTTGCAGGGTCCGATCGTGCGCGCGACCAGGTCCTCGACCAGCGACTCGAGCTTGGCGCGGGTCAGCTTCACGTTGAGGTGCTTGGGGCCCGAGGCATCAGCCGTGATGTACGGAAGGTTGATCTCGGTCTGCTGGCCCGAGGACAGCTCGATCTTACCCTTCTCGGCGGCCTCCTTCAGGCGCTGCACGGCGAGCGGGTCCTTGCGAACGTCGACGCCGCTC
>JANXZZ010000113.1 GCA_025355245.1 Pseudomonadota bacterium | reverse complement strand
GCACGCTCACCGACAACAACGGCCGCAAGGCGGACTTTCGCCACGTGATCATCGTGATGACTACCAATGCCGGTGCCGCCGACATGAGCCGTCAGCAAATCGGCTTCACTTCGAGCGGCATCGCGGCCGACGGCATGGCCGCGATCAAGATGGCGCGCTCGGGGCTCGGCGACCAGCGCAAGCCCGTGGGCTCGTTCCTGTTCGCGGGGCCGACCGGCGTCGGCAAGACCGAAGTCACGCGCCAGCTCGCGCTCGCGCTCGGCGTCGAGCTCATCCGCTTCGACATGTCCGAGTACATGGAGCGGCACACGGTGTCGCGCCTGATCGGCGCGCCCCCGGGCTACGTCGGCTTCGACCAGGGCGGGCTGCTCACCGAGGCGATTACCAAGCACCCGCACGCGGTGCTGCTGCTCGATGAGATCGAGAAGGCCAACACCGAGGTATTCAACCTGCTGCTGCAGGTCATGGACCACGGCACGCTCACCGACAACAACGGCCGCAAGGCGGACTTCCGCCACGTGATCATCGTGATGACCACCAACGCGGGCGCCGCCGACATGGCGCGGCCCTCGATCGGGTTCACGCCGAGCGATACGACCACCGACGGCATGGAAGCGATCCGGCGCATGTTCGCGCCCGAGTTCAGGAACCGCCTCGACGCGGTCGTGCAGTTCGCGCCGTTGCTGCCGAGCACGATCGAGCGCGTCGTCGACAAGCTGATCCTCGAGGTCGAGGCGCAGCTCGAGCAGAAGGGCGTGCAGCTGTCGGTCGATGACGATGCCAGGCGCTGGATCGCGCGCACCGGCTACGATCCCAAGATGGGCGCACGGCCGATGGCGCGCCTCATTCAGGACCGGATCAAGCGACCGCTCGCGGAGGAACTCCTGTTCGGCCGGCTGGTGGGCGGCGGCACCGTCGTGGTCTCGCTCGCGAAGGACGGCGAGGGGCTGCAGCTCGAGTCGCGGGGTCTCGAGGAGCCGGCGCTCCTCAAGTAGGGCGGCGTGCGGGGACCCGCGTCAGCGGCCGCGGTAGGTGATTCGACCCTTGGTCAGGTCGTACGGGGTCATCTCGACGGTCACGACGTCGCCGGTGAGAATGCGGATGTAGTTCTTGCGCATCTTTCCGGAGATGTGCGCCGTGACCACGTGGCCGTTCTTCAGTTTCACCCGAAACGTCGTGTTGGGCAGGGTCTCGACGACCTCGCCTTCCATCTGAAGGGCTTCCTCTTTCGACATGCAGCTACCGGTTGACTCCGAGGCGGCGCATTGTGCCGGAGGGGCGGGGACCGCGCAATCCGTTGTGGCGGGGACGCGACGCACGTCCCCGGACGCTCATTCGGCGGTCAGGCGGGCGATTTGGGCGAGAAACGGCCCGCGGCCGACCGTATAGGCACCGAGGCTCGCGAGGTGGGGCGTCGGCAGCTGGCAGTCGATGAGCTCGATTCCGGTCTCGCGGGCGTGCTCCACGAGTCGCGCAAACGCGACTTTCGAGGCATCGCGCGCCGCCGAGAACATCGATTCGCCGCAGAAGAGCCTGCCGATCCGGACCCCGTAGAGGCCGCCCACCAGCGTCCCCGCGTGCCAGGTCTCGACCGAATGCGCGTGCCCGAGGCGATGCAGCTCAAGGTAGGCGCGGCCCATCGCGGGCGTGATCCACGTGCCCTCGGCGTGCGGCCTTGGCGCCGCGCAGCCCGCGACGACGGCCGCGAAGTCGCTGTCGATGCGGGTCTCGTAGCCGCGGTTCTTGATCGACTGCTTGAGGCTGCGCGAGGGCTCGAAGCGCGCGGGATCGGCGACGCAGCGGGGGTCGGGCGACCACCACAGGATCGGCTGCCCCTCGCTGAACCACGGAAAGATCCCGCGCCGGTACGCGCCGAGGAGCCACTCGGGCGACAGCGCACCTCCCGCGGCCAAGAGGCCGTTCGGCTCCTCGCGCGCGCGGCGGGGGTCGGGGAGCGAGGCGGGGGAGTCGCCCGCCGCGAGCCACGGGACCGGCGCGTCAGTCATGCATCGTCGAGCTTGAGGTCGAGAAGCTCAGCGCTCGCCCGGTACGGAACGTGCTCCGCGGCGTCGAGCGCGTAGGCGCGGATCGCGGCGCGCTCATCGCCGAGGTAGCGGCCAATCGCGGTCCGAAAGCGCGGATCGCGGATGAAATGCGCGGACTGGGTCAGCGTGGGACTGAAACCCCGCGCGATCTTGTGCTCGCCCTGGGTGCCGGGCTCGAAGCGCAGGAGTCCCTCGCGGATGCAGTGCTCGATGCCCTGGTGGTAGCAGGCCTCGAAATGCAGGCTGTGGTAGTCCCCCGCCGCGCCCCAGTAGCGTCCGTAGAGCGTGTCGCGCCCCTGGAAGAAGATCGCGGTCGCGATGATCTCCCCGCCATGAAGCGCCAGCAGCACGCGCGGCGCGACGGCGGGACAGGCGCTGACGCGCCGGAAGAACTCGGGGTTCAGGTACGGCTCGTGGCCGTGGCGGTGGAAGGTGCCGGCATGAAGCGCGTACACGCGCGCCCACTCGCGCGCCGAGAGCTCAGCCGCGCCGCGCATCTCGAAGTCGACCCCGGCCTCGAGCACGCGGCGGCGCTCGCGCTTGGCCTTCTTGCGCTTCTCGGCGGTGAAGCTGCCGAGGAAGTCATCGAAGCAACCGTAGCCGCGGTTGTGCCAGTGGAACTGGCAGTCGAGGCGGCCGAGGAAGCCCTCGTCCTCGAGCCAGAGCGCTTCCTCGGGCGTCGCGAACTGCACGTGCAGCGAGGAGGCCTCGGGCGAGCCCTCGAGCGCCGCCGCGGCGAGGGCGCGCCGCAGGCACCCGGCGTCGCTCCCCGGCCGCAACAGAAAACGCGGCCCGGTCGCGGGCGTGAACGGCGTCGCACTGACGAGCTTGGGGTAGTAGGGGAGGCCGTTCGCGCGGTAGGCCTCGGCCCAGCTGAAGTCGAACACGAACTCGCCCCAGGAATGCGTCTTTGCGTAGAGCGGCATCGCGCCGACGAGCTCGAGGCCGAGGCTCAGCGTTACGTGGCAGGGCGTCCAGCCGCTCGCGGGACTGACGACCCCGCTCGCCTCGAGCGCGGACAGGAACTCGTGCCGCAGGAACGGCACCCCGCCGAGCTCGAGCGCATTCCAGCTCGCCCGGTCGATCGAGTCGATCGAGTCGTGACGGGTCGCGACCAGGGTTGCCGTGTCCACGTCGGGCGCGCCGCCTCAGTGCGCCGCGTCGATGCGCTCGAGGTAGCGATCGGCATCGAGCGCCGCCATACAGCCGGTGCCGGCGGAGGTGACCGCCTGGCGGTAGACGTGATCGGCGACGTCCCCGGCCGCGAACACGCCCTCGACACTGGTCGCGGTTGCATCGCCAGCGAGGCCGGTCTTCGCGACGATGTAGCCGCCCTTCATGTCGAGCTGGCCCTCGAAAAGCTGCGTGTTCGGCGTGTGGCCGACCGCGATGAAGACGCCGGTGAGCGCGAGATCGCGATGCGCGCCCCCCGCCACCGACTGCACGCGCAGACCGGTCACGCCGGTCGCGTCGCCCAGCACTTCCCGGACCTCGTGGTTCCACGCAAAGGACACCTTGCCCGCGCGCGCGCGCTCGTGCAGCCGGTCCTGGAGGATTTTCTCGGCCCGCAGCTTGTCGCGGCGGTGCACGAGGGTCACGTGGCGCGCGATGTTAGTGAGGTAGAGCGCTTCCTCGACCGCGGTGTTGCCGCCGCCCACGACCGCGACGTCGTGGTTCTTGTAGAAGAAACCGTCGCAGGTCGCGCAGGCGGAGACCCCCTTGCCGCGGAACTGCTGCTCGGAGTCGAGGCCCAGGTAGCGCGCCGAGGCGCCGGTTGCGATGATGAGCGCATCGCAGCTGTACTCGCCGCCGTCACCGACCAGCCGGAACGGCCGCTGCGACAGGTCGACCCGGTGGACGTGGTCCTGCACGATGCGCGTGTTGAAGCGCTCGGCGTGCTTCCTCATGCGCTCCATGAGGGCAGGGCCGAGCAGGCCCTCGACGTCGCCCGGCCAGTTGTCGACCTCGGTGGTCGTCATCAGCTGGCCGCCGACCTCGACACCGGTGATCAGGAGCGGATCGCGATTGGCGCGGGCGGCGTAGACGGCGGCGCTGTAGCCGGCGGGGCCGGAGCCGAGAATCAGCAGGCGAGCGTGGCGGGGTGCGGTCATTCGGGCCTCAAGGTGCTCGGTGGGAATGCCATGGTAGGAAAAAAATCGGCCGCCGGGTGGATTCGCGGCACTGCAGGTGGCGCGAGTGGTATCTGAGTAGTATCATAGATTTAAGTGTGTTATCTAATATCGGACTGAGCAATGGCTGAGGCGATCTCTTCGACCAAGGGCGGCGCGGGCATGAAGCTCGCGGCCGTCGTCACGCGCAGCCTCCGAGAAGGCGCGCTGTTCGTCTTCGGCGCGTTCGCGATCGTGCTGTTGCTCGCACTCGGCAGCTTCGATCCCGCGGATCGCTCCTTTACCTACACCGGTGACCCGGGGCGCATCACGAACCTGATCGGCCCGGTGGGCGCGTGGGTGTCGGACCTGTTCCTGGTGCTGTTCGGCGCGCCGGCCTTCCTGTTCCCGGTGATGGTCGCGTTGAGCGGCTGGATACTCTTCCGACCGCCGAGCGCCGCGATGCCCTCGCGCGCGAGCCTCGCTTTCCGGCTCGCCGGCTTCGTGCTGACCCTCGCCACCAGCGCCGGCATCGCCACGCTCCACTTCTCGACGACCCGCTACCCGCAGACGGCGGGCGGCATCCTCGGCGACCTGGTCGGCCACGGGCTGGCGCGCGGCTTCAGTTTCCTGGGCGCGACGCTGCTCCTGCTCGGCCTCTGGTTCGCGGGGGTGTCACTGTTTGCGGGCGTGTCGTGGCTCAAGATCATGGACCTGCTCGGCCAGGGCCTCCTCGGCAGCGCGAGCGCGATGCGCGCCTTCTTCGCCAACCGCCGCGACGTCTCGACCGGCCGCGAGAACCGCGCGGCGCGCCAGGAGGCCGCGCGCGAGGACAAGAAGAAGGCCGAGCACCGTCCGCCGCCGCGCATCGAGCCCGCCATCCCGGTCATCGAGAAGAGCGAGCGCGTCGAGAAGGAGCGCCAGGTCGTGCTGTTCGAGCGCCCGGCCAACAAGGAGCTGCCCGCGCTCAAGCTCCTCGACGACGCGGGGCCGCGCGAGGTCGGCTACTCGGCGGAAACGCTCGAGGCGATGTCGCGCCTCGTCGAGCTCAAGCTGCGCGACTTTGGCGTCGAGGTCGAGGTCGTCGCGGTGCACCCGGGGCCGGTCGTCACGCGCTTCGAGCTCAGGCCCGCGCCCGGAGTCAAGGTCAGCCAGATATCGGGGCTTTCGAAGGACATCGCGCGCGCGCTCTCGGCGATCAGCGTGCGCGTCGTCGAGGTCATCCCAGGCAAGAGCGTCGTCGGGCTCGAGATCCCGAACGAGAAGCGCGAACTCGTCACGCTCGGCGAGATCCTGAAGTCGCGCGCCTACGACGAGGTCGCATCGCCGCTCGCGCTCGCGCTCGGCAAGGACATCGGCGGCCATCCGGTGGTCGCGGACCTGCAGAAGATGCCGCACCTCCTGATCGCGGGTACCACGGGCTCCGGCAAGAGCGTCGGCATCAACGCGATGGTGCTGTCGCTGCTCTACAAGGCGACCGCCGAGCACGTGCGCCTGATCATGATCGATCCCAAGATGCTCGAGCTCTCGGTCTACGAGGGCATCCCGCACCTGCTCGCGCCGGTCGTCACCGACATGAAACAGGCGGCGAATGCGCTTCGCTGGTGCGTCGCGGAGATGGAACGGCGCTACCAGCTCATGGCGGCGCTCGGCGTCCGGAACATCGGCGGCTACAACCGCAAGGTCAAGGATGCGGTTGAGTCCGGCAAGCCGCTGATCGATCCGATCATGCAGCAGCGCCTGCAGGCGGGCGAGCCGGGGCTCCTCGACTCGAGCGGCAACGTCCCCAACTGCGAGCCGCTGCCTTACATCGTGGTCGTGATCGATGAGCTCGCCGACCTCATGATGATCGTCGGCAAGAAGGTCGAGGAGCTGATCGCGCGGCTCGCGCAGAAGGCGCGGGCGTCGGGCATCCACCTGATCCTCGCGACGCAGCGCCCGTCGGTCGATGTCATCACCGGCCTCATCAAGGCGAACATCCCGACGCGCATCGCCTTCCAGGTCTCCGCCAAGGTCGATTCGCGCACGATCCTTGACCAGGGTGGCGCCGAGTCGCTGCTGGGGCACGGCGA
>JANXZZ010000096.1 GCA_025355245.1 Pseudomonadota bacterium | reverse complement strand
CAGGAAGATTTCGCGGTCGGAATACAGGGAATGGATCATCAGCCGAAGCAGCTGCTTCACTTCGGTCTGGAATCCGCGCGTCTCGCGCTGGCTGTCGATCGTCATGGTCGCGATGCCCCGGATGTCGCAATGGGAAGGCGCCCGCCTTTGGCCGGCAGGCGCGCCCACTCTGGGGGCAGATCGGCAGGAATCAAGTGGCGCGGTGCAACCGCGCCCGGCTAGGGGGCGCCGATGAGGATCAGGGCGCGGTGCCAGACCATGGCGCAGAGGTCATCGACCTCATCGAGCAGCAGCAGCAATACTTCCATGGCGGTCTCGGAGTGCGGCAGGGTGTCCGGACTTTAGGCGGGTCCGGCCGCAGCGACGCTGCGGCCGGTCACACGATTCGGCGCGCAAGTGAGAGGTCCGTTTGCTTGCAGGAACCAGCCACGCTGCGTAGGCTACCTCCAGCATATGGCAACTGCTCCGCCGCCCGGCGGCGGGCGGGAACAGGTGATGACCCAGCGGATAATCGTCATCAATCCCAAGGGCGGATCCGGCAAGACGACCGTCGCGACCAACCTCGCGGCGTACTACGCCGCCCAGGGCCTCAACACCGTAATGATGGATTACGACCCGCAGGGGTCGAGCACGCGCTGGCTCAAGAAGCGTGGCCCGGCGCTGCCGCCGATCCACGGGATCGCGGCCTTCGAGAAGAATTCGCGCGTGACGCGCAGCTTCCAGCTGATGTTGCCGACCGGTACCGATCGCGTCGTCATCGACACGCCGGCGGCGCTCACCGGCCAGGAAATGCCGGAACTGGTGCGCGGCGCCGATGCGATCCTGGTGCCGGTTTTGCCCTCCGACATCGACATCCACGCCTGCTCCCGCTGCATCTCGGACCTGCTGCTGGTGGCCAAGGTGCGCCGCAGCGAGAACCGCATCGGCGTGATCGCGAACCGCACGCGCCGCAATACCCTGGTGCTGGGGACCCTGCTCAGGTTCCTGGGGACCATCGGCGTGCCGATCGTGGCGACGCTGCGCGACTCGCAGAATTACCTCAAGTCCGCGGAGATCGGGCAGGGCCTTCACGAGATGAAGAGCTACGTCGTCAAAGAGGAAATCGATACCTGGCGGCCGCTCATCGAGTGGCTGGACGCGCGTATCCCGACCCCGGCGCAAGCGCTCGGCGGCCTCGAAGCCGCCGTCTGATCAGGTCTCCGGGTCTTTGCCCGGTTCCCAGTTGGTGCGCATCTTCTCCGCCCAGCTCTTGTAGCTCGCGTAGTTCTGCAGATTGCGCGTGATCGCGGAGTGCCGGCTGCCGAGCACCCGTGCCCGCGGCAGCACCGCGCGCCCGGCCACGGCCGGCGCATCGGGCCGAACGGCCTCGGGAGCGTCGAGCGGCTTGCGAATCGGCGGTATGCGAGGGCTCTTGCTGTCGGTCATTCCACACACCTATGACGGTGATGCGGCCAGTCTCTGCCGGGGGGTGCCCCCCTCACAGGAACTGCGTCACAAGGGATCCGGACTCCGGTCAAGGAATCGGGGTGCGGTGGGCGGAATCAGCTGACTACGCGGTAAACGGGCCGGTATTGCCCCGAAATTTTCATGCGCCGCTGGGCGATGAACGAGGCCAGGAGTTCGTCGAGGGACTGCATCAGACGCCTGTCGCCGTGGATCTCGAAGGGCCCGTGCGCGTCGATCTGGCGGACCCCGTGCTCTTTGACATTGCCGGCGACGATCGCAGAAAACACGCGCCGCAGGTTCGCGGCACGCGCGTGCGCGGGCTGGTCGAGGTGCAGGTCGAGGGCGGCGACGCTCTGGTGCGAGACCTCGAAGGGCAGCTGGAAATCCCGCGGGATCTTCAGCGTCCAGTTGAAGTTGTAGGCATCGCCCGTCTGCTTGCGGTGGCGCCGCACGGTCTCCATGCCGGCGACCATCACGCGCGCGACCTCGGCCGGATCGTCGATGATGATGCGGTAGCGGTCCTGCGCGGCCTTGCCGAGCGTGAGGCCGATGAAGGCGTGCACCTGGTCGAACCAGGGCGTCGAGACCGCGGGTCCGGTCAGCACCAGCGGCGCCGGCTGCTCGGCATTGGCGGGGTCGAGCAGGATGCCAAGCAGGTAGAGAATTTCCTCGGCGGTGCCGACGCCGCCCGGGAAGATGATGATGCCGTGCGCGAGGCGCGCGAAGGCCTCGAGCCGTTTTTCGATGTCCGGCATGATCACCAGGTGATTCACGATCGGGTTCGGCGATTCGGCGGCGACGATGCCGGGCTCGGTGAGGCCGATGTAGCGGCCGTCGCGGATGCGCTGCTTGGAATGGCCGATCGTCGCGCCCTTCATCGGGCCCTTCATCGCCCCCGGTCCGCAGCCGGTGCAGACATTGAGGCCCCGGAGGCCGAGCTCGTAGCCGACCAGCTTGGTGTAGTCGTATTCCTCGCGGGAGATCGAGTGCCCGCCCCAGCACACGACGAGGTCGGGGCGGCCGCGCGCATCGAGGACGCCCGAATTTCGAAGGATGCAGAACACCGCGTTTGAAATGCTGGCGGGCTCGGAAAGGTCGAAGCGGCCGCTCTCGACGATCTCGTTCGCGATGTAGACGATGTCGCGCAGCACCGCGAACAGGTGTTCCTTGACGCCCCTGATCATCTGCCCGTCGACGAAGGCGACACCGGGGGCGTTCTTCATCTCGAGGCGCACGCCCCACGACTGGTGGACGATCTTGATCTCGAAGTCACGGTACTTCTCGAAGAGCTCCGTCGCATCGTCGCTCTGACTGCCGGAGTTCAGCACCGCGAGCGCGCAGCGCCTGAACAGCGGATACAGGCCGCCCTGGCCGCGGTCCAGCAGCTGCGCCATCTCGGCCTGCGACAGGTTCTCGAGGCTGCCGCGCGGCGTCACGCGCGCGTTCACGAACTCGCTCGGGTCGACTTCCTCGGCAATTACGCTCATGGGCGGATCTCTATGGGCGTGTTGGTGTGCGTCAGGAGCCACACCTCCAGCATGTCGTCGTTGTTGAGCGCGATGCAGCCGTCGGTCCAGTCGGCCGAGTGATAGTAGTCGAGGCTCTTGCGCGGCACGTTCGGCAGGCCGTGGATCATGATCGAGCCGCCCGGTTTCCAGCGATTGCGCCGCGCATGCTGCAGGTCGTGCTCGTTGGGGTAGCTGACGTGCAGCGACAGGAAGTAATCGCTGGCGGCGTTGCGCCCGTCGAGGACGTAGCTGCCCTCGGGCGTGCGGTAGTCGCCTTCCCGCTCCTTGTGACCGGCCGGGTTCAAGCCAAAGGCGACGCGGTAGCTCTTGAACGGCTGGCCGCCGCGCAGCAGGTAGAGGCGATGCTCGCTCTTGACCACCAGCACCGCATCGGCAGCCTGCAGCGCTTCGCTGGTGGCGCCGGAACTCGCGGGCAGGAGTGTCGCCGCCGCGGCGGCGATGAGCGCGAGGACGGCGCGCCGTCCTCGCGCATTGATTCCATTCAACATATGTCGATTATACGGACTCGGCGGCGGCGTGCGCCGCGACACCGGTCACGCGGGGAGCGCCGGGACTCGTGCTCAAGCGAGTTCCACCCGGATCAGCGTGACGATGCGCTTGAGCGCCGCCTCGACGACCGCGGTTTCGGGGTGCCTCAGGATCACGTAACCCGCGCCTTCGTAGCCTGCCGGATGGACCGCGCCCACCGCTGGAAGTTTCGCCTCGACCACCAGCGCCCCGAGCTCGCGCTGCGCGACGTCGAGGCCGTGGATCGCGCGCACCCGCCCGCCGCCCTGGCCGCGCACGTAGGCGGCGCCGACCGCGTAGCGGCGCTCGGGCGCGACGAACTTGGCCTCGATCACGAGCCGCGCCCAGGCCGAGTAGAAGTCGCGGTCGTGCGCGAACGAAAGCAGGCTCGTGAACTGCGCGCCGGGCGGGCGCGCCGCGACCTCGGAGATCGCGAGGCTGCCGTCCGGCCGCCGGAACCACTCCATGTGCGTCATGCCGGTCACGAGCCCGAGCGCGCCGAGCGACTCGGCGCCCGCCGCGCGGATGTCCTCGTAGCCGTCGAGCTCGCGCGGCAGCAGCACGCACCACTGGATCCACGGGTTCTCGAGCACGGTCAGGGGCGCGGGCATGTAGCGCGACACCGACCACCAGAGGATGCGGCCGTCGATCGCGATCGAGTCGAAGGAGTGCTCGGTGCCGCTCAGGAACTCCTCGATCAGAACCGGCGCCCCGGGGCGTGGCGGGTAGCGGCTGAGATACTGCTCGAGGCGCTCGGCGCCATCGATGCGATAGGTTGCGGCCGCGCCGGCGCCCGCGGGCGGCTTCGCGACCACCGGAAAGCCGAGCGCGGCGACGACCTCGCGCGCCGCGGCGGGCGTGCCCGCGAGGCCGTGGCGCGCGCACGGCAAGCCACGCGCGCGCAGGATGTCCTTCATGCGCGCCTTGTCACGGAAGTTACGCGCCGGCGTGACGCCGAGCCCCGGCAGCCCCAGCTCCGCACAGGCGACGGCGAGCGGCTCCTGCAGCTGCTCGAGCGAACCGATCAGGCGCTCGACCGGCGCCACGCGCCGGCCGAGGTCGCGCGCGGCGCGCACCAGCGCGGCGGGATCGAAGGCGTCCTCGAGCCGGTGGTAGCCGGCCAGGCGCGGCGCGAGCTCCGCTGGGAGCTTCGCGGCCGCATCCTGGCTCGCGATCGAGAGCGCGACGCCCGGCAGCGCCGCCGCCGCGCGCACGAAGCGCAGCGTCGCCTCCATCAGGAACGGCACCACGAATACGACGTGCACCGTCAGCGCGCCTCGAGGTGAACGTCCGCGCAGTTCTTGTTGCCGGGAGCGCTCACCGGCACGAGCACGTAGTGATCGCCCGCCGAGGCATCGACGCTGAGCTCGAAGCGCGTCGTCGAGTGGGCCGCAGGAATCAGGCAGTCGACGAGCAGCGAGTGCTTGCCCGGCGCCACCAGCACACGCGCGTAGGCGACGCCAATCTTGGTCTCATCGACCTTGCGCATGATCGCGGCAATCGGCAGCCCGGCATTCAGCGCCGGCGTGCCGTCGATGCGCGCGAGGTCGGAGCGCGGTTTCTCCGGGCCCTCGTAGACCTTCTGGGTCGCGCAGCCGCCGAGCGCGGCGAGCAGTGCCAGCGCCGCGAGCGGCCATCTCATTGCGCCGCGCCGTGCAGTGCCGGCGCGGCGGCCTTCGGCGGCCGGCCGGCGGGAGTCGCCGGCGGCGCGGGCGCGGGGGCTGCCGCCGCTGCCGCGCTGCTGACGATCTTCGGCAGCACGATCTCGGTGCCGATGCGCACCGTCGTGAAGTCGGTGTCCGGGTTGTACTGCCTCAAGAGCCACACGGGCACGTTGGTCTTCTGGGTCAGCGTCCATAGCGATTCTCCCGACTTGAGGCGGTAGCGCTCCTGCCCGGCGATCTTGAAGCGCTGGAAGAAGTCGTCCTGCAGCTGGCGGTGGTAGCGCGCGCGGCGTTCCTCGAAGCGCGCCACATCGACGTGCGAGAGGTCGAGCTTGATGCGCTTGCCGAGCGTCAGCGTCGAGCCCGACTTCATGTGGTTGAGTTCGCGCAGGCGCGCGGGGCTCACCGACAGCCAGTCCGCGAAGTGCCCGAGCGTCTCCGCGCCCTGCACGATCGCGGTCTCCTGCGAGACCGAGTAGTCGCTCGGATCCGCCGAGGCCGCGCTCTCGATGCCGGGTACCAGGCCGGGGCCGAGCTCCGCCGCCTGCTCGCGCGACACGGGTTGGGGCTTCGCGCGTGCCGACTCGACGGCGGGCTTCGCGTCCTCGGGCGGCACGTCCTCGCGGATCACGGGCTCGACGACCGCGGCTGGCGCCGTGTTCTGGGCGGTGGCGGCGCTCACCTTCAGCTTCTGCCCCTCGAACAGGAAGTTGCGATCCTTGATGCTGTTCTCGCTCATGAGTTGCGCTTCCGAGAGCCCGAAGCGCTGTGCGATGTCGGAGAGCACGTCGCCACTCCTGACGACGTAGACGTCCGCGAGCGGCGGCTCGGCCGCCGAAGCGGGAACCGCGTGCGCGCTCACGAAGCTCGGCGGCAGCACGGGTACTGACGGCGGCGCCGCGGCAACGACGGGGCCG
>JANXZZ010000082.1 GCA_025355245.1 Pseudomonadota bacterium | reverse complement strand
CCGGTCGCGGTAGCGCTTGGTGTCCTTGAAGCGCAGCGGATCCTCGGGCTCGACGCCGGTCGCGATCTCGCTCGCCGAGCCCGCGTCCAGGAAGCGTTTCAGGCGCTCGCGCGCCTCGATGCGCATGTGGTGGCTGCACTTGGGGCAGACGTTGAGGTTGCGCTCAAGCTCGGCGCGGTAGAGGACTGCATCGCAGGCCTCGCACTTGATCCACAGCCCCTCCGGCACCGAGCGCGTGCGGCGTTCGGTCTTGATCCGCGAGGGCATGATCTTCTCGAACCAGGTCATTCAGCGCCTACGGTTCCCAGCTCGCCGCCGATGATAGCGGAAAGGGGGCCGCTGGCTGGCGGCGGCAATCCATAGCGCTCCGGATATTCGACCCGGGCAAAATACAGCCCGCCCGGCGGTGCGGTCGGCCCGGACAGGCGCCGGTCGCGGCTGGCGAGCAGCTCGGCGATCCACTCCGGCGGGCGCTCGCCCTCGCCGACCTTGAGGGCGCTACCGACGATGTTGCGCACCATGTGGTGCAGGAAGGCGTTGGCGGTGACCTCGAGCGTCACGAGGTCGCCAGCGCGGCGGACCGCGATCGCGCGCAGCTGCCGGATTGGCAGCTTGGCCTGGCATTCGGAGGCGCGAAACGCCGAGAAGTCGTGTTCGCCGCACAGCACCTGCAGCGCCTCGTGCATGCGCGTGGCGTCGAGCCGCCGGTGGCGCCACAGCACCCGGTCGTGCAGCGTCGGCGCCCGGCTTGCGCGGTTAAGGATCAGGTAGCGGTAGGTCCGGGCGCGCGCCGAGTAGCGCGCGTGGAAGTCATCCGGCACCGGCTTCACGAAGCTGAGCGCGATGTCGGCGGGCAGCTCGCCGTTGGTGCCGATCAGCCAGCCGCGCAGCGGTCGCTCCGCGTCGGTCTCGAAGTGTGCGACCTGGCCGAGCGCGTGCACGCCCGCGTCGGTGCGCCCCGCGCAGAGGAGGTTGACGGGCTGGTTGCCGATGGCGGCGAGCGCACGCTCGACCTCGGCCTGCACCGAGGGCGCCGACGTCTGCCGCTGCCAACCCGCGTAGCGCGAGCCGGCGTACTCGATGCCGACGGCGAGGCGCACGCCGGCGCGGTCAGCCGGGCAGCGTCTCGATGAGCCGCTGGGCTTCCTGCTTCTGCGACGAGCTGCCCTCGGTCAGCACTTCCTGCAGGATGCTGCGCGCTCCGTCCGGGTCGCCCATGTCCATGTACGCGCGCGCGAGGTCGAGCTTGGTGCCGACCTCCGAGAGTGTCACCGGCTCGAGCTCGGGGAGCGCCAGCTCGTCCGCATTGATCCGCTCCGTGACCGTCGGTTCGCGGTGATCGCCGAGCGGCGCACCGACGTCGAGGTCGAGGCCGTTCGGGCCCTTGCGGATCGCGGTCTGGAACACGTCGGTCGAGAACTTGACCTCCTCGCGACGCGGCTGCTCGACGGTGTCGTGCTCGAGCGCGCGGGCAAGTTCATCCAGGTCGAGGTCGAGGTCGCCCGCACCGAGCACGCGCGCGGTGCCGGTGTCGCTGGTGGTATTGCCGGGCAGGCGCTGGGTCGCGTCCATCGCCCGCGGCGACTCGCGCGTGGGCTCGAGGTCGGAGGCAGCGCGCGGCGTCTCGCGCGTGGGTTCGAGGTCGCTGCTGCGCAGGCCCCGGTCGGCGGCGGCGAGCAGCGCGCGCGTTTTGTCATCGAGGCCGGCGATCATCGTCGGCGCATCCGACGGGTGCTCCGGATGTTCCGGATGGTCGGGGTGGTCGGTGACCGAGAGCGCCTCGAGCGAGGTCGAGGTCGAGCTCAGCCTCTCTATCTCGAAGCCGAGGTCGTCGAGCGACAGCTCCGCGGTCGCGTCGGCCGCGTTGCTGCGCTCGCGCCTGAGCGCCGTGTCGAGCTTCTCGCGAATCGTGTTATCGCGTTCGCTCGCGAGCACCGGGGTCTCGACGGTCGGCGCGTCCTGGTTGCGAAGCGCCGGCTGCTCGACGGTCGGACCGTCACCCGGGCGCATCTCGCGCGTCGTCCGCCCGCTGTTGTCGGTCTGCTCGCCCTCGAGGAGGAGGTCGAGGCGATCGGGATCGAGCGTGTTCGACTCGCCGGTGTCGGCGGCCGGGTCGGCGCCCGCGAGCGCCTGCCCGAGATCGAGGTCGATGAAGCCATCGCCCGCGGTGTGCGTCGCCGCCGCGGCGGGGGTATCGCCGCCCAGCAGCTCGAGGTCCATGCCCTGGCCGCCGCCCGCCTCGAGGTCGAGGTCGACGTCGGTCGGGTGGCCGGGCGCCGGGGCGCCGGCAAAGAGCGGATCGTCGCCGGCGATCTGCCGGCCCATGATGACGACCTTGTCCCACTCGCCCGCCACGCCCGTATCGCGCGTGCGGCCGAGTTCGCGGGCCACTTCGAGAAAGGCGTCCTTGTTGCCCCAGACGAAGTAGACCTCGAGGAGCTTGAGCTTGAGGTCGCGGCGATTGGGCTCGCGCCCGATCGCGAGCTTGACGATGTCGGCAGCCTGGTCGTAGAGACCGTATGCCATGTGGAAGTCAGCCTCGGCGAGCGGATCGGCCTGCTCGAGGTTGAGCGCGGTCTCGGAGGAGAGCGTGTCGTCGATCGACGGGCTGACCACGGGCTCGGCTTTCGCCGCCACACGCGCGATCGGCGGCGCCTGGAACTCGCCCGAATCATCGTCCGACTCTTCCACGACCATCGAGTCGCGCGGCGCCGCACTGCGCGACACGCGGGTCGTCGAGGTGTGCGCATCGCCCGCATCCGCGGTCCGCAACGCCTGGTCGAAGTCGGCATCCGCGCGGCGCCGGCGCCGGGCACTGAAGCCGAGCAGGCCGAGGAGCGCAAGCAGCAGCGCGCCGCCGCCGACGTACAGCCACGGAATCGAATCGAAGAATCCGGGCGCGGGCGCGGCTGCGGGCTTGGCGGCCGGCTTCACGGCGGGCGGGGTCACCTCGGGCTTGGCGGCCTCCGGAGTCTCGGGCGTCGCGGCCGGCGGCTGCGCGGCGGTCGGGACCGGCGTCGGCGTCGGCGCAATCGCGGGCGGCGGCGGCGGCGCGGCGGGCTGGTTCGCCTTGGCCTGCGCCTGCGCGCGGGCCAGCTCTTCGTTCTTGAGGTCGAGCAGGCGGTTGTCCGCAGCCAGCTTTTGAGCCGCCTTGGCCTGCGCATCCGCGCGCGCCTTGGCCTGCGCGTCGGCGCGCGCCGTGTCGGCGACGGAGGGTCCCGGTGCCGGTCCCTGGGCCGCGCCGTGCGCGGTGCCCGTGTCGGTCGGCGGCACGAGGCGCAGGTGCGCCTCCGCGCCGGCGGCCTTCTCGGGCGCGGCGGCCTGCTTCCATTCGCTGACCTGCCGGCCGACCTCGTGCGAGGCCTCCGCTGCCGAGAGCGCGGCCCAGTCCTCGCTGCCGGGGATCTTGAGGAGCGCGCCTTTGTGCAGGCGATTGATGTTGCCGTCGAAGGCGGTCGGGTTCGCGCGGAACGTCGCGATCATCAGGCGGTTGATGTCACCGCGGCTCGCCGCGCCTGCGCGGCGCGCGATCTGCGAGAGCGTGTCGCGCGCGGCGACGCGGTATTCGGAGGCATTGACGGCACCGCCCGCGGCCGCGGTACCGCTCGGCGCGCTCGCGCGCGGACTCGGTGTCGGGGTCGAAGGCGCGGCGGTGGGCTCGGGTGCCGGCGTGCGCACGACCGCGCCGGCGGCCGCGCTCGTGCTCTCGCCGGTGGCGGGTGCCGCGACCGGTGCCGGCGGGGTCGCCTTGTTCTCGAACACCGGCGGATCAAGCAGCGCGGTGTACTCGCGGATCAGGTGTCCGCGCGGCCAGGTCACTTCGACGAGGAAGGTGACGAAGGGTTCGGTGATCGCATCGCGTGAGCTCACGTGCAGCGTCGCGTGGCCGCCGGCTCCTTTGTTGACGGCGAAGGTGAGCGAAGACAGGAAGCCCGGACGATCGACCCCGTAGCGCGTGAACACTTCGCGCGCGGGCAGGCCCGCGCGCAGCTGGAGCAGGTCTTCGGCGGACGCGCCGACGATTTCAATATCCGCGGAGAAAGCCTGGTTGAGACCCGATCCCAGGCGCAGGTCGCCGAGGCCGAGCGCGTGCGCCATGGCCGGGGCCAGCAGCAGCAAGCCAAGCGATAGGCGGCATTTGATGGTCATCTAATTACCCCGAGGAGCGACATCGCGAGGACCAGCGAGCTACCCAAGCTCCAATGCGAACGTGAAATCCATCACAAGTCGCTGATTCACAAGCTACAGAGTCTATTTGACGAAATATAGCCTAGAAATAGTTACGCACCAAAACTTCGACGATGTCCACACTATTCGCACCCGACAACGGCACTGGCTCACCGTCCGGGGGCGGCCGGACCCAAGGCCGGCGCGCAGCATGAGCCAAGACCCCGCAAGCCGCCAGCCGGGGCGGACTTTCGGGGCCCGATCGAGGCCCCGCCCGTGGCTGTCGGTCGCCGGCTCACCAGCCCGGACGCCCGGGCGGCAGCACCGGCGTCGTCGAGCGCACGTCCGCGTTCTGGGCGCGGTGGCGCAGGTAGTGATCCATCAGCACGAGCGCGAGCATCGCCTCCGCGATCGGGGTGGCACGCAGGCCCACGCAGGGGTCGTGGCGGCCGGTCGTCACGACCTCGACCGGGCGGCCCTCGAGGTCGACCGTGCGTCCCGGGACCTGGATGCTCGAGGTCGGCTTCAGGGCCATGCTGACGACGATGTCCTGGCCGGTCGAGATGCCGCCGAGCACGCCCCCCGCGTGATTGGCCGTGAACCCGGCCGGCGTCAGCTCGTCGCGATGCGTGCCGCCCCGCTGCCCGACAACCGCGAACCCCGCCCCGAGCTCGACGCCCTTGACCGCATTGATGCCCATCATTGCGTGCGCGAGGTCGGCATCGAGACGGTCGAACACGGGCTCGCCGAGCCCGGGCGGCACGCCGTGCGCGATCACGGTGACCCGGGCTCCGACCGAGTCGCCCGCCTCGCGCAGCTTCCACATGAAGGCCTCGAGTTCGGCCACGCGGCCGGGATCGGGGCAGAAGAACGGATTGTCGTAGGCGGACTCCGGGTCGACCGGCGCGAGCTCGAGCGGTCCGAGCGCGGCGAGGTAGCCGTGGATGCGGACCCCCAAGCGCTCGCCCAGGTACTTCCTCGCGATCGCACCCGCCGCGACCCGCATGACGGTCTCCCGCGCCGAGGAGCGCCCGCCGCCGCGGTAGTCGCGAAAGCCGTATTTCTGCTGGTAGGTGTAGTCCGCGTGGCCGGGCCGGAACCGGTCCTTGATCTTCTCGTAGTCGCGCGAGCGCGCATCGGTGTTCTCGATGAGCAGCCCGATCGGCGCGCCGGTGCTCTTGCCCTCGAACACCCCGGACAGGATCCGCACGCGGTCGGGCTCCTTGCGCTGGCTGGTGTGATGCGAGGTGCCGCTGCGGCGGCGCTCGATGTCCTTCTGCAGGTCGGCCTCCTCGAGCGCAAGTCCCGGCGGGCAGCCGTCGACGATCGCGCCGAGCGCCGGCCCGTGGCTTTCGCCGAAGGTCGTCACCGTGAAGAGCCGTCCGAAGCTGTTGCCCGACATCCGCCTACCTCCGCGCGCGGGCCGCGCGCGCACCCTTCGGCCGCGCGGCCAGCAGCGCGGCGCGGCTCAACACGAACACCCCGCCGCCGCCGTGCTCGAAACCGAGCCACAGGAACGGCAGTTCCGGCCACTTCGCGGCAACGGCCGCCGCCGTGTCGCCGACCTCGACGAACAACGCACCGCCCGGATTGAGGTGGCGCGCCGCGCCTTTCAGGATCGCGCGCACGACGCTCAATCCGTCCTCACCGGCCTCGAGTCCGAGGCGGGGCTCGTGCCGATACTCCGCGGGCAGCGCCTCGACGTCGCGGCGCGGCACGTACGGCGGATTGCTCAGGATCATATCGTAGCGAGACGTGCCGAGACCGCGGAACACGTGAGCTTTGAGCACGCGCACGCGCCGGCCGAGGCGGTGGCGGCGCACGTTGTCGCGCGCGACGGCGAGCGCTCCTGCCGAAATATCGGTCGCATCCACGCGCGCACCCTTGAAGGCGTGCGCGGTCGCGATCGCGATGCAGCCCGAGCCCGTGCCGATGTCGAGGATGCGAGCCACCTTGCCCGGGTCCACGAACGGGCGGAAGCGCTCGCCGATGAGTTCGGCGAAGGGCGAGCGCGGCACCAGCACGCGCGCATCGACACGAATCTCGTGGCCGGCGAACCAGGTGACGCCGGTGAGGTAGGCGGAGGGCAGGCGCTCCTCGATGCGCCGGCGCACCAGTTCGCGCAGCGCCGCGCGCGCGCGCGCGGGCAGCCGCCGCCGGTAGGCCGCCGGCGCCGCCGAGTGCGGCCAACCGCCCGCGTGGAACACGAGCGCCGCCGCCTCGTCCCGCGCATTGTCGGTGCCGTGCCCGTAGTCGAGCTCGGCCGCGGCGAGGCGCCGCTCGGACCAGCGGATCGCAGCGCTCGCGCGCGCCGGCGGCAGCAGGGTTTTGCTCATGGGTCGCGAGTCTATCGAATCGGCTCGCTGCGGGCAGTCGTGGGATACTGACGGCGATGAACGCGCCGCCCGACGCACCCGTCAGTTCCCGCCGCGCGCTGCTGCTCGGCGGTATTGGTGTCCTTGCCGCCGCGACCGCCGGCGTCCTCACCGCGCGCTACCTGGTCCGCCGGCGCGAGCGCGCCGCGGTGACCCGGGTCGCGCTCGTCTATCCCGTGCCCCGGCCGCTACCCGCGTTCTCGCTGATCGCCGAGGACGGCTCGAGTTTCGGCGCGACCGAGCTCAAGGGTCACTACACCTTCGTGCTGTTCGGCTACACCAATTGCCCGGACGTGTGCCCGACGACGCTGCTGGAACTCAAGCGTGCGCGTGCGCTGCTCGCAGACCTGCCAGCGGCGGACCTGCCCGCGGTCGCGCTGGTGACCGTCGACCCGCGGCGCGACACACCCGAGCGCCTCGGCGCCTACGCAAAGCATTTCGATCCCGCGTTCCGCGGGCTGTCGGGCACCGAGGCCGCGGTCGATGCGCTCGCGCAGGCGATTGGCGTCGCCATCGAGCGCGGCCCCGAGCACGACGGCAGCTACACGGTCGATCACACGGCCGCGCTGTTCCTGATCGACGACAGCGCCGACGTCGCGGCGGTGTTCCCCACGCCGCACGAGGCGCAGGCGATCGCGAGTGATTACCGGACCATCCGCGCGGCCCGCGAGCGGCGCCCGGGATGAGCCTCGGCAAGCGCGCGTTCATCGCGTTCCAGTACGCGTTACCGAAGCACGCGCTGACCGCGTTCGTCCACTCGCTCGCGCGCCTCAAGTGGCTGAAGCGCCCGCTGATCGCCGGCTTCTCGAAGCTCTACCCCATCGATATGAGCGAGGCCGCCGAACCCGACCCGCGGCGCTACCGGACCTTCAACGACTTCTTCACGCGTGCGCTGAAGGCGGGCGCGCGCCCGCTCGCCGCCGCACCGCGCGCAATCGTGAGCCCCTGCGACGGCACCGTCAGCGAGCGCGGCACGATCGACGGCGAGCGCCTGCTGCAGGCGCGGATCGAGGCGAAGAGCCACTGGTACACGCTCGGGGAGCTGCTCGGCGATGATCCGCGGGCTCGCGATTTCACCGGCGGGGAATTCGCGACGATCTACCTCGCCCCCTACAACTACCACCGCGTGCACATGCCGATCGAAGGTCGCCTCACCGGCCTCAACTACATCCCGGGCGCGCTCTTCAGCGTCAACCGTGCGACCGCCGAGGCGGTGCCGCGCCTGTTTGCGAGGAACGAACGCGTGGTCGCGCGCTTCGACACTGTGGCCGGGCCGCTCGCCCTCGTGTTCGTCGGCGCACTCAACGTCGGCAGCATCGGCATCGTCGGCTTTGGCGACCTGACGCCGCGGCGCCCGCGCGCGGCGCGCAGCATTGAGGTGCCGCCGGGCACGCAGGTGTTCGCGCGCGGCGCCGAGATCGGTCGCTTCAACATGGGCTCGACAGTCATCGTGCTCTTGCCCCGCGGCCGCGGCCGGTGGACGCCCGAGTTCGCGCCGGGCGCGACCGTCAGGGTCGGCGCGACGGTCGGCGAGCTGGTCGGCTGAGGCGCGGTGGACTGGCGGCCGGGAGCGAGTCTCGAGGTGCTGCGCCTGCGCGCGGCACTTCTCGAGGAGGTACGCGCGTTCTTCCGCGCGCGCGGCGTGCTCGAGGTCGAGACGCCGCTGCTTGGCCGGGCAGGCGTTACCGACGTGCACCTGGCTTCGCTCGCAACCCGCATCCGGGGGCGCGCACCCCCCTACTATCTGCAGACCTCGCCCGAGTACGCGATGAAGCGCCTGCTCGCCGCCGGCAGCGGCGACATCTTCCAGGTCTGCAAGGCGTTTCGCGACGGCGAGAGCGGCCGCCAGCACAATCCCGAGTTCACGCTGATCGAGTGGTACCGCCTCGGTTTCGATCACCTCGCGCTCATGGACGAGGTGGAGGCGCTCATCACCCGGTTGCTCGCGCCGCGCCTCAAGCATCCCGCGGAGCGGCTGAGCTACCGCGGCGCCTTCGAGCGCGTACTGGAAATCGATCCCTTCGAGGCGCCGACCGCGCTCCTCGCCGCGCGCGCCACCGAGCGGCTCGGCGCGTCTGCGGCCGCATTCGCCGCCGATCGCGAGGCGCTGCTCGATCTCTTGATGGGCGCGCTCGTGGGCCCTGCGCTCGGCGTCGAGCGCATCAGCTTCGTCGACGCCTACCCGGCCGCGCAGGCGGCGCTCGCCCGGCTCCTGCCCGGGGAGCCCGTGGTCGCCGCGCGCTTCGAGGCCTACGTCGGCGGAATCGAGCTCTGCAACGGCTTTCACGAGCTCGGCTCCGCCACCGAGCAGCGTCGGCGCTTCGAGAATGATCTCGAGGCGCGGGCCGCGCGCGCGCTGCCCGCGATGCCGATCGACGAGCGCCTGCTCGCGGCACTTGCGGCGGGGTTCCCGGACTCGGCCGGGGTCGCGGTGGGCTTTGATCGCATCGTGATGCTGGCGGCGGATGTAGGCTCGATCGACGCGGCCCTGAGCTTCACGGTAGACGGCGCCTGAGCCCGCGCGGCATCCTTGGCTGTCCTCGCGTCCGCAAGCCGCCCGCTGCCCAGGATCCCGCCATGAGCCACGCGCTTCCGCAGACACCGGTCGATGACAAGGCGGCGAGCTACGCCGCGGTCCTGTCGGCGCTCGAGGGACTGCTCGCCGGCGAGCGCAACCTGATCGCCAACCTCGCCAATACCGCGGCGCTCCTCTACGGGGCGCTGCCGGGGCTCAACTGGGCGGGGTTCTACCTCTACGACGGCAGCGGGCTCGTGGTCGGTCCCTTCCAGGGGAAGCCCGCCTGCGTGCGCATCGCGCTCGGCCAGGGGGTCTGCGGCACGGCGGCCGCGCGTCGCGAGACGCTGATCGTCGAGGACGTGCACGCTTTCCCGGGTCACATCGCCTGCGATGCGGACTCGAACGCGGAGATCGTGGTGCCGCTGACCGGGGCGCGGGACCTGCTCGGCGTCCTCGACCTCGACAGTCCCCACCCCGGCCGCTTCGATCGCGCGGACGCGCTTGGCCTCGAGGCCCTCGCGCGCCGCCTGATCGCGGGTTCGGACTGGTAGCGGCTACTTCGCGCGGGAGATGTACTCGCCCGTGCGCGTGTCGACCCGGATGATCTCGCCTTCGTTGATGAACAACGGCACCCGCACGGTCGCGCCCGACTCGAGCTTGGCGGGCTTCTGCCCGCCCGTCACCGTGTCACCGCGGACGCCCGGGTCCGTCGCCACGATCTTGAGCTCCACGTGCGCAGGCGGGGTCACGGTCAACGGCTGACCGTTCCACAGCGTCACGATGCACTCGACGCCGTCCTTCAGCCACTGCGCGGCATCGCCCATCGCGGCCTTGCCGGCGGTGTACTGCTCGAAGGTGTCCGGCAGCATGAAGGTCCAGAACTCGCCCTCGTTGTAGAGGTACTGCATGTCGGCGTCGACGACGTCGGCCGCCTCGACCGTATCACCCGACTTCCAGGTGCGCTCGACGACCTTGCCGTTCTTGAGGTTGCGGACCTTGACGCGGTTGAAGGCCTGGCCCTTGCCCGGCTTCACCATCTCGTTCTCGACGATCGAGAACGGCACGCCGTCGAGCAGGATCTTGAGTCCGGACTTGAACTCGTTGGTGCTGTAGTTGGACATGGGCTCGCCTCGAAAAAAAGCAGACCATGATAGCGGGGGCCTCGATCTTGGGCCAGTCGGGGACGCCCCGGCGCGCTTCGGGGGGCCCTCAAGGCGGCCAAAAGTGTCGACCCGATCGCCGGGCCGGCGGGCGGCGGGTGGTACGATCGCCGCGCGGTTACCCTCCCCAGAGCCAGCCCTTGCAGCCAACCGTCCTAAAGCCCGCGCCGCAAGAAGGCGCCCCGGTCCCGATGCTGATCCTGACCCGGCAGCAGGACCACGTGGAGGCCATCAACGCGACGCTGAGGCGCGCGGGCCATCCCGTGCACTGCACCTGGCTGCCGGACGCACGCGACCTGTCGGACGCGCTAATCCAGATCAATCCCGAGCTCCTGATCGTGTTCGCGGACGAGGAGCTCGTGCCCCTCGAGGCGCTCAAGGACCTCAGGGCCCGCACTCAGCCGCCGGTGCCGGTGATCCTCGTCAGCCAGGCGGTCGACGAGGCGCGCATGGCGGCCTCGCTGCGCGCTGGCGCCCAGGACATCGTCACGCTCGCCCAGCCCGAGCGCCTGCAGCTCGTCTGTGCGCGCGAGCTGCGCGCCTTCCGGCTCGAGCGCGCGCTCAACAGCACGCTCACCTCCGCGCGCGAATACCAGCGCGCACTCGCCGCGTTCATGGAAGGCTCGGCCGATGCGATCGCGCTCGTGCAGGAGGGCATCATCGTCGATGCGAATCCCGCCTGGCTCGAGCTCTACGGCTGCTCGGACATCGAGTCGGTGCGCGGCCAGCCGTTGATGGACAGCTTCGAGGCGGAGTCGCACACCGCGCTCAAGGGCGGACTCGTCGCCTGCCTCACCGGCAAGTGGAGCGATCACTCGCTGCGCGTGAGCGCGCACCTGGCGGACGGCTCGGCGCTGCCCCTCGACATGGAGCTCGGGCTCGGCGAGTTCGACGGCGAACCCGCGGTGCGCTGCGTCGTCGAGGCGCGCCGCCACGACGAAGGCGACATCCAGAAGCAGCTCACCGAGGCGGTGCGCACCGATACCGCGACCGGGCTCCTGCACCGCCGCTACCTGGTCGAGGACCTGAGCGAGCGCCTGAAGGAACCCATCAAGGGCGGCATGCGCTTCGTCGCGTTCGTGCGCCCCGACCACATGGAACAGGTCGTCACGCAGCTGGGGCCGCTGCTCGCCGAGGAATTCATTGCGCAGTTCGCGGCGGTGGTCCGTGAGCAGACGGCGGGCGACCTCGGCGGTCGCTTCAGCAGCAGCGGACTCCTGTTCCTCATCGAGCGCGGCACGGAGCGCGACGTCGAGGCCTGGGCCGAGCAGGTCGTCAGCAAGGTCAAGGCCCACGTCTTTCGGATCGAGGACAAGACGCTGAGCGCGACCGCGACCGTCGGGCTCGGCCTCGTGCCGGCGAGCGTCAGCGACCCCACCGGCCCGGTCGCCGACGCGATCGAGGCGAATCGCAAAGGGCGCGATCACGGCGGCAGCCAGACCTATGCGCTCGACCGCTCCGACTCCGACACGCGCGTGCAGGCCTACGACAAGATCTGGGTCCGGCACATCAAGTCGGCGCTGATGGAGAACCGCTTCCGGCTCGTGCAGCAGCCGATCGCGAGCCTGCTCGGCGAGGACAAGGGCATGTTCGACGTGCTGGTGCGCATGCTCGACGAGCAGGGCAAGGAAGTGCTGCCCTCCGAGTTCATCCCGGCGGCCCAGCGCAACGACCTCATGAAGAACATCGACCGCTGGGTGGTCGGCGCTTCGATGTCCTTCTGCGCGGCGCGCAAGCCCGCCAGCATCTTCGTGCGCCTGTCGAAGGACACCGTCAACGACAAGTCGCTGCCCATCTGGCTCGCGAACCAGCTGAAGGCCAGCAAGATCGACCCGGCGCGGCTCTGCTTCCAGGTCGCACAGGAGATCGCGGACCAATACCTCGTGCAGACCAAGGAACTGCGCGAGCAGTTCAAGAAGCAGGGCTTTCGGTTCGCGATCGAGCACTTCGGCGCGGGCGCGGATCCGGCGACGCTGGCGACGCACCTCAAGCCCGAGTTCGTGAAGGTCGACGGTACGCTGATGCAGGGCCTCTCGACCAACGCGGCGCTGCAGCAGCGCGTCAAGGGCCTCGTCGAGATCGCCAAGCGCGTCGGCGCGATCACGATCGCCGAGCGCGTCGAGGACGCGAACACGATGGCGGTGCTCTGGCAGCTCGGCATCGAGTTCATCCAGGGCTACTTCGTGCACAAACCCGAGGAAGTCGTCCTCGGCTGATGCCGCGCGCCATGGCGCGCCCCCGGTCGTGTCCGCCCACCCGCCGCGCCCGACGCCCCTAAATGAAAACCCCCGCAGGCGTCGCCGGCGGGGGTCGTCGTTTCCGCGGCCTCGCGCCGGCGGGAACGCGGTCTTGGCGACCCAAGCGCGTCCTAATGCTTGTAGTTGAAGCCCAGCAGGAACTGCTTGCCGTAGGTCTGGTAGTCGATGATCCGCGCCTCGCTCTGCTGATACGAGACGTAGGGCGCGTTGGTCAGGTTATTGACCTGGAACAGGATCATGAAGTTCTTCATGCGTCCCTGCTGCCACTCGTAACTGGTCTGGAAGTCCGTGATCTCGTTGCCCTTCACGTACTGGAACGTCCGGTCGTTCGAGAAGTTGGTGATCTCGCCGATGTACTTCGAGCGCGCGTTGGTCGCGATGCGCGCCGAGAAGCCGTTGTTCTCGTAGTAGAAGGTCGTGTTCCAGACGGTCTTCGACAGTCCCGGCAGCGGGATGATGCCGAGGCCGTTGGTGGAGATAAGCGAGTTGCTGCCGCCCGGCGGGTCGTTGATCGTGATGTTGCTCGAGGTCTCCGACAGGCTGAAGATCGCGCCGAAGCCGCGCAGCGTCTCGCCGAGCATCTCGCCCGGGAGTGACAGCGAGAACTCGATGCCCTTCAACTTGCCGCCGCTGCCGTTCTCCGGCTGGCGAAGGGAGCCGGCCGCGAAGAACTGCGGGCAGGTGGCCGCATACTGGCCGCTCGCGTTCGGGCAGCCCGCGCCGAAGTAGTTCGGGGGCAGGTTGCCGAGCAGCTGCGAGAAGTCGTAGTTGGCGTTGGTGGTGTCGTAGATGTAGGACTTCAGGTTCTTGAAGAACACCGCCGTCGAGAAGTAGCCCTTGTTGCCGGCGAAGTATTTTTCGTAGCTCACGTCGAAGGCATCCGCGCGCCACGGATTCAGGAAAGGATTGCCGGCGCTGCCGCCGGGGTGGCCGCCACTCGTGCCGATGCCCTCGTCCGCTGCGTCCTTCAACTGGTCCATCCGCGGTCGCGCCATCTCGCGCGCGATGCCGACGCGCACGATTTGGTCGTCCGGTATCATGAACGCGAAGTTGAACTGCGGCAGCACGTCCCAGTACTTCTTGCCGGCCGAGACCGCCGTCACCGCGCCGCCGCGGGTCTCGTCGATCGAGTAGCCGTTCGAGCGCTGGTCGGTGCCGATAATCTGCACGCCGATGTTGCCCTTCAGGGTGACCTCCGAGCTGATCGCGTGGTCGAGCGAGGCGCGCAGCGAAGTGGTGCTGACCTTCTCCTCGACGCCCCACGCCTTGCCCACCAGGTACGCGTAGCCGGGGTCCGTCGCCACGTGGTACGTGATCGGCTGGTAGTACGCCGCGAGCACGCTCGGCACGTCCCAGGCGAGCGCGTTGCCAAGCCCGGCGTAGCCCAGGTTGGTGCCATTCAGAAGGTACTGCGAGCCGATCGAGACCGCGCCCGCCGCCAGGGTGTTGAGGTTGTTCTCCGGTGAAACCTTGTTCTTGGTCCGATCGGAGTAGTTGATGCTGCCAGTGAAGTCGTGGAACCAGCCGAAGCCGTCGTGCGCGACGTCGAAGCGCGCCGACTTGAGCTCGTCCTCGACGTGCGGCTTCTTGACGTAGCCCGCGCCGTAGATCGTCGGCCCGAACGCGATCTGCGTCGGGTCGGCGTAGTTCTTAGCGAAGGTCGCTGACGGCATCTGCTGCGAGCTCAAGAGGAACTGGCCGGTGTCATAGCAACTGTAGTCCGCGGGGACCGCGGGCGGGTTGCCGTTGCCGGCGCAGGTACCGTACTGCGCGTTGGTCTCGGGCTGGAACTGGTCGCGGGTCGCCTTCGACCAGCTGAGGTCAGCGATCAGCGTCCAGTTGCCGACCCCGAACTTGTTGTTCCAGCCGAGCGCCTGGATCTTGTCGTCGGTGACGAACTGGAAGTTGCGCACCAGCGGACGAACGTGATCGATCGTCGCGCCGACGACCGAGTTGTCGCGGATGACGAGGTTGCTGTACTCGACCACTGTCGGGTAGTTGCCGAGGTTCCACTCGAGCGAGCGCGCATCGTCGGTCGTATCGGACTTCGTGTAGTAGGCGTCGAGCGTGCTAGTGAAGTGGTCGTTTGGACGCCACTCGAGCGTCGCCATCGCGCCGTCGCGAATCTCGTCGCCCATGTCGGCACGAACCTTCATGCCGTTCGTGACCCAGGTGTCGAGCGGAATGTCGGCGTGATAGTTGTAACCGTCGACGGCCGGGTCGTTAAGGTGCCACGGCCCGTAGGCGCCGACGCCCTGCGTCGCGAGCGGGGTCTTGAGGCGCGCATAGCCGATCGCGACGCCGAAGGTGTTGTCGACGAACTGATCGACGTACGAGAAGCTCACGCGGTAACCGTTGTCGACGGAATTCGCGCCGAGATCGGCGTTCGAATTGCGCTCCTGCCGCGCGTTGAACGCGAACGCCTGCTTGCCGTACTCGAGCGGACGGGTGGTCTGCAGGTTGATCGTGCCGGCGAGGCCCTGGCCGATCAGGGACGAATCGGGCGTCTTGTGGACGATCGCGCCGGAGAACAGCTCCGACGGGTACTGATCGAACTCGATGTCGCGATTGTCGCCGGTGCTGACCTGCTCGCGGCCGTTCAGCAGTGCGTTCGTGAACGCGGGGTCGGTGCCGCGCACGCTGATCGCGGACTGGCGGCCCGCGGCGCGTTGCGCCGTGACACCGGGCAGTCGCGAGAGGGAATCCGCGATGCTTATGTCGGGCAACTTGCCGATGTCCTCGGCCGAGATCGCCTCGACGATGCTGCCGGAATCGTGCTTGACCTCGACGGCCTGCTGCACCGCGTGACGGATACCGGTGACGACGACCTCTTCGAGGGTGTCGTTCGGCGGCGCAGTGCCACTGCTGCCGGAGGCCTGCTGCGCGTGGGCGGTGCCGGCGAGTGCCAGCAGCATGAATGCCGAGCCGGCGGCTACCGGCAGGCGAGGCGCATCGCGGCGCGAAGCGCGCAGCGCGGCGGAAACGAGCGAACGTATGTTGAGCGTCGGCATTGAATGGACCTCCCTCGCGATTCTTCCAAACACAACCCGGACACAGGTCCGGGCCGCCGGTTAATCATTCCGAGGGAGTTGCGACGCCCGCGCGATCAACTGCTTCGCGCGACCCCCTCTCGCATCTCAAGCCACCGTCGAGCGTATGTTTCGCATCGATCAGCGCTGCAAAAGTCTGCGAAATATTCTGATTTTTTGCAAGAGAGATCTTGCAGATCGTCGCGACTTTGCTCCACGCGAGCCGCCTTAGACAATTTCTATCTATTTATCAATTACTTGCGTGACACTGCTCTGTGGCAAGGAAGCCAGTCCTTCTGCAGCGCCGCACAATTTTTTATGCAACTTTTTGCAAAAACGAACGACGGGTGGTCATCGAAGCCTCTGGTCGGGCCCGGGCGGGGGCTATCCGCCGCAGCTTTCGCGGACGACGAGGTCGGTGGGAAGACGCTCGGACCGGAGCTCGCGCCCGGGCTCGGCGTTCAGGAGCTTCGACAGCAGCAGACGCCCCGCGAGCGCGGTGTCCTGGCGCACGGTCGTGAGCGCAGGACGGCTGTAGCGCGCGAAGGGCACGTCGTCATAGCCGACGACTGAAACGTCGCCGGGTACGGAGATTCCCGCGCGCAGCAGTGCGCGCACGGCGCCGAGCGCGATCAGGTCGCTGGCGGCGATGATTCCGTCGAATTTCACGCGTCGCGTCAGGAGCGCATCGACGGCCGCTTCTGCGGCTTCGATCTCGAAGTGCGCAGGCACGGTCAGCTTCGAATCGGCCGACAGCCCCGCCTGGCCGAGCGCCTCGAGGTAGCCCTGGTAGCGCTGCATCGACTCCGGTGCCTCGGTGTCGCCGAGGAACACGATGCGCCGCCGTCCGAGGCGCGCGAGGTGCAGCGTCGCGCGGCGCGCGCCGAGCGGATTGTCGCTGCCGACCGAGCAATACGCCTGCTTCGGCAGCTGCGCACCCCACACTGCGAAGCGCGTCTCCGTCTCGGCGAGCCGGTTGAAGGCCGCGTGCAGCGAGCTCTGGCCGAGGAAGATGATGCCGTTGACCCGGTTGGTGGCCATCAGCTCGTCGAGTTCGGTGGCGTCGGTCGGCGCGACGTGCGACACGATGAAGTCGCAGCCGCGCTGGCGGGCCGCCTCGCCCACGCCGGCAACGAGTTCGAGCACGAAAGGATCGGACAGTCGCGCCTCGCGCCCTTGCGGTCGCGGGATCACGATCGCGATGGTGGCCGCGGCGGCGGTTGGCCCGGCCGGCATGTAGCCGCGAAACGGGTAGTCGTGCTCGCGCGCCAGCTTCCAGATCTGCTGCTTGGTCCTCGCGTTGACGGCGGGACTATCGTTGAGCGCGCGCGACACGGTCGTGATCGACACGGACGCCAAGCGCGCAAGGTCGTGCAGCCTCGTTGTACGTCGCGATGTCACGGCGATGTCATCCCCTACCCACGGGACGGGATTCTAGTGCGCCACATGGGGCGGTGCGCAAGCAGGTTTGCATAATTTTTCATTCGCGTTCTGTGGCACAAGGCCCAATTGCAAAAGATCGGTACGCGCTTCTGCGCTGAAATCGCAGGGATTTATGCATGGCAGTGGCCGGAGGTTGGCAAGACGTGGTACTTGTCGCGGCGGCGGTACCGCAACTTTTTGCGGGTCGCAACGGTCTGGACGCCAAGGCGCGCGTAGCCCATAGGCCGCGCGGCGCCGCAGCAGAACAACACCGGCACCGGCCTGACGGCCCGTCTACGGACATCGCGATTTTTGGGGGATTTCGATGCTTGCGATGCAACGACGGCTTTCGCGCCCGTTCCTGATGCTGCTGTCGCTGCCATCGACGGCGATGGGGTTCGCCCTATCGGTCCAGATCTCCGTGCTGAGCTGGATTCTGTCGACCCGCTATGGACTGCACATCCATGAGATCGGGCTTGTCTGGGCGGCGGGCCCGCTGGCCGGCATCATCGGGCAAGTGCTGATCGGTCTCGTCAGCGACCGCGTTTGGTTGTGGGGTGGCCGGCGCCGCCCCTTCATCGTCGTCGGCGGCGCGCTGACAGCGATGATGATATTGGCACTTCCGGGTATCGGCTTCATCTCCCGCGGGCTTGGGCTCCAGACCTACCTCGGTGTCGCGATCACGGTTGCCCTCGCCCTCGACCTGTCGATCAACGTCAGCTTCAACCCGACGCGCTCGATCATTACCGACGTTACGCCCGAGGGCGTGGCGCGCACTCGCGGCTACACGTGGATGCAGACCGTTTCCGGCACCTTCGGCGTGCTCGCCTACGGTATCGGCGCACTCTTCGGCAATGACGTTTTGATCTACCTAGCGGCGGTGCTGGTGCTTTTGTTCTCGGTCGTACCGGCGCTCCTCATCGAGGAACCGCAGGCGTTGGCGGGCGCGCACGCTAGCACCGTCGTCCCCGCGCGCGCGGGCCCGGGAGCGGTGAAGCTCCTGGTGGTCCTGCTGCCGCTGTGGGGCTACCTGGCCTACGACCTCGTGGGGATGGCACTGAAGATCGCCGGAATCGAGCTCAAGTCGTTGTCACTCGAATTCGCCTTCGCGACGGCGACCGCCGTGCTCCTCGTTGTGACCCTCGCCGCCCGCGACCGTGGCGCGGGGTTCGTGAAGGAGGACCTAGTCGAGTTCCGCAAGGTGCTCGCGGCGCATTCCTTCAGCTGGATCGGCGCGCAGACGATGTTCGTCTACATGATTTCGTTCGTGCAGTACCGATTTCCCGAGCTCGGCGCGGTGGACGCGGGCAAGGTGCTGTCGATGAGTTTCGTCGTGCTGAGCGCAGTCGCCGCCGTGCTTCCGGCGTTCGTGCTGGGCCCGCTCAGCCTGCGCTTCGGCCAGGTAGTCGTGCACGCGAGCTGCCTCGCCGTGATGAGCCTGGGCTTCGCCGCGATCTACTTCGCAGGAAGCTCACCCGCCCTCGTATACGGATTCATGGGCGTCGTTGGCGTCGGCTGGGCGGCGATCGTGAGCCTCCCCTTCGCCATCATGTCGCAGCGCGTCGAGCAGGCGCGCATCGGCCTCTACATGGGCGTCTTCAACCTCTCGGTCGTGCTGCCGCAGCTTCTCGTGAGCCTCGGGATCGGCACGCTGCTCGGGCAGGTCGCCGACAAGGGGATGATCTTCGTCATCGGCTCCGGAGCGAGCGCGCTTTCGGCGGTCGCGTGGCTGTTCGTGCGACGCGCGGACGGCGTTGCGTCGCCCGCGGCGCTGCCAACGCGGCACTGACCGGCGCCACCCGGCTCAGTCAGCGGCGGGGACCGCGATTACGAAGCCGAACAACGGCAGGCCGACGAACGCGCCGAGGTCCCGTCCCGCCGCCACGGACCCCGCGACGCTGCGCCAGCGTCCGGCCACCGGCACGGCGGGAATCACCGCCGCACCCAGGTTGAACAGGCACAGCACCCGGTCCCTGCCCGCCGATCGCTCGAAGCCGAGCACGTCGTCGGGGCCGTCGATGAACCGCAAGTCACCGCTGATCAGCGCCGCATGCGCGCGGCGCAGCGACAAGAGGCGCCGCGTCGCCTCCAGCACCGAACTCGCGACACCCGCCTGCATGTCGACGGCGAGCGGCAAGTGGCGCGGCTCGACGGGCAGCCAGGGCTCCGCGAGCGAGAACCCGCCGTGACGCCCCTTGGCGACCCAGGGCATCGGGGTCCGGGCACCGTCACGACCGAGAGTCCTCGGCCAGTTCGCGATCGCCTCCGGGTCACGCAGGCGCTCGAACGGCACGTGACCCTGAGGCAGGCCGAGTTCCTCGCCCTGGTACAGGCACACCGACCCGCGCAGCGTCAGCAGCAGGGCATTCAGCAGGATTGCGTACGGCGCCGGCGCAGCCTCCCCGCCCCAGCGACTCAGCGCGCGGGGCGCATCGTGGTTGCTGAACACCCAGGTCGGCCATCCGCCCTCGTGCAGCCGGTCCCACTCTTCGACCGCGCCCCGGATGAAGGCGGCACTCAGCGCATCCGCCAGCAGGAAGCGGAAGCTATAGGCGGTGTGCAGCCGATCTGCAGCAAGGTACGGCGCGAGGCTGCGCTCGGCGGAGTCCGGACCCCCGATCTCGCCAAGGGCGAGCCGGTCCGGGTAGCGGTCGATCACCGCGCGCAAGCGCTCGAGGAAGCTCAGCGTCTCGGGTCGGTCCGAGTTGTACAGCAGTTGCTGGTAGTCGACGGGACGCGAGCGTTCACCGCCGACGCGTGGCGGGTTGTCACGCAATAGCGCGTCGTGCGTGAAATGCGAGACCGCGTCGATGCGAAAGCCGTCGACGCCGCGGTCGAGCCAGAATTTCGCGACCTCGAGCAGCGCGTCCTGCACTTCCGGGTTCAACAGGTTGAGATCGGGCTGCTGACGCAGGAAATTGTGCATGTAGTATTGGCCGCGCGTCGCGTCCCAGGTCCATGCCGAGCCGACGAACAGCGACTGCCAGTTGTTGGGCGGCGAGCCGTCGGGTTTCGCGTCTGACCAGACGTACCAGTCCGCCTTCGG
>JANXZZ010000074.1 GCA_025355245.1 Pseudomonadota bacterium | reverse complement strand
CCGAAGGCGGGCCTGACCGGGTTCACGGTGTCGAACCTGATGTTGCCGGGTGCGATACAGCCTTGGGAAAACGCCACTGACACGACCGCCGTAGCCGGTACAAACACCGCCACGGGCACAACCGCCGCCGCCAAGGCCGATCAGCATCGCCGGACCGCCGAGCACGATGAGCTTAGCGCCCGCAGGCACCTGCGCCTTCTCGACGTGCTGGCGGCGCACGTTGCCGAGGCCGCCCGCCAGCATGATGGGCTTGTGGTAGCCGCGCGTGACGCCCACCGGGTCGCCCGCGACCCGCTGCTCGAAGGTGCGGAAATAGCCGACGATGCCGGGCCGGCCGAACTCGTTGTTAAACGCCGCGGCACCGAGCGGCCCCTCGAGCATGATCTCGAGCGGCGTGGCGATGCGCGGCGACTTGGCCTCGGGACCTTCCCAGGGCTGCACGAAACCCGGAATGCGCAGGTTCGAGACCGTGAACCCGGTGAGCCCAGCCTTCGGCTTCGCGCCGCGCCCGGTCGCGCCCTCGTCGCGGATCTCGCCGCCCGAGCCCGTCGCGGCGCCGGGGAACGGCGAGATCGCGGTCGGGTGGTTGTGCGTCTCCACCTTCATCACGATGTCGATCGGCTCTTCCGAGTAGCGGTAGCCGCGTCCGAGCGGGTCCGCGATCAGCCGTTCCGCGACGCTGCCCTCGATGACCGCCGCGTTGTCGCGGTAAGCCGAGAGCACGCCCGCCGGGTGCTTGGCGTGGGTGTTCCGGATCATCGCGAACAGCGTCTTGGGCTCGACGCGGCCGTCGATGATCCAGTCGGCGTTGAATATCTTGTGGCGGCAGTGCTCCGAGTTCGCCTGCGCGAACATCATGAGCTCGACGTCGGTGGGATCGCGCTCGAGTTCGCGGTAGGCGGCGACCAGGTAGTCGATCTCATCCGCGGAGAGCGCGAGCCCGAGGCGGCTGTCCGCGGCGCGAAGCGCCGCCGCGCCGTCGCCGCCAAGCTCGGTGCGGGTCAGCGGCCGCGGCGACTCGTTCACGAACAGCCGCGCCGCGTGGGCGAGCTCGAAGCACACCGCCTCGGTCATTCGATCGTGCACGGCGGCCCCGAGCAGCACGAGCGCGGCGCGATCGAGCGCGGCGGATGCGCTGAGCGTGAACAGCGTGCCGCGCTCGATGCGCCGCACGGCGCCGAGCCCGCAGACGTGCGCGATGTCAGTCGCCTTGCTCGACCAGGGCGAGATCGTGCCCGGCCGCGGCGTCACCAGCAGGCGCGAGCCCTGCGCCGGCGGCGGCGCGGCGAGGTCGGATTCGAGCAGGCGCGCCAGCACGCGCGACTCGGCCACCGAGAGCTCGCGCTCGAGATCGACAAAATGATGGAAATGCGCCGTCAATGCGTCGATGCGCGGATCGAGCAGGCGGAGGGCGGCGAGGATCTTCTCGAGGCGGAAGCGGGAAAGGGCCGGGGCCCCGGGCAGCAGCAGCATCAGAAACTCGGGTGGGCCGGCGCCACCGCCGGGGCCGCATTCTACCCCATCGGGCCCACGTTCCCGCAGCTAGCGTCGGTTGCCGGGATCGGTCAGCGGAGTCGGGACCGGCACCGGGAAGGCCGTGACGTTGCCCCCCTCGTAGGCGCTGATCTTGGCGACGCCGCTCTTCTTGACCTCGTCCACGCGCAGCACCGCGTGCATCGGCAGCCAAGTGCGCTTGACGCCCTCGAACTCGTTCTTGATGCGCTCCTCGGCGGGGTCTACCACAACCGTCGAGCGTTCGCCAAAGACGAATTCCTCAAGTTCGATGAAGCCGAACAGACTGCCGTGCGTCACTTTTCTGGCGTAAACCTCCCAGACCTTGCCCTCCCGGACAAACTGGACCTTGAAAATGTGACTAGAAGCCATCTGTTCCGCTCGCTCTCGCGCTACTCTTTGCCATATTACCCGGGGAGAGGGTATGGCGCTGAGACTCCGTGTGACGGGTCCGCACGTTGCCAGGCTCGGCGAGCACGCGACCCGCGTGTTCGGCGTGCACGGCGGCCGGATCGGTCGTGCCACCGACAATGACTGGGCGTTGCCGGATCCGGAGCGCTACCTGTCGGGCCATCACGCCGCGATCGCCTATCGCAGCGGCTCGTGGTTCATCGTCGACACGAGTTCGAACGGCACCTTCCTCAACGACGCCACCGCCCCGCTCGGCCGCGACAACGCACACGCCGTCAGCACCGGCGATCTCGTGCGCATGGGCGAGTACGAGTTCGTCGTCAGCGTCAGCCCCGACAATGATTTTCCGCCGGAATCGGCCTCGGCGGCCGGCGTCGATCAAAACACCGACATCGATTTTGCGCTCGCGACCCACGGCGACCTCGGCGCCGAGCTCGACTTGAAGCGCCTGCTCAAGGACCCGACCCCCCCGCCCGACGATCCGCCACCGCCCGCCCGGGCCGAGGCGGTGCTGGTGTCGGATGCCTACGGCCAGCAAGTGTCCGTCCCCTCATCGAAGCCCGCCGAGTCCAAGGCCACCCCGCGCCCTGTCGTGCAGAGCGTGCCCGCCGCACCCAAGCGCGAGGTGCCGGGCTCCGGAAGTGCGGCGCTGCAGGCTTTTTGCCGCGGCGCCGGCATCGACCCCTCGACGCTCGCGGTCGAACACACGACCGCGGTCCTGACCCTCGCGGGGCAGCTCGTGCGCGAGCTCGCGCTCGGGCTCATCACGGGTCTCCAGTACCGGACCGAACAGACCGGGCGCATGCACATCGACGACACCTCGGTGACGCCCGTCGAGCAGAACACGTTCCGGATGCTGTCGAGCGTGGATGAGGCGCTCGCACGCATCTTCGCGCCGCGCTCGACGCGGTTCCTGACACCGCTCGAGGCGGTGCGCACGAGCTTCGCGGACCTCCGGCGCCACGACCAGGCGAGCAACGTCGCCATGCAGGACGCAATCGCCGAGTACCTGAAGCGCCTTGCCCCCGAGCAGCTCGAGATGCAGTTCGGCGAGACCCTGAAGCGTAGCGGCGGACTGCCGAGCAACCCCGGACAGAAGTTCTGGGAAATGTACTCGGACTACTACAAGGTGCTCGCGCAGATGGCGCCGGAAGGGTTGCCCCACGCCTTCGCCGAGGACTTTGCGAAGGCCTACGAGACCGCGAGCGAAGAGCTTCGCGAGAAAGCCAGGCGCCCTGCAGTCACCCGCATGAGCGGACGGCGCTCGCCGTAGCATCGCAAGTCGCGATGCCGGACCCATCCACGGTGCGGAGGGTCGACATAAAATTGGCGGAGAGGGTGGGATTCGAACCCACGTGGGGCGTAATGCCCCCAACCGATTTCGAGTCGGTGCCGTTGTGACCGCTTCGGTACCTCTCCGGCCGGGTCCCGACCTCGCCGTCGGGGTCGCGTATTCTACACACATGGCGGGTCCGACCAGCACCCAACGCGGTGCGCTGCAGGAAGCAATCCGGGCCGGGCCCTGGCGTCTGGCGCTCGCGGCCGTGGCGGTGGGCCTGCTGGGTACCTGCGCGCCGCGCCCGGGCGTCCTCGAGCAGATCCGCCTCGAGGGCGAGCTCAGGGTAGCGACCCGCAACAATCCGACGGCCTACTACCTTGGCGCCTCCGGCCCCGAGGGCCTCGAGTACCGGCTCGCCGCGCGCTTTGCGGCCAGCCTCGGCGTGCCCGCCCGCTTCATCCCGCTCGAGTCGCCCGCCAAAGTGCTCGCCGCGGTTGCCAGCGGTCGCGCGCACATCGGCGCCGCGGGGCTTGCGATCACGCCCGACTGGCAACGGCTGGTCGCCTTCTCCCGTCCCTACCAGCAGCTGAAGCTGCACCTCATCCACCGCCGCGACCAGCCGCGCCCGACCGGCCCGGACGGCATGGGCACGCGCAGCCTCGGCGTCGTCGCGGGCAGCGCGCACGCGCAGGCGATCGCTGCGGTCGCCCACTCGACGCCCGCGCTGCGATTCGAGGCGGTGCCCGGCGTCGACACGCTCGACCTCCTCGACCGCGTCTGGAACGGCGAGCTCGATACCACGGTCGCCGACACCAACGAGTTCTCGCTGACCCGCAACTACCACCCGGAGCTGCGCATCGCCTTCAACCTGCCGGGCTTCGAGCAGCTCGCGTGGGCGCTGCCGCACGGCGATGATGCACTGCGCGCACGGGTCGATGACTTCCTGGTCGCGACGCAGCTCGAGATGCCGGCGCTGATCGCGCGCTACTACGCCCCGTCGGAGCGCTTCGACTACGACAGCGCGCGCAGCCTCGTGCGCCACGTGCAGGACCGCCTGCCGGCTCTGCAGGGCTACTTCCAGTCGACGGCCCATGAATTCGATCAGGACTGGCGCGTGCTGGCGGCGATCGGCTACCAGGAATCGAAGTGGGACCCGGAGGCGGTGTCGCCGACCGGCGTTCGCGGCGTCATGATGCTGACTGCGGAAACCGCCGCCGCCGTCGGCGTGCTCGATCGCGCCGATGCCGGGCAGAGCATCCGCGGCGGCGCGATCTACCTGCAGCAGATGCGCGAGACCATCCCCGAGCGCGTGCCCGAGCCCGACCGCACGTGGCTTGCGCTCGCCGCCTACAACATCGGCTACGGCCACCTCGAGGACGCGCGGGTCCTCACGCAGACGCTCGGCAAGGACCCGGATTCGTGGCAGGACGTGCGCGACTCGTTGTCGCTCTTGTCGCAGGAACGCTGGTACACGCAGCTGAAGCGCGGCTACGCGCGCGGCTGGGAGGCGGCACGCTTCGTCGATCACGTGCGCGGCTACCTCGACGTGCTCGAGTGGGTGTCGCCCGACCCCGCCGCGCCGCTCCCCGGGCCGGCGCCGGTCGCCGACGCCGAGCCAGCGATCGTGCCCGAAGCCGCGCCGGCTACTCGCGCCGGCGCCGGAAAAAATCCTTGAGGAGCTGCCCGCACTCCTCCGCCAGCACCCCACCGAAGCTGTCGAGCGAATGATTGAGCGCGCGGGCGTGCGCGAGATCGAAGGCGCTGCCCGCGGCGCCTTGCCTCGGGTCCCACGCCCCGAACACCAGGCGCGTGACGCGCGCGTGGACCATGGCGACCGTGCACATCGGGCACGGCTCGAGCGTCACGTACAGCGTCGCACCGCCGAGGCGATAGCTCTTCCGGTTGCTGCCGGCAGCGCGCAGCGCCAGGACCTCCGCGTGGGCGGTCGGATCGCAGCGACCGACCGGCTGGTTCCAGCCCTCCCCGACCACGTCTCCGTCCATCACGACGAGCGCGCCGACCGGCACCTCGTCCGCTGCCTCGGCGTGCCGTGCGAGTTCGAGCGCGCGGCGCATCCAGTCCTGGTCG
This sequence comes from Pseudomonadota bacterium, assembly GCA_025355245.1. Taxonomy (GTDB): domain Bacteria; phylum Pseudomonadota; class Gammaproteobacteria; order Steroidobacterales; family Steroidobacteraceae; genus CAIKZZ01. The sequence goes on along the minus strand of JANXZZ010000074.1, from coordinate 3,953 downwards.
GTGCGGATCACGGCGCTTTTGCGGGCGAGTCCGAGTTCCACGCGTCCGGCGCCACGCGCGAGCGCCCGTCGGCGTCGTCGTGATAGACGATGAGGCCCTCGCCGGTATCGGTCACGGCCGCGCCGCCCGCGACCGGACTGTCGTTCTGCCGGTACGGATACCGCTCGAAGGCCCGGTCCGCGGCCACGGCAAACTCGAGTTCGGTCTTGTGGTCGTGGATCCGGTAGGCCTTAAGGGACGCCTCGGCCCAGGCGCGCACCGCGGTGCGGCCGACGACGGCGGGTTCGTTGGGCGGCAGGTAGACGACGTCCTGCGTGAAGATCGCGGTCAACCCCGTGAGGTTGTTGCCGTTGATCGCTTGAGGGTACGCGGCGTGGGCGCGATGCGGCCCATCCGGGACGGAGGTCCCGTCCGCGCGTGCGGGGACGGGCGCGGCCGAGGCGGCGATCCCGACCAGCAACAGCACGCCCGGCAATCCGATGGGGTTTCGCACGTGATTCGTCCTGGCAATTGCTGCGGTCGATTCTAGCCGCAACACTGCCGGCGCCGGTGTCACTGGCGCCGCGGCGCCAGCGAGTCGGCAACGACCCAGGCCGCGCCCGTGAGCGCGAGATTCACCGCGTTCTCGGTCCAGTTGAGGTGGCTCGCGGAATCGGCCAGCAGCATCGGCAGGTGCACGAGCGGCGTGAACGAGGCGAACATGACGGTCAGTAGGACCGCGGCGAGACGGGCCTTGACGCCGGTCAAGATCGCAACACCCGCCGCGATGTGGGCGACGCCGGTCGCGTACGCCCAGAAGTCCTGCGTCGGCGGCAGCCATTTGGGGACCATCGGGACGGTGTAGTTCATGTAGAAGAAATGCGCGCCGCCAAAAAGGAGCGCACAGACGCCGAACGCGAGCTGGCCGAGTCGGGTGAGACGCGCGGCCAGCTCTGCGTCAATGTTCGCATTGGCGGCGTAGAGGACGAGCCCGCCCGCCGCGATCGCAAGCTGCTCCGCGGCGCCGCTGTAGGCGCCGAACTCCCTGTAGTGGGCGAGTATCACCCGGCCGTTCATCAGGACGACGACAATGAGCGCGTAGAAGGCGGTCAGCGCCGCCGCACCCCAGGTCACCGTCCGTCGCCACTCGACGGCGGCGCCGGCGACCATCATGAAGGCAGCGGTCGCGTACGCGAGGACGGTGCGGTCGGGCAGCGTCTTCGGCACCGGCTGCCCGAGGGTGAAGTCCCCCAACGCGAGGCCGACCGCCGCGAGCGCGATCACGCCGAGGCCGTAGACGCGCCAGCCGACACCCCTCATCGTTTTTTCCGCGGTCATGAGCTTTCACCTTCGATTGCGAACGCGCGGCCGTAGCGATGCGCGGGCCGACTTACGCCGTGGCCCCCTCCCCGGCAACCCCGGAACCAACGATCCGAGTGCGATGAATCGGTCGACCGCTGTGCTGACGGCACGAGCATGAACTCCTTCGGTCTCACAGGGAATCCTGTGAACGGGCCGGCTCGCTCGCGCGCCAACGGCGGCGCCCCGAACTGGCGGTCGCTCGCGGCGCCGTGTTAGGTGCGTTTGTCCCCACACGAGGCCTCGAGGCCCGATAGAACCGGTTCGGCCCGCCGCGGGCCTGCCATCGCAACGGGCCCCGGACGGTCTGCCGGTCGGCGTCGGGTCCCCGCTCGGGCACCCGCTTTGCGGGACGCAGCTGCGGCGGTACGCTTCGATCGAAGCCTCGAGATCGAGGATCCATCATTTCATCGCAAGGAGAGAGGACATGCCCGCCCCCGCGGCCCTCACACCCGCCGACGAGCTCGCGCGCAACAGCACGGTCCGGTTTCCCAACGAGAGCGCGGACTACCGGCGTGCGCGCGAGTCCTTGCTCGCCGCGGAAATCGACCTGCGGCGCCACATCGAGCGCGTCGCCGAACAGCGCCGCGCGCTGCCGCCGGGCGGAGAAATCACCAAGGCCTATCGCTTCGACGGCGAACGCGGGTCCGCGAGCTTCGCCGATCTCTTCGGCGACAAGCAGACGCTGATCGTCTACACGTACATGTTCGGGCCGCAGCGCCAGCGGCCGTGTTCGATGTGCACCTCGCTCCTCTCCGCCTGGGAGGGCGAGGCGCTCGACGTCGAGCAGCGGGTCGCGTTGGCCGTCGTCGCGCGCTCGCCGATCGACCGGCTGGTCGCGTTCAAGGCGGAGCGCGGCTGGCGAAACCTCAAGCTCTACTCGGACGTGACGGGGGAATTCAGCCGCGACCACCACGCGGTGACGCCGGAAGGCGGCGACGATGCGGGCCTGCACGTGTTCACGCGTCGCGACGGCAGAATCCGCCACTTCTGGAGCGGCGAGATGGGCTCCGCCAATGCCGACGCCGGGCAGGATCCGCGCGGCGCCCCGGACCTGATGCCGCTCTGGACGATTCTCGACGTGACGCCCGAAGGTCGCGGAACGGACTGGTACCCGAAACTCGAGTATGGCCGCTGAAGGCGGGCCGTCGCTGAAAAGTCGGGCCCGCCTCAGCGCAGAACCGACTGCTGCGACACGAGCCGCGCGATGCCGAGAATGAACGCGAGTCCGGTGATGGCGAGCGCCACCGCGGTCGATAACTGCTGCCGGCTCAGTTTGCGCGGCGCGACGGTGACTTCATCTGCGGGCGACACGAAGCCCGGAAGCGCGTTCCGGTAGCTCCGCCACAGAACAAAGTAGGGGATACCCGCCGTGAGCGCGTACACCCCGAGCAAGATCGCGCCGGCGCGGACGAGATGCTGCGCCGGCCGGCCGAGCTCGTAAATGAGCGCCCGCGCCCACGTGTACGCCAGCAGGTACCCGAGCACCAGAATCGCGCAGTGGCCGATGAAATAGACCTTCAGGAACGAGCGGATCCGTCGCTCGTCCGCGTCCGAGCGCAAAAGGTATCCGCGCCTGCGACGATCCCCCGGGAAGACGACGATCCGCGGGGAACCGTCCTCGCGAATGCAGCGCTCGGCGATCGAATCGAGAGGGCCCACGGGGATGCGCTCCCGAAGAAGTCTATCGAGAGCCGGGACGCCCGCGACGGGCATCGAGGCAATCACCGCCGATCGCCTGCGCCGCCCGGCCGGTTACGGGCCCAGGAAGTCTTTCTTGCCGAGTTCGACGCCGTTGTGCCGGAGGATGCCGTACGCCGTCGCCACGTGAAAGTGAATGTTCGGCAGCAGGTGGTCCATGAGGTACGGCTGACCCAGCATGCTCTTGGTGCTGCTGCGCGTCTGCCACGTGACGGTCTTCCCTTCCGATCCGTCGATCTGCGCGGGCTTCAGGCTCTCGAGGTACGCGATCGTTTTGCGGATGCGCGCGATGAGTTCCGGGAAGGTCGCTTCCTTGTCTTCGTACGCGGGGAACTCCGCGCCCGCGAGCCGGCCGGCGCCGCTCTTGGCCGTGTCGGTCGCGATCTGGACCTGGCGCGAAAGCGGAAACATATCGGCGCACAGGCGGCTGCCCAGCAGTACCTTGTCCTCGACATTCTTGGCCTGACCGTGCGCGGCCCCCTTCTCGAGGATCGTGGCCAGATTGTTGAGCGCGCGCGTGAACGCGGGGACGGACGCTTGGTACATTGAAATCGTCATTCAAGTCTCCGCAGGATTGAAGTGGAACCGAGCGTGGCGCTGTTCGCGAACAGCCGGGAGTAGCAGAATACCACCCGAAATACCGTCAAGAATTTCTGCTTGGACTGGCAGTAGCGAACAGCGCGAAACGCGCGTGGGCAACGTAACCGAGCTACGGTACGTCACGTTCTCCAAAGAAAACTATCTTTCTAGCCCGGTAGTTCAACAGTCGCCGATGCGAGGCCTGGGGTTGCCCCGATTCCGCGATGCTTGACGCGGTGATCCGGATGCGAGGAGGGTCTACAGGTCTCCGGTGTGCGCAACCCATTGATAAAGAATGTTTCCCTTCGACGAACCCCCCTCCACTCCCACTCAAT
>JANXZZ010000053.1 GCA_025355245.1 Pseudomonadota bacterium | reverse complement strand
GAAATCATACGCTTAGACACCGTTTGTGTTGCGCCGCAGGGGGGCGGTGCTATCATTCGCGGCCTTAAATGGGGCGGTAGCTCAGTTGGGAGAGCGTCGCGTTCGCAATGCGAAGGTCGAGGGTTCGATCCCCTTCCGCTCCACCATTTTCCGCCCAGCTGCCCCGGTAGCTCAGTTGGATAGAGCGCGCCCCTCCTAAGGGCGAGGTCACAGGTTCAACTCCTGTTCGGGGCGCCATACTTTCCGGTACGCCCTGCTGCAGGGAATATCTGAATCGCTCCCACTCGCGGACAGGAACTGGCGGCCAGCCGCGACCCGGCATGGAGGCCAACGTGATCGACGTCCGATACAGCGAGACGGCGTGGCGCCCCAAAGATTGAACGACGGCCTCTATGGCGCGCATCGAGCGATGTTCGTGTTCGACGCGCTGCTGCTTGCTTTGCTGGTTGTCGTGTTTGTGATGGCCATCGGCAACCGTGAGGCCGGGAGCGGCGCAGGCGTCGCTGTCCTCGGTCTCTTCCTCTTCGTGCCGGTCGCCACCGCACACTGGTTCGCAGCGAAGGGCGCGCGCCTCGGCCAACCGTGGGGCCACCCGGCGCACGCGTCATTGGCCGCAGCGCGGCTCCTCCTCGCTCGGTCGCGCCGCCAAACGGCAACGCATCGGTCGCCGCAAAGTCACGTTTCCCGCGCATGCTCAATCCCGCGCCTAACTCGCGCATGAAACGTGCTTTCGCCGCACGTCGCGGGCACTCCGGTCGGGTTGTCCGCAGTCCGCCGCGCGCCGCAGCGTGCCGGTGCCAGGTTCAGCCGGGCGCTGCGGCCGCGGACACGGGGCGACGTCGATCGGTCGCTAGCCAGCGGCCGGCGAGAGTCCGGTCTCCCGGAGCAACTCGAGAAGCTGGCCCGCTCCGACCGCGATCGCGCCGTCGGCGGTGCGCAGCGAAACGAGAGGCGCCCCCTCGGCGCGAAATGATGCCGCCACCAGAAGCGCGTAGCGCAGCGAGCCGTGCGAACGCGTGTCGAGGATCCAGGGAGTCGGCGCATCAAGCATCGCAATCAGCTCCGCCGTCGTCTTGTCGCGTGGCATATTGCCTCCGTTCGGACGCGGAGACTGCCCGCATCGGCGTTACAGGCGCTACCGCGCCGAACAGCGAGGCGGGCGCAGCGCCCGATGCCAGCGGAGCGGAAACGCGGATGTCCGCCGGCGGTCCGGCCGGAACGCGGTGGCGACGCTCCAAGTTTCGCCTGTGCCGGATCTCCCTCGGCCGAGGACGTGGTTCGGGTCAGGTGCCCTGGCGGTCGGCTTGGCCTGGCCTGGCCCTGGCCCTGACCGCGACCAGCGCGGTCGGCCCGGGTCCGTCAATCCAGGACCGTCGCGTTCACGACGACCGTCGCCAGAATCGTCTCTCTGTCGCGGCTGTCGAGCGACGTGAGCGAGAGTTCGTGCTGCGCTCCGTAGGTGAGCGTCGTTACGAGCCGCAGCCGCACGTCGCCCTTTCGATACGCGGTCGCGACCGTCTGCGACACCCCCGGCTTGTCGCGCGCAATGCGACTCAGCATCAACGCCACGAGCGAGGCGAGCGCGGAGCCGTAGGCCTGCACGGTTTCGCCCTTCACCATGTACTGCGGTTCCGTCATCACGGTCTCCTCGGCGAGCGCACGGCGGACTGGAATTTTCGCCGACGGCCGTTCGTTGCCGTGGGCAACGATCGCTAGCGGCGCGGGCCCGCGGAGCGTTTCGGCGCTTTCGCGTTCTTGGGACGCGCGCGGCTCGCGACGAAGCCGTGCCGGGCAGCGGCATCAACGGCGGACTGTATGCGCGCGCCGGTCGCCGGGTCGTCGGGCGCCAGCAATTCAGCGACAAAAGCCGCCCGCACGGCGATTGCCGCAGCGACGGCCGGCGAGTCGACGGGATCGGTGAGGGTCGGCACGCGCGGCGTCTTGCGTCGCTCGACGCCGTAGCGCGGGCCCGCCGCGCCACGCGGCGGCTTTATTTCCACCGGCGCGTAGCGCGCCAGCACGAAATCAAGCCCCTCGCGCAGCAGGCTCTGCGTCGTGCGCCCGGTCATCCGGCCGAGCGTCTTGAGCGCCTCGTGACGCGCCACATCGAGCGTCACGTGAATAGCCTTCGAAAGCGGACGGGGTGGGCGGCTTGGATTGGACATCGGCATCACGTCTCCGGACGGCGTGCCCACATACTAGGGGCGGGAATTTGCCGCTTCTGAGCGCGCCGTCAGGTTTTTGGTGGCTTTTGATACACCCAGGGCGCGCCCCGAAGGCCAACGGCACGGGATCCCGAACCCGCGCCCCGACGCACCCGGCCCCGGCGTCCCCGCCGAGCGTCGCCGGGTGGCGTCGAGGCCCCGCGGTTACTGCCGGTCGTAGACCGACACGTCCTCGTAGTTGCCGCCCGCAGCCAGCGTGCCCTTCTGCGTGAGCGTGAGCGTCTTGCCGTCCTTTGACACGTGCCGCACGGACGTTCCTGCCGGCGCGCCGCCCTTCGTCTGGACGCTGGTCACGGTGTGCGAATTGACCCGCGTCACTGCCACCGTGTCGATGCCGGGGTTACCCGTCATCGCGTAGGGCTTGCCGTCGGCCTCGAAGGTCATCGTGGACGTGTTTTCCTTGCCGTCCGCGGCGACGCTCTTCACGGTCAGCACGATGCCTTTCGCGGAGTTCGTGTAGGTGCGCGTCTGGCTCTTGGGCGCGTGGTCGGCCGAGAACTTCGACTTCGCGAGGTTGAGCGTCCAGCTGCCGATGACCGGATCCGCCGCCGGTGCGGCCGCGAGCGCGACGCTTGCCCCGAGCGCAAGGATTGCGCCCACCAATAGATTCCTGAATGTCGTTTGCATGACTCCCCCAAGCTAGTGTGTGGTTCGACCGCGCGCGGTGTGCTCCGATGGAGCGTCCGCCGCTTGCATCGACGCGAACGGCGCGCGGCCGAGCATGCGCGCGCCGCGCGGTGCGCGCAATCGACCAGCGACCGGCGCAGGCGCCCGCCAGGGGCGCCCGCGTCGGAGCCGATGAGTCACGTCGGGGGCAGCGCTAGCGCGGGTCGAGGCGAGTCACGGTGAGGCTGTTGGCGACGTCGTCGATGACCGCGTAGTTGAAGCCGCGACTCTCGCCGAGCACGGTGTCGATACCGAACGCGCCTCCCTGGCTCGCATCGACGTTGTACTCGCGCACGAACCGGCCCCAACGCGTGAACTCCACGATCTCGCTAGGGTGCAGCACGTCGGCATTGACCGCATCGCCGTTCGCGGCCAGGAGGTTCCCGTTCGGCGCGAAACGCAGCGCGAGCGGTCCCCGCAAGTGCGCATCGGCGAAGATGCTCGTGCCCTGCGTGACGCTGGTCGTGCGTTCGCGCGCGTGACTCACCGCGTACACCGCGTTGTCGGCCGTCGATGCCACGTAAAGCACGTCGGCGGCGGGGTCGAAGGCGAGTCCGGTCGGCCCCAGCAGCAGCGCCGCATCGTTCGGCATGTGCGTGTACCCGGTCGCGATGATCGTCTGCCGGGTGACGGTCACGCCGCTCGCGGCGACCGCGACGTCGAGGCGCGCGACCGTTCCGTTCAGCACGTTGGCGACGAAAATGTGCGCGTGGTCGCCACGATCCTCGATCGCCAGGTCCCACGGCCCGTCGAGGAACACCGGATCCGTCCAGGTTGCAACCCAATTGCCGTTGCGGTCGATGACCTGCAGCGCCCCCTGGCCTACGGTGGCGCTCGTCCCGTCGGTGGTCGGCACGTTGCCGACGATCACGAACCCGCCCTCGAGCGCGCCGAGCGCAGTGCTGAGCCCGACCTGCGAACTCGTGAAGAACGCGGTCGCGGTGCCCGGAGGCGCGAGCGCGCCACTCGGCCGCAGCTGCACGATCGTGGTGCCGGTACCCTGCAGGTTCGCGGCGTTGTTGAAGTTGCTGACGAGCACGTCGCCGCCCTGGATCGTGCCACCCGACGGAAAGTGACGCGGCACGAACGCGACGCCGTACGGGTTCACGTCGCCGTTGGCCGGAATGGTGGAGGAGGTGATCGCGAGCGGAACGAAGGCTTCGTTCGAGTCGGCGCCGAAGGCGCCGCCCGCGCCGAGGCCAAGCGCCGCGGCCAGCGCCGCACGGAGCACGAATCGTCCAGCGGGAGAGTGGCTGTGCATGGAAGGATCCCCTGTGTGATGTTCGGATGAATACGGCGAGGGGCGCGGCACACGAGCCGTTCTCGGGCAGAGAACCGGCAGGGCAGGCGCGCGGCCGGAGTGAGTCCTCCGAGACAGGCTTAGGGTTCACCCTGACGCTAGGCCGAGGATGTTCGAGTGCGCGAACGGCGTGCAGCCGTCCGCGTGCTGGTAGCGCCCGACGCCGGCACATAGACTCCGCGGCGGAGAGGTCCCTGCCGCCCGCGCGGCACGCGGTCTCGTGGTCACACCGTTGCAAGGGGGGTCTCATGTCACGCGCCCGATTCGCTGCCGCCGCCTCATTCCTGCCGCTGGCCTGGCTCGCCACCGCGAGCGCGAGCGCCGCCGACAGCGCCGCCCCGCCCGCGCCGATCGTGCTCAAGGCCGCGCATCTCTTCGACGGCAAGTCCGGGACCCTGACGAGCCCCGGCCTCGTCATCGTGCAGGGCAACAAGATCGTCGGCGTCGGCCCGGGCGCGCCGATCCCCGCCGGCGCGAAGCTCATCGACCTCGGCGATGCGACGCTGCTGCCCGGCTTCATCGACGCGCACGTGCACCTGACGGACGAGGCCACCGACAACCCGTATCGGGACTTCTACGAAGGGATGCTGCGGTTCCCGGCGGAACAGTCCTTCATCGCGGAGAAACACGCGCACTCGACGCTCGCCGCCGGCTTCACGACCGTGCGCAACGTCGGCGCCGGCGACTGGGTCGACATCGCGCTCAGAAACGCCATCAACGCCGGGCTCGTGCAGGGCCCGCGCATCCTCGCCGCCGCGCACGCGATCGGCTCGCCCGGCGGCCACTGCGACCAGCCGCCCTTTCCGCCCGACGCGGTGAAGCCCCTGACGCCGATCGAGGGCATCTGCTCCGGACCCGAGCAGTGCCGCGAGGCGGTGCGCGACCAGATGAAGTGGGGCGCGGACGTCATCAAGATCTGCGCCTCGGGCGGGGTGTTCTCGGAAGCCGATCCGCTCAAGGTCCCGCAGCTCACGCCCGAGGAGTTCCGCGCGATCATGAGCGAGGCGCACGCCTGGGGCCGCAAGGTCGCCGCGCACGCGCACGGCGACGAGGCGGCGCGACTCGCCGTCGAGGCAGGCGTCGATTCGATCGAGCACGGCAGCTTCCTCTCGGTCGAGACGCTCAAGCTCATGAAGCAGAAGGGCACCTACCTCGTGCCGACGCGCATGGCCGTGTGGTGGAGCGAGGCGCACGCCAGCAGCTACCCGCCGCCGATCGCCGCCAAGGCACGCATGCTCTCGGCCGCCCACACCGAGATGTTCAAGAACGCGCTCCGGATCGGCGTGCCGATCGCCTTCGGCACCGACTCGGGCGTCTCGCCGCACGGCATGAACGCGCACGAGTTCGTGCTGATGGTCGAGCTCGGCATGGCGCCCGCGGCTGCGCTCCTCGCCGGCACCCGCGACGCCGCGCGCCTGCTCGGCGTGGACGCGATCACGGGCACCCTCGAGGCCGGGAAGTCCGCCGACGTGGTCGCGGTCCCGGGGAATCCTCTCGACAGCATCGCCGCGACCGAACACCCGAGCTTCGTGATGGCGCGCGGCGCGATCTACCGCTGAGGCCCCCGCGCAGCCCCGCCGGACCCGGGGCGCGGCCCTGATGCGCGAACCGGACGCTCGAGCCCTCCTCGGGGCGTTGGCGCAGCGGCGATCGGCGTCGGCATTCTTTACGCGTCCGCCACGCCGGCCACGGACTCCCGAGTAAAATCAGGCGCCTGCCGTGCTGGAGCGCTTCTTGCAGAGGCTTAAGGGCGCCCCCCGCACGAGGATCGAAGTGGTCGAGACGAACCTGTCCGCGGTGGCCGCCGTCGCGAGCCCCGGCGCCGCCGAACGGCGCGCGGGCGGCCGCGACCGGCGCGCCGAGGCGCTGTGGCGCTCGGTCGCCTATGGCGCCTTCAGGCCGCGCCGGCGCACCGGCCGCCGCTCGTCCGACTTCAGCCGCCCGATCATCGACTGGCACGACCCGTGGCTGTTCGCAAGCTCGACGCTGGTGATCATTTTCTGCGCGATCGATGCGTTCCTGACGCTGCGGCTGCTTGAAAACGGCGCGGTGGAGGCCAATCCCTTCATGGCTCTCTACGTCTACGGCGACGCGCGCCGCTTCGCGATCGTCAAGCTCGCGATGACCGGCGTCGGCGTCCTCACGCTTGTCTCGGTCGCGCGCTTTCGGATGTTCCGCATGGTGCGTGCGGGCAGGCTCGTGCACTTCGTGCTCGGGTCCTATGTGGCACTGATCGGCTACGAGTTGCTGCTCCTCGAGCGGGTGTCCTAAGCGCAAGCGGGACCTGCATCACGATTCGCCTAAGCGACTGAATCGGCTTTTGTTTCGCGGGGCGGCATCCGCTAGACTTTCGACATATGTCAATGTCGACTGATCGGGCGCCGAGCGAGCCCCGCGCATGAGTTCCTCCCTCAACGAGCTTTTGACCACGAGCGCGCTCGCGAGCGGCAACGGCGCGTACGTCGACGAGCTCTACGAACGGTTCCTTGCCGATCCCGACTCGGTTTCGCCGGCCTGGCGGGGCTACTTCCGCGGCCTCGGCGGCGACAGCCGCCCCGACGTGCCGCACGCGCCGGTGCTGGCGGCGCTCGCCGAGCGCGCGCGCCGCCCACGCCTCGGAACCGGTCCCGCCGCCGCCGCACCCGCCACCGCCGACCAGGCCGCGAAGCAGGGGGCGGTCTCGCGGATGGTGCAGGTCTACGCCAACCGTGGACACCTGGTCGCGCGCATCGACCCCTTGGGCCTCATGGAGCGCCCGACGCCGCGCGTTCTCGAGCTCGGCTACTTCGGCCTCTCCGATGCCGACCTCGACACCGAATTCCTGACGGGCTCGGACTCAGGGCCCGTCCCGCCGCGCATGAAGCTGCGCGACATGATTGCGCAGCTCAAGTTCGTCTACTGCGACACGATCGGCGCGGAGTTCGCGCACGTGTCCTCGAGCGAAGAGCGCCTGTGGCTGCAGCAGACCTACCAGGACCGGCGCCTCGAGTACCGCTTCACGCCCGAGGAGCGCCACAACATCCTCTGGCAGCTCTCCGCCGCCGAGGGGCTCGAGCGCTACCTGCACACCAAGTACGTCGGCCAGAAGCGCTTCTCGCTCGAGGGCGGCGACGCGCTGGTGCCGATGATGGACGACTTGATCCAGTACGGCGGCTCGCACCTGATCGAGGAATGCATCATCGGCATGGCGCACCGCGGGCGCCTCAACGTGCTGGTGAACCTGCTCGGCAAGTCGCCCTCCGATCTCTTCTCCGAGTTCGAGGGCCAGTACGACCTCGCGCACCTGCGCGGCTCGGGCGACGTGAAGTACCACAAGGGTTTCTCCGCGGACCTGCGCACGCCGCGCGGCAACATGCACGTCGCGCTCGCCTTCAATCCCTCGCACCTCGAAGTCGTGAACCCGGTGGTCGAGGGGTCGGTGCGCGCCCGCCAGGAACGGCGCGGCGACGAACTCGGCGAGCGCGTGCTGCCGATCCTCGTGCACGGCGATGCGGCGTTCGCCGGGCAGGGCGTCGTCATGGAGACGCTGCAGCTTTCGCAGGCGCGCGGCTTCTACACCGGCGGCACCATCCACCTCGTGATCAACAACCAGGTCGGCTTCACGACTTCCGACCCGCGCGATGCGCGATCGACGCTGTACTGCTCCGACGTCGCCAAGATCGTCGAGGCGCCGATCTTCCACGTGAACGGCGATGATCCCGAGGCCTGCGTGTTCGTGACCCGCCTCGCGCTCGACTACCGCCTGAAGTTCCACAAGGACGTCGTCATCGACCTCGTCTGCTACCGCCGCCACGGCCACAACGAGGCCGACGAGCCGGCGGCGACCCAGCCCGGCATGTACCAGGTCATTCGCAAGCACCCGACCACGCGCCAGATCTACGCGCAGCGCCTCGTGAAGGAGGGCGCGCTCGGCGGCGACGAGGCCGCGCGCATGGTCGAGGAGTACCGCGCGGGACTCGACCAGGGCAAGCCGCAGGCGCGCGCCGCGCTCGGCATGATCGGCAACAAGTTCACGGTCGACTGGAGCGCACACCTCGCCGCGAATCCGGACGAGCAGGTCGTCACCGGCGTCGATCTCGAGCACCTCCGGGAACTCGGCGCGCGCATGGTCGCGATTCCGGAGGGTTTCACGCTGCACGCGCGCGTCGCCAAGATCTACGAGGATCGCGCGCGCATGCTGAAGGGCGATGCGCCGCTTGACTGGGGTGCGGCCGAGACGCTCGCCTACGCCACCCTGGTCGACCAGGGCTACGGCGTGCGCCTGACCGGCCAGGACAGCGGCCGTGGGACCTTCTTCCATCGCCACGTGGTGCTGCACGACCAGTCGACGGATCGCGTCGCGACGCCGCTCGCGGCACTCACGCGCGAGCCGCGCTTCCGGGTCATCGACTCGGTGCTGTCCGAGGAGGCCGTCATGGGCTTCGAGTACGGCTTCGCGACCACGACGCCGGATGCGCTCGTGATCTGGGAAGGCCAGTTCGGCGACTTCGCCAACGGCGCACAGGTCATCATCGACCAGTTCATCAGCTCCGGGGAAGCGAAGTGGGGGCGGGTGTGCGGCATCACGCTGCTCTTGCCGCACGGCTACGAGGGCCAGGGACCGGAGCACTCCTCCGCCCGGCTCGAGCGCTTCCTGCAGCTCTGCGCCGAATCCAACATGCAGGTGTGCGTGCCCTCGACGCCCGCACAGGTGTTCCACATGCTTAGGCGCCAGATGGTGCGGCCGCTGCGCAAGCCGCTCATCGTGATGACGCCGAAGAGCCTGTTGCGCCACAAGCTCGCGGTCTCGGCGCTCGCGGAACTCTCGACCGGCATGTTCCGCAACCTCATCGACGAGATCGACTCCCTCGACCCGAACGCGGTGCGCCGCGTGGTGTTCTGCAGCGGCAAGGTCTACTTCGACCTGCTCGAGCGGCGCCGCGTCGACGGCCTCGCCGACGTCGCGATCGTGCGCCTCGAGCAGCTCTATCCCTTCCCGGCAGAGGAATACGAGGCAATCCTCAATCGCTACGCGAACGCCCGCGAGGTCGTCTGGTGCCAGGAGGAACCGCAGAACCAGGGCGCCTGGTACCAGATCCAGCACCGCCTGCAGGAGCGCCTGCCGGCGCGCGCCGTGCTCCTCTACGCCGGCCGCGCGGGCTCGGCGGCGCCGGCGGTCGGCATCCACCAGCTGCACGTCGAGCAGCAGCACGCCCTCGTCAGCGCCGCGCTGCACGCGACCACGACCGAGGAATCGGCTCGCGAGACCGCGCGCCTGACGGGCCGGACGGACTCCTCCGCCACCCAGAAATCCCTCAGGAAGACCTCATGACGATCGAAGTGCGCGTACCGCAGTTGCCGGAGTCGGTCGCCGACGCGACGCTCGTCGCCTGGCACAAGCGCGCGGGGGATGCCGTCGCCCGCGACGAGAACCTCGCCGACCTCGAGACCGACAAGGTCGTACTCGAGGTGCCGGCCCCGGTCGCCGGAGTGCTCAGGGAACTCAAGATCGAGGCGGGCGCAACCGTCACGAGCGGCGTGCTGCTCGCGCTCATCGAGGAGGGCGCCACCGCCACGGCCCGGCCCGCCGAGGCGGCCGCGGCGGCCGCGGCGGCTCCGGCACCCGCGCTCGCCCGCGAGGCGGCGAAGCTCGCCCCGGCCGCGCGACGCCTGGTCGAGGAAAAGCGCCTCGACGCCGCCCAGATCGCCGGCAGCGGCCGCGACGGGCGCGTCAGCAAGCAGGACGTGGTCCGTTCGCTGGAAGCGAAGCCGGCGGCAGCGCCGGCACCTGCGGCCGCGAAGCCGCCGGCGGCAACGGCTCCGGTCCCGCGCAGCGGTCGCACCGAGCAGCGCGTGCCGATGACGCGCCTGCGGGCTCGTATCGCCTCGCGCCTGATCGAGGCGCAGTCGACGCAGGCACTCTTGACGACCTTCAACGAAGTCGACATGAAGTCGCTCAACGAGGCGCGCACGCGCTACAAGGATCGCTTCGATAAGACGCACGGCGTGCGCCTCGGCTTCATGTCCTTCTTCGTCAAGGCCGCGGTCGAGGCGCTCAGGCGCTTCCCGGCGGTCAACGCCTACGTCGATGGCAACGACATCGTCTACCACGACTACTACGACATCGGCGTCGCGGTCTCGACCGACCGCGGGCTCATCGTGCCGGTGCTGCGCGACGCGGACCTCATGGGCTACTCGGACATCGAGCGCTCGGTCGGCGCCTACGCCAGCAAGGCGCGCGACGGTTCGATCACGATCGAGGACCTGACTGGCGGGACCTTCTCGATCACCAACGGCGGCGTGTTCGGCTCGCTGATGTCGACGCCCATCGTGAACTCGCCGCAGAGCGCGATCCTCGGCATGCACAAGATCCAGGACCGTCCGGTGGTCGTCGACGGCGCCGTCCTCGTGCGGCCGATGATGTACCTGGCCCTCACCTACGATCACCGCATCATCGACGGCCGCGAAGCCGTGCAGTTCCTGGTTGCGATCAAGGACTGCCTCGAGGATCCGGCCCGCCTGCTGCTGCAGGTCTGACTTTGCGGGACCCATCATGACCGACACCTACGACGTCATCGTCATCGGCGGCGGACCCGCCGGCTATCCGGCCGCGATCCGCGCCGGCCAGACTGGCCTCTCCGTCGCCTGCATCGACGACTGGAAGAACCTCGACGGCGGC
>JANXZZ010000040.1 GCA_025355245.1 Pseudomonadota bacterium | reverse complement strand
CTTCCTTAAAGGCCGAGAATCATCTGCGCGATGATGTTTTTCTGAATTTCGTTGGAGCCGCCGTAAATCGAGGTCTTGCGGAAATTGAAGTAGCGCGCGGCGAGCGGCGCCGCGTAATCCGCTCCCACCGGCTCGCCGTGCCAGCTCGCGTCGAACGCTTCCGGCGTGAACGGCTGCGCAAACGGCCCGACCGCTTCCATGAAGAGTTCGGTGATGCCCTGCTGGATCTCGGTGCCGCGGATCTTCAGCATCGAGGCCTCGGGGCCCGGCGCCTTGCCCGCGCGCTCCGACGAGACCACGCGCAGCGCGGTGAGCTCGAGCGCCATCAGCTCGATCTCGACGCGCGCGACCTTGGCGCGGAACTCCGGGTCCTCGAGCAGCGGCCGGCCGCGACGCAGCGCCCTGCCCGCCAGCTCCTTGAGGAATCCTATCTCCCGCTTCGAGACGCCGATCCCGGCGATGCCCGCCCGTTCCTGGCCGAGCAGGTGCTTCGCGTACGTCCAGCCCCGACCCTCATCGCCAATGCGATTCGCAACCGGTACTTCGACGTTTTCGAACCAGACTTCGTTGACCTCCGGGTGCCCGTCGAGCAGCACGATCGGCCGCACCGTGATGCCCGGCGTCTTCATGTCGATCAGGAGGAAGCTGATGCCTTCCTGCTTCTTGCCCGCGCTCTGCGTGCGCACGAGGCAGAACATCATGTCGGCATGCTGGGCGAGCGTCGTCCAGGTCTTCTGGCCGTTAATCAGGTAGTGATCGCCGCGCAGTTCCGCCGCGGTGCGCAGCGAGGCGAGGTCCGAGCCCGCTCCCGGTTCCGAGTAGCCCTGGCACCACCAGTCGTCCGACGCGAGGATCCGCGGCAGGTAATGACGTTTCTGCGCTTCGCTCGCGAACTTCATCAGCACGGGCGCCAGCAGGTCGCGGCCGAAGGAGATCACCTGCGGCGCCGCGGCCGCGTGGTATTCCTCGTCGTAGATGTACTGGCGCAGCGCCGGCCAGCCGGTGCCGCCCCATTCGACCGGCCAGGCGGGTGCGAACCAGCCCTGCGCGTGCAGCCTCTTTTGCCAGACGACCGTCTCGGCGGCGGAGACCCGGCCGTGCTCGCGAACCCGGTGCGCGACGTCGGGATCGAGGCGTTCCCGCAGGAACGTCCGGACTTCGTCACGGAAGGCCCGGTCTTCGGGTGTCAGGTCGAGAAGCATGGGGCTACCTGTGCTGCGCTGCCTCGAATTCTGCCAGAACGCGCCGGTCGCGGCAGGAACCCCGCGGTGCCGCTGGCCGGTTCAGCGCGAGATCTCCCCGTTCCCGGGCACCGCCGGCGGCGCGCCAAACACGAGGCAGGCGTGCAGCATGTCGAGGTACTCCTTGAGCGAGCGAATCCATGCGTCGCGCACTTCGAACAAAAGGCGGTACTGGTTCGAGTAGCGGCGACCGGACGCGGTCGTCGCGAAGGCCGCGGCTGCGAATTCGGCGGGCCAGCCGGCCATCTACCCGGTCACGTCATCGCCGGGCACCGCCATCGCCGCGTCGCAGCGTGCTGCGGCAACGTGCTCGAGAGACGCGGTCGCGAGCGGCTTGTTCGCCTCCAGGCTCACGTTGCCGTCCCCGGAGCGGTCCCGGTCGTCCGGGATATGTCAGGTGACGGGCTGCCCGCGCCGGGCGTTCCGCGGGTCCCGCAGCGCGCGTCCGCCGGGGTGCCGTTCGAGCAACGACTGGGCTTCTGAGGTAACATGCAGTCACTCAGTCTTGTAATGCAACCTGCAGTCTACGGGAGAATTCTGCGATGCGGACTTACGCGCAGGAGAATCCGGTCGATCCGGCCGACGCGCCGACTTGGGTAGGACAGGTCGACAACCCCTATCTGCACGGCCCGTACACGCCGGTGGTCTCAGAGGTCACGGCGGTCGATCTCGACGTCGTTGCCGGCGCGATCCCGACCGATCTCTGCGGCGCTTACTTTCGCAACGGTCCGAACCCGGTGTTCGCGCCGCGCGGCCTGTATCACTGGTTTGACGGCGACGGCATGGTCAGCGGCGTCTACTTTCGCGACGGTCGCGCCAGCTTCATCCGCAAGTGGATCCAGACACGAGCACTGCGCGAGGAGATCGCGCGCGGACGCGTCGAGCTCTCGGGAATCATGGGTCCCTTCGACCTGTCACGGATCGTGGGCCACGAAACGACTGCCGCCAACCCCGACTATTGCAAGGACACGGCGAACACGACGCTAAATGTCCACAACGGCAAGATCATCGCGCTCTGGTACAACGCGGGTCGACCCTACCGGCTCGACCCGTTAACGCTCGAAACCGAGCGCGAGGAGAACTACGCGGGCGCCCTGACGACGACACTGAATGCGCACCCGAAGGTCGACCAACGCACGGGCGAGCTCATCGGCTACGACTACGGCGATTTCCAGCCGTACCTCACGTACTACGTCATCGCCGCGGACGGCACCGTCAAGCACAAGACTCGCGTCGACCTTCCGGGCCCGCGCCTGCCGCACGATACGACGATCACGCCGAACTACACGATCCTCCACGACCACCCCGTCTACCACGATCCGGCCGCGATGCGGCGCACCGGGCACCGCTTCGTTGCGTTCCACCGCGAGGTGCCATCGCGCTACGGCGTGATCCCCCGCTACGGGACGCAGGAGCAGATCAAGTGGTTTGAGTTCGAGCCCGGCTATGTGCTGCACATGGTCAACGCGTGGGAGGACGGCGACTGGATCACGATGGACGGATGCTTCCAGCCCGACCCGACGATCCGCCGCGATCCCGCCGAAGGACCGCTCGCCTCGATGCTCGCCTACCTGCGCTACAAGGGGCACCTCAGGCGCTGGCGCATGAATGTGCGGACCGGCGAGAAGCACGAGCAGCAGCTCGATGACCTGAACGTCGAGTTCTGCCTCCCCGATGCCGATCTCTACGGAGTGTGCACGCGGTACTCGTACCACCAGCTGATTCCGACCGACTTCCAGACGCTCAGGTTCGAGGGCCTGGTCAAGTACGACCACGCGAAGCAGACACGCGAGGTCTACAACTACGGCACCGGCTGGTACGCGAGCGAAGCACCGTTCGCGAAGAGCACGAAGGGGGGCGACGAGGACAGCGGTTACGTGATCTCGCTACTCACCCACTCCGCCGACTACCGCTCGGAGGTCTGGGTCTTCGACGCCAAGGCCATCACCGCGGGTCCTATCGCGCGCGTGCGCCTGCCGACCCGCGCGACGCCGGGCTTCCACGCTATGTGGGCGCCGGGCCGCGACCTCTGGCCGGACGCCGCCTAGCCAGCCGCGGTGTCGGCGCCTCAGGGGCGCCCGGTACGCGAGACGAGCGGCTCGATCACGGCCGGCACCGCCTCGCCGTCCTTCATGCGCTTCAGGAGCCCGTTGTCGAAGTAGTCGCGCCAGCCGACCACGAGCCCGTCCTTGAATTCAACGACGCCCGCGTAGGGCACCTCGACGCGGTGGTCCTTCTCGTCGAAGTCATCGACGCCTTCCACGAATAGCCGTTCGCCGTTTACGGCGTGGAAGAAGATGCGCCAGCGCTCGGCCGTCCGGTTCGGCGCAATGGTCTCGAGCAGCTTTCGCATCGCGGGTTTGCCGACGACGGGCGGAGCACCGACGTAGGCGTACCAGACGATGTCGTCCGACACGCGCGCCAGCACCGCGTCGATGTCGTGGCGCTTCCAGTCGGCGATCAGCTTGAGGAACAACTCGAAGTAGTCGGGGGACGGCGTCCTGGCGCCGACCGTCGCGGCCGCGATGGCGAGCGACGCCGCCCCGAAACCGCTAATGACTTTTCGACGATCGACCATGGCTCATTCCCCCCGCGTTGGCGGCATCGCCGCTGTGAAGTGCCGGCCCCGCCCCGCGGGCTATGCAACCTTGGCCGCGTCCCGGCGCAGAAACTCCGCGAGATCCGCGGGCGTGTATTTCGTCACGCGTGTCGCAGGATACGCGTGCGCGGCCCGGGGCGCCCGGTCGAGCCAGAAGGCTTCGGGCCCTTCCCGGGTCGGGCGCGTCGCCGCAAGCCAGATGGCCGTGTCGGCACCCTGGGCGTCGTTGCGCAGCACCGAGCGCAGGATGCGCCGGAAGCGCGGCATCGCCGTGCGCACGCCCTGGGTATCGGCCCAACCCGGGTGCATCACGTAGAAATGCAGGCCCTGGCCGCCGTGCTTCTCCTGCCAGTACCGAGTGAGCTCCGCCTGGCCGCGCTTCGCGACCGCGTAGGCGTAGACACCGCTGTACTTGCCCGGCGTCTTCATGCCCATGTAGTCGAGCGTCAGGGGCGCGTTGTACATGCCACCCGAGGACATGTTGACGATCGCCGCGTCGGTCTTGAACGCGCCCGCGGCGAGCAGCGCTTCGGTGAGCACGAAGTGATTCAGCAGGTTGGTCGCGTAGGAAGTCTCGAAGCCTTCCGCAGTCAGCGTCAGCGCGTCGATCAGCACGCCCACGTTGTTGACGAGCACGTCGAGCTTGCGCTGCATGCCGATGACTTCGCGCGCGACCCGACGTGCCTCGGCGACGAGCGCCACGTCCGCCTTGAGCGCGATTACGCGGCCGGGCGCGGTGGCGGCGAGCAAGTCGAGCTTGGCGGCGCTGCGCGCAACCGCGATCACGGTCGCACCGCGGCGCAGTGCCTCCGCGGCGATCGCGCCGCCGATGCCACCGCTCGCCCCCGTCACGAGCCACACCTGGCCGGTGAAATCCGCATCGAGGCGCGACCAGAACATCGAGCGCCAGCGGTAACCGATCGCCGAGAAACTCGGCAGGAACCGCTGGTAAAAGACGGCGATTTTCTTCAGTTGCGTGAACGTCATCGCCTCCCCCTCATTGCTGTCAGCCAGCGACCTGCCGCGCTGCGCATAGGCGGTCGCGGCCACGCAGCACAGGATGTTCGCTGGGGCTGGCCCCGGCCGTCGCGGCGCCGGTCTGCGGCAGCGCGCCCCGGCACGGCGAGGTCGCGGGAGACGCTAACATTGCCTCCCGGCCCTTGTTTCCATTATAAGTCTCGTTATGCAACTGACAAGCTTTTCGACGCCCCCAGCTCGCTGCCAGGGGCTGCTCGTGATGCCACTCCCCGCTCACCCGTCGCGCTGCAATGCGCCATACGCGGTCGCGTCGCTCGAACCGGTCGAGGGTGCGGGCCGGGGTCAGCGTGTCGAACATCCCGCCGTTCTTCTTCACGCGGGCGAACGTAGTAATGTAAGCCTCGACCCGCGCGTGAGCCGAAACGAGCTCGATAAGCACGTTCGACACGGCGTGTGTCGGCACACCGGACTTGGGAACAATGGGCGCGATCCTGGCGATCTACTCCGCGGCGAGGCCGACGAGCACGTCGCCGTGATCCCCGGTCGCGCCTGCGTGATGGCACGCGCGCGGGAGCTCGACGTCGCCACGATCCTCCGCCCTGCCGAAGCGCATCAGCACTGCGGTGATCTCATGCTCCTCGAGCAGGGCCTGCAGGGCCGGATCGCGTCCCCGGGTGTCGCGCAGCGCTCGGCTGCTGCGGTCTGAGGGGACGCAACGTACAGGATCGCGCGGAGTTTTGAGGGGGAAGACGCCATGACGAGTGGGCCCGCGAGCGCGCCGATTCGGCCGAACCAGCTGCTGCCCGTCGATCTCGACGTGGAGCGGCGAGCCGACGGCAGTATTCTGATTCGCTCGCGCTTCAGGCTTTGGGAGTTTGAGCCGTGCCTGCCGCGCGTGCTCGCGACGCAGGCTGCGGCGCTCGGCGAGCGGCCGTACCTGGTGCAGCGCAAGGGCGTCGACCGGCTGTGGTCGCCGCACAGCTACGCCGCGACCAAGCGCGACACCGACGCGATCGCGCAATGGCTCCTCGACCTCAAGGTCCCGCCGGACCGCTCGCTGATGATCTTGTCGGGCAACTCGATTGCGCACGCGATGGTGAAGTTCGGCGCCATGGCAGCCGGCCTGCCGGTGTGCCCGGTCAGCGCCAACTACGCGACCATTGCGGGGGATTTCTCCCGACTCAAGCACGTCGTGCAGCTGGTGCGCCCGGCGGTCGTGTTCGCCGAGGATGCCGGTCGCGTCGCGCGTGCGCTCAAAGAAGTCGATTTCGACGGGGCCGTCGTGCTGACCTCGACCCCGGAGTCCTGCCCGGTCCCGGGCGTTGCGCTCGCGGACGTGCTCGCGACGCGGGTAACGGGCGCGGTGGCGGAGCGCATCGCGAAGCTCAAGGCCGACGATCACGCCACCTACATGCTGACCTCGGGCTCGACCGGGCCACCGAAGGCGGTCATCCAGACCTTCCGCATGATCGGCACCAACATCGCGCAGGCTCACCAGACGATCGGCAACGCGGCCGGCTGGAGCGGCGTCACGATGGACTGGCTGCCGTGGAGCCACGTCTCCGGCGCCTTCGCCAAGATGCTGTCGCTGTCGGCAGGCGGCACCCTCTATATCGACGAAGGCAAGCCGATCCCGGGCATGTTCGAGGAGTCGATCCGCAACCTCAAGGAGGTCGCGGGCGCCTACTACGTGAACGTCCCGGCCGGCTACGCGATGCTGTGCGACGCACTCGAGGCCGACGCCGCGCTGCGCAAGACGTTCTTCCGCGATCTCAAGGTGCTGCTCTACGGCGGCGCGGGCCTGCCCCAGTCCGTCCACGACCGCATGCAGAAAATGGCGATCGAGACCGTGGGCTTTCGGCTCATGCTGATCTCCGCGTACGGCTCGACCGAAACGACCTCCGGCGTCCTCGCCATCCATTTCGCGTCCGACCAGGTGGGCATCGGCCTGCCGATGCCTGGCATCACCGTCAAGCTGGTGCCCGTCGACTCGCGGTACGAGATCCGCATCTCGGGCCCGGTCATTACGCCAGGGTACCTGCGGGACCCGCAGCGCACGGCGCAGTCGCTCGACGACGAGGGCTATTTCAAGCTTGGCGACCTCGTGCAGTTCCACGATCCCAGTGCGCCGGAGAAGGGTCTCGCCTTCGCGGGCCGCGTCGCCGAGGAATTCAAGCTCGGCACCGGCACCTGGATCTCCGGCGGCCAGCTGCGCGCCGATGCACTTCGCGCCCTCGCGCCGTGGGTGTCCGAGGTCGTCATCTGCGGCGACGGCGAGACCTACGTCGCGGTGCTCGCGTGGCCCAACCGCGCCGCGATCGAGCGCGACTTCGGGCTCCCGGCACAGGGTCGCCCGGACGTCGCCGCGTGGGCGCCGGTGCGGGCCGCGCTCGCGAGTCGCCTCGCGGCGCACAACGCCGCGCACGATACCGGGAGCACGCGGATCCTGCGCTGCGTGCTTCTCGAGGAACCGCCGCAGTCGGGTGCGAACGAGCTCTCGGACAAGGGAACCATCAACCGCAACGCCGTCCTGCAACGCCGGGCGACGGACGTCGCGCGCCTCTACGCCATGCCGGCCGCGGACGACGTCGTGGTCGTCGGACGATAAATCAGCGAAACGATTCGGGAGACTGAGCCATGAAAATCGAGAACAGTGTCGCCCTCGTGACCGGTGGCAATCGCGGCATCGGCGAGGCATTCGTGCGTGCCTTCGCCGCCGCGGGCTCGCGCCGCGTCTACGCGGCATGCCGCGGCAAGGGCGACGCCCAGCATCTCGTCAAGGAATCGCCGGCTCGCGTGGTTGAGCTTGAGCTCGACGTCACCGACCCCGAGTCCGTCGCGCGCGCAGCGCGGGAGTGCGGCGAGGTCAGCATCCTCGTCAACAACGCGGGGCTGTTCGTCAATATGACGCTGCTTAAAGCACCCGACCTGTCCTCGGCCCGCGCCGAGATGGAAGTGAACTACTTCGGGCCGCTGGCCATGTGCCGCGCCTTCGCGCCGATC
Organism: Pseudomonadota bacterium; assembly: GCA_025355245.1. Taxonomy (GTDB): domain Bacteria; phylum Pseudomonadota; class Gammaproteobacteria; order Steroidobacterales; family Steroidobacteraceae; genus CAIKZZ01. Next base: position 31,683 of record JANXZZ010000040.1, on the reverse strand, counting down.
CTCGGCAAGCACCCGGAGAGCGCGATCGTGAACGTCCTCTCGGCCGGCGGCCTCGTCGCCGTTCCCGGCATGGGCGGCTACAGCCCGTCCAAGTTCGCCGGCCGCGCGATGTCGACGTGCCTGCGCGCGGAGCTCGCGGACCAGCACACGTCCGTGTCGGCGCTGTTCGTCGGCTCGGTCGACACCCGGATGGCGAGCCACGTGGTCGGCGCCAAGGAAAAGCCGGAAACCATAGCCGCGCAGGGCCTCGCCGCAATCGTGCGCTCCTCCGACGAGGTCGACACCGACACGATGGCTGTCGAGGTGCGTGCCGCGATGCTGCGGGATCCAAAGGCCCTGGAACGCCGATTCGCGGCCGGGCTCAAGAGGACCGTCATCTCGACGGGACGCTAGCGATCAAAGCATCGAGACGGACCTCGAGTGCAGCCAACCCCTAGAGCGCTGTCGTACTTCGCCGGCCTCGGGCCCATGGCCGGATCTGGTAGAGTTTGAACCGTGGGGAAAGTCGGTCGCCAAACAAAACTAAGCTCCGTCACGCAGGCTATCCGCGTCCTCGGGGACCGCTGGTCGATCCTGATCATCCGGGACGCGTTCCAGGGCGTGCGGCGTTTTCAGGACTTCCTCGAACGCACCGGCACGTCGCGCGCCACCCTTACCAACCGGCTGCGCTCGCTCGTCGCCAACGGCATCTTCCGCCGCACGCTCTACACGAACACGCCGCCGCGCTACGAGTACCGCCTTAGCCCGAAGGGCCGCGACCTCTACGGCCTGAGCCTGATCGCGTGGCGCTGGGAGCGACGCTGGGCGCCGCGCGGCGCCGGCATCCCGATGGAGCTCGTCCACACGCCGTGCAAGCACGCGACCCAGCCGGTGCTCGCGTGCGTGCACTGTGGCAAGAGCGTCACGATCCACGACACGTATCTGCTGCCGGGCTCGGGAACGGGTGTCCGCGCGCCGGTGACCCGTCGCTACCGGCGACTGTCGGCGCTGACCGCGGCGAGTCACCGCGGCACGCACCGGGAGCTCACCCACATCGCGGACATCGTCGGCGATCCGTGGACGCCCCTCGTCATTGCCGCCGCGTTCTTCGGCCTGCACCGCTTCGATGACATGCATCGCGAGCTCGGGATCGCAACCAACGTGCTCGCGGATCGTCTCGAGCTCCTGGTTCGCGAGCGGATCTTCTCGCGGCGCCTGTACATGCGCCGCCCCGCACGCCACGAGTACAAGCTCACCGAGAAGGGTCGCGATCTCTACGGCTATGCGTTGATGTCGAACGCCTGGGGCGACCGCTGGCTCGCGCCGCCGACCGGGCCGCCGTACCTGATCTTCCACCGCGCCTGCGCACACGAGCTCTTTCCGGTGGTGCGGTGCAGCCACTGCGAACACGAGCTCGTGCCGGGCTCGGTCATCGCCGCCGCGAAGCCGCGTGCGGCCGCCGCCAAGGTCGGCCGCCGGAAAAACAGCGGCTAGCGAGCTTCGGGCGGACTACAGCGTGTAGGCGCGTCCCGTTGCGCGCGTCAGAGCGCCCAGCTCACGATCATCGCGATGACGGTACCCGCCATCGCCGCGGTGGCGAGCCAGCCGACCGCACGCAGCGCGAGCGGCAGAGTAAACGCGCCCATGATCGACTTTCGCATCGACAGGCTCATCATCGCGATCATGACCGGCACGGCCACGACGCCGTTCAGCACCGCGCTCCAGTAGAGCGCCTTCATTGGATCGATCGGCGTGAAGTTGAGCGCGGCGCCGATCAGCGTAGCGACCGCGATCGTCGCGTAGAACGCCTTGGCGCGCGACGGCAGCAGGGCGAGGCCGACGTGCCAGGACAGGAGCTCGCCTACGGCAAAGGCGGCCGATCCCGACAGGACCGGCAGCGTGAGCAGCCCGGTGCCGATGATGCCTGCGGCGAACACCGCGAACGTGAACGGCCCCGCGATGCCGCGCAGCGCCTCGGCCGCATCCGCCGACGTCTGGATATTCGTCACACCGTGCTCGTGCTGCGTCGCCGCCGTCGTGATGACGATGAACAGCGCGATGAGGTTCGAGAGGGCCATGCCGATGTAAGTGTCGACGCGGATCCGGGCGAATTCCGCCGGCGCCTGCTCGGCCGCGCGGATCAGCGGACGCGCGCCCCGCATCACCCGCTCGTCCTCCACCTCCTGCTGCGCCTGCCAGAAGAAGAGGTAGGGGCTGATCGTCGTCCCGAGCACCGCGACGATCGCCATCAGGTAATCGGGCTTGGTCGTCAGCGGCGGCCAGATGAGCGCCCGGCCGAGCGTTCGCCAGGACACATCGACGACGAACGCGCAGATCACGTAGCTCAAGAGCGACAGGCACAGCCACTTCAATATCGACACGTAGCGCGCGTACTGCGTGAATATCTCGAGCATCGCCGAACCGAAGCCGAACAGCGCCACGTAGAGAAGCACCGGCCCGGCAACCAGCAGCTTGAGCGCCGCCCCCATCGCGCCGAGATCGGCGCCGAGATTGATCACGTTGGTCAGGAAGAGGAGAGATACCAGGCTCCGCGACAGCCATGGCGGGTAGTGCCGGCGAAGATTGCCGGCAATCCCGAAGCCCGTCACCCGGCCGATGCGCGCACTGATCTCCTGGATCGCGGCCATCAACGGATAGCTGAAGAGGAGCGTCCAAGCGAGTCCGTACCCGAACTGCGCACCGACCTGCGAATAGGTTGCGATCCCGCTCGGATCGTCATCCGATGCGCCGGTGATGAGACCGGGGCCGAGAACCTTGAGGAGTTTTCGCTTCGGCGGCGCCGCGCGGACTGATTCAGTCATGGGCGATCCGGGCCCGCGCGACGCGGGGTGCACCGACTCGCGCCCGACCGGCGGACGGCGTTCGAGGACGGGCGGCTGCGCACGGGAGTCGACACGAACTCCATCGTGCCAGAGGAAGGCCGCGCACGGCGGATATCTTGTGGACGAGCGTAGGTGCGAACTGACAGCGCGTGCGCGCGAGCGCCGATCGCGATGGTCGATCGCGATTGCGTACGGTGCGACTGTAGTCGGTCCCGAGCGCCGCACGACGGGTTCGAAGATGACCGAGACGACGCTCTGCGCGCGATGTGCAGAGTCACTCCAAATCTTCCAGAGAGGGCCCAGCATGAAAATTCTAAGCGGCGCATTGATCGTTCTCGCCTTGGCAGGCTGCGTGAGCAGCAGCAGGCCGGCCGCGCCGGCCGCGACCATCGTGGTGCCTGCGAGTTCGCAGACGACGGTGGTCTGCTCCGACGGTTCGGCACCGCCCTGTCGCTGAGCGACCCCGGGGCACGCGCCGGGCGACCGACGCGTGCTCTAGTGAATCGTGACCGCACACGGAGCGCGATCAGCGGACGAGCCGCCCGCTGCGCTCGCCTGGCAGCGTTGTGCCTGGCGCCAGATCTGTCCGGCGAGCACCACTCCCGAACTTCGCACGGGAAGCCCTGCGGCCCTCAGGACCTCCGCCGCCCACGTGTTGCAGGTGTAGACGCCTGAATATCGGGGCCGCGCGCCGAAGTAGACGCTGCCGTCGTAGGGTCCGGTCGCAACGGGCTCCACCGGCGCATCACCCTCCGCCATCGAACGCCAGACGAACTCTTCCGCCGCGAGTTCCCCGGCCGCCGTCACCTCGATTCGAATCACCTGGCGCTCGCTGAACGCGAGCGCGGGGGTCGTCGCAAGCCCGGTCACCAGGATGAGCCCAGGACCCGGCCACAGCGCCGCCAGCCCCGTGCACGATCCCTGGTCGCGAGTCATCAGATAGCGCCGATCGCCGAAGCCGAACAGCACGAAGCGCGCACCCGGCAGTCGCGCGTTGACGACCGCGAGCGGCGCGTGCAATCCGGACACGGGGAAGCCGATATCAACGTGCCAGCCGCGGCGAACGACGTAAAGCTCGTGCGGGCGCGCAGCGATCGCGCCGCCCGGGGCGCCGCTCCGTGGCGGCGTACCGGCACAGGCCGCGACGGCTGCCGCAATCCAGAGCGCTGCCAGCGTGCGCGTGCCGACTCGACCCGCATCCGACTCTCGCACCATCTCGATTCATCCTTGGCTGCCAGTACGCGGCATGGCGAACCGTAAGTGCGTGCCGTCGCCGCGCCGATCGGCGCAAGACCGCGGCAATGCGCCGCCCGCCGCTTGACCCAATTTCATTGTCGCCCGAACCCGCGCAGGTGTCGCGCCCCGGTCGGCGGCGGTAGGCCTGCTCCGACAGGGCCTGCACCCCCCGTCCGGCTGCGACCGCCGGGGCACGAGACCACACTTCCCGTACACAAGCACGGCGCCGTGCGCGGACGATCAGAGGATCCGAGCCGCGAGGAGCAACGCCGGACTTGTGCTGGTGCTGCGCGGAGCCGCTTCACGCAAGCTGTCGCGAGCCCTCTCGCAGGGACGAACCGCGAGGCACGGGAATAGTTTGAAGTGACCCATTTACCGCGGAGATCTACATCATGAATCGTTTCTCAATAGTCACCCAAGTAGCTGTCACCGCCGCAGCCCTCACGTTCAGCGTGCTGGCTCCGGCAGCGACCACGTCGGAAATCAACACGCGCGTCGACGACGCACTCAACCGCTTCTACGCCCAGAACACCAACCATCGTGAAATGGCCCGCAAGGCCTCCGCCGTGCTCGTGTTCCCGCGCGTCACGAAGGCGGGCGTTGGCATCGGTGGCGAGTACGGCGAAGGCGCCCTCGAAGTGAAGGGCACAACGGTCGGCTACTACAAGGTCACGGGAGCCTCGGTCGGCGCCACGATTGGCGCGGCCCGTCGCAGCGAAGTGATCCTGTTCATGACGGAAGCTGCCAAGGACAAGTTCCTCGCCAGCAACGGCTGGACCATCGGCGCCGACGCCGCGGTCGCGGTCGTCAAGGGTGTAGGCGCCGAAACCGACACCGAGACGATGCAACACCCGGTCGTTGCGTTCGTGTTCGGCGAAAAGGGCCTGATTGCCGACGTGTCCCTCGAGGGCGCGAAGGTGACCAAGCTGCACGACTAAGTGTCGGCTCGCCGGCCCGGCGCAGCGTGCGCCGGGCCGGCGGTTACGGCACGCGCCGGGCAACCGGCGCCATCTATTTGGGGGAATTCGACATGCGCGAATCTAGAAACTACCGACTTTCACTGATCATTGCCGCGGCGGCGATGACCACGACCGTCTTCGGCACGGGCTGCGTCGCCCGCGTGCGGCTCTACGACGCCGACCGCCAGGACTACCACCAGTGGGACGACCGGGAGGATCGCGCGTACCGGCGCTACCTCACCGAGCGCCACCAGGAATACCGTTCGATGTCACAGCAAAACGCCGACGACCAGCGCGAGTACTGGCGCTGGCGCCACGACCACGAGGGTGCGGGCAACTAATCGTCGGCCCGTCCGACGAGCGGATGCTCAGCGCTTGCGGCCGCGCGCCCGGGCCGCGGCCGGCCGTGGCGGAGCCGCGGCTTTCCCCTTGCCTGCTTCGTGGTGGCCGCCGAACTGCTCGCGCATCGCCGAGAGTACGCGATCGGCGAACCCCGCTCCGCCGCGCGAGCTGAACCGCTCGTAGAGCGCCGCGGTCAGTACCGGCGCCGGCACCGATTCATCGATCGCGGCGGCAATCGTCCAGCGACCTTCACCCGAATCCGCGACCCGGCCGGCGTACTCCGCGAGCCGCGGACTCTCGAAGAGCGATGCGGCCGTGAGATCGAGCAGCCACGAGCCGACGACGCTGCCGCGGCGCCATACCTCGGTGATTGCGGTGAGGTCAAGATCGTACTGGTAATGCTCGGGGTTCAGGAGCGGCGCCGTCTCGGCATCGACCGCGCGACGGCGCTTGCCGGCATTCGCGTTCCTGAGAATGTTGAGTCCCTCGGCGTACGCGGCCATGAGTCCGTACTCGATGCCGTTGTGGACCATCTTCACGAAGTGGCCCGCGCCCGTCGGCCCGCAGTGCAGGTAGCCCTGCTCGGCGGAGTCGAACGCGCCTTTCCTGCCGGGCGTGCGCGTCGCGCCGCCAGCGCCGGGAGCGATGCTCCTGAACAGCGGCTCGAGCCGCTTCACGACCTTCGTCTCGCCGCCGATCATCAGGCAGAAACCGCGGTCGAGGCCGAACACGCCGCCGCTCGTGCCGCAATCGACGTAGTGGATGCCGCGGCGCTGCAGCGTCTCGGCGCGGCGCAGGTCGTCGTGATAGTGGCTGTTGCCGCCGTCGATGATCACGTCATTCGCATCAAGGTGCGAGGCGACGCTCCTCACCGTCGAGCCGGTCACGGCCGCCGGCACCATGACCCAGACCGCACGCGGCGGCTTCAGCTTCGCGACCAGTTCCTCGATCGAGGCGCTGCCCGCAATGCCGCGCCCGGACAGTCTTCGTACGGCCTGCTCGTTGACGTCGTAGACGACGCACTTGTGCCCCGCCTTCGCGAGGCGCCGCACCAGGCTCGCGCCCATGCGCCCAAGTCCGATCATTCCGAGCTGCATGCAGGCTCCTTCGCTCCGGGGATTGTGGACCGGGTGCGGTCGCGCGGCGCGACCCTCCGGCCATTGTCTGCTTTATTGTAGGCGCTGCAGCAGCCCGAGGCCTACCTGGGCGGCGCCGACAAGCTGCTCGATGCCACCGGCAGGCTGGCCAACGAGGGTACGCGCGCGTTCCTCGCGAAGCTCATGCTGGCCTTCGCCGCCTGGATCGCGGCGAACGCGAAGTCCTGAGCCTGCGGCGGTGCAAAACTCCAGCCGCGCGAGCGGCACGGACTGTCGCCGAATCACGACGTCAGCAAGCCTTGAGGCCCCACGGTTTCTTATGGATAGTCCCCGCAACGAGGAGCAGGGGTAGAGCGATGACCGATCGATCGGCCGGCGAGGGGCGGGGGGATGACGATCTGTACGTCATCACGCTCTGCACCGCGAGCCTGCCGATGGTGCTCAGGGTCCCGTTCGTCCACGAGCTCGTCGGCTTCTCCGTGTTTCGTTCGCGCACGGTGCAGGACGGGCGCGAGCGCTTTCGACTCTACGTCGGCTACTTCGATTCGGCGACGCGCGCCCACGAGGCACTGGCCGTGGTGCGACGGCACTACCCCGGCGCGTGGATCTCTTGTGCGCCGCGCCAGAACCTCGGGTCGCTCGATGACACGATGAACACGGCGTTCCGGATGATCCGGCGCGCGACCGCGCGCCTGATCGAGCCCGCCGACGTGCTGCGCTCGCCCGCGACGAACGAGGCGCTCGCCACCGCCGCCGGGCCGGAGGCATGGCAGGCGCCTGCCGACGCCCCGCCGCAGCGCTACGTCGTGCAGCTCGACTGGTCGACGACGCCGGTCCCCTCCGCCGCGATCCCGCAGCTCGCGCTGCTCAGGGCCTACAACCTCTATCGCGCGCAGCTCACCCGCGAGGACGGCCTGCACCACGCGCTGCGTCTCGGTTTCTTCAAGAACGTGCACGGGGCGCGCCAGGTCGCCGAATACGTGCGCGTGCGCTTCCCGCGCGTCGGCGTCGTACCGATCAGCCACCGTGAATACAAGCGCGCGCTCGAGCTGTTCGAGCGCAGGACCGCCGCGGCTGCCGCGGCAACTACGCCCGCGGCAACTACGCCCGCCGCACCGCGCCACCTGCTGCCCGCGACGGCCTGGATGGACGAGCAGCCGACCGCGGCCGCGCGGATGACCCCGGCCGTGCAGGGCGCCGCCGCGCCCGTGCAGCGCTCGCGCGCGCAATTGCTGGCGCTGCTCGGCGCCAACGAGCTCGAGGTCGACGAAAACGCGCGGGCGCACTCGACGCGCGATGCCGCGGGCGGTTCCCCGCCGCCGCGCGTGCCGCGCAACATCCGCTCCTGGTAGGAAAGATCGATTCGGGCAGTGGCTGCCCGGGGAGCCTCGCAGGCCCTCGCCGTCGATCAGAACGCTATCGACCGCACGCGGACGACGCCGCCGGCGTCGGTCGAGAACATCTGCCGCAAGCTCAACCGGCCTTCGGGATCCTCGCCCTCGACGATCGACTGTTCACGCAGGATGGCGAGCGAGCGGGCGTAGTCGATGGCGTCTTCCCGCACGGTGAATTCCGCGAGGAACCAGTCGAGGCCGCTCTCCGTCACGCCCCACCGGTCCCCGTTTCGTCGCACGCTCACGCACGGCACGCTCATGGTTCTCGCCTCCGCTTCAATGCCCTTCGTGCGAAGGGGTCGAGCCGAGCGTGCTCCCCGCGCTCGGCCTTCGCCATCGGCCGGCCGTCACTACGCGTGTCGGTGCGCGCCTACACGCCGACCACGTCTGCGCCGGCCGACGCGGGAGCGAGGGCTCAGCCCATCACCACGCGAACGGAGTGCTCCGCGCCGTCGTCGACGAGCGCAATGCGGATGGGCGGCCGCAGGATCGTCAGGTGGTCGAGTTCGACGTGGCTCACGCCCGAGGTCGCGCCGAAGGGATTCGTGACCAGGATGCGATAGAGCGTCGCGCCGTGACGGTATTCGATGTCGAAGCGCCGCCAGTGACGCGGAATGCACGGATTGAGGATGAGCGAGTCGCCCATCACCCGGAACCCGAGGATGGATTCGAGGCCGGCGCGATAGAGCCAGCCCGCCGAGCCCGTGTACCACGACCACCCTCCGCGCCCGGGTGTCGCCGGCGCGGCGTAAACGTCCGCGGCGACCGCGTACGGCTCGAGCTTGTAGCGCGCGAGCGCCTCGGCATCGGTGCTGTGGTGGATGGGACTGAAATAGTCGAAGAGCTGCTTGGCGCGATCGCCATCGCCAAGCGCCGCGAAGGCCATCAGCGACCAGATGGAGCCGTGCGTGTACTGGCCGCCGTTCTCGCGCACGCCGCCCGGGTAGGCGCGCACGTAGCCCGGGTTCGGCTCGGCGTTCGAGAACGGCGGGGTGAACAGGAGCACCTGCTTCTCGCGCGGCCGCACCAGGTGCTCGTTCACCGCCGCCATTGCGTGCGCGGCACGCGCGGGATTGGCGGCGCCGGAAAGGACTGCCCAGGACTGCGCGATCGAGTCGATCCGGCACTCCGCGTTCGCCGCAGAACCGAGCGGCGTGCCGTCGTCGAAGTAGCCGCGCCGATACCAGTCGCCGTCCCAGCCCGCGTTCTCAAGCGCCGCGCGCAGCGCCTCGCGGTGCTCGAGCCAGCGCCGCGCGCGGGTGTCATCGCCGCGTGCACTCGCGATCGGCGCGAAGGCCGACAGCGTCGCGCACAGGAACCAGCCGAGCCACACGCTCTCGCCCCGCCCGGCCGCGCCGACCAGGTTCATGCCGTCGTTCCAGTCGCCGGTCCCCATCAGCGGCAGCCCGTGGGAACCAACCGCAAGGCTCGTCTCGAGGGCGCGGACGCAATGCTCGTACACCGTGCCGCTCGTATCCGCAACGCCCGGCTCGAAGTAGCTGTCCGTCGCCCCCTCCGGAATCGGCTCTCCCGCCAGGTAGGGAACCGACTCGTCGAGGACTCCCGCGTCACCCGTGGCGGTCAGGTACTGCGCGACGCAATAGGCGAGCCAGACGCGATCGTCGCTGATGCGCGTGCGAATGCCCTTGCCGGTGTCCGCCATCCACCAGTGCTGCACGTCGCCCTCGAGGAACTGCCGCCCGCTTGCGCGCAGCAGGTGCGCGCGCGTGATATCGGGCGCGACGGTCGTGAGCGCCATGCAGTCCTGCAGCTGGTCGCGAAAACCGTAGGCGCCGCTCGACTGGTAGAACGCCGCGCGCGCCCACACGCGACAGGAGACCGTCTGGTAGAGGAGCCAGCGGTTGAGCAGGATATCGAAGGAAGGATCCGGCGTCGTCACCTTGATCCGGCCGAGCAGCCGGTCCCAGCTGCCGGTCACCTCCGCCAGGGCGGCGTCGACGTCGAGTTGCCGCGCGCCCCTGACCGCCGCGATCGCCGCGACCGCGCTCGGCGCCTGCCCGAGCAGCACGATGACGTCGTGCGATTCACCCGGGGCGAGCGTAAGACTGGTCAGCAGTGCCGCGCAGGGGTCGAGCCCGGCGCCCGCGCGCAGCGTCAGCGTCGCCGTCGACCTAAGCGCGGCCGGCGCATCGAGGCGCCCGTCGGGGCCGAGGAATTCGCGGCGATCGCAGGTGCCGGTCGACTGCGCGGCGCCCATGTCCAGGAACGCGACGCGCGAGCCGAACTGCGAATTCCACGGATTGCGCGCGAGCAGCGCGCCCGTCTCTGGACATACTTCGGTCACGATGAACGGCGCCGCCGTCACGCGCGAGGTACCGAGCGCCCACTCGGCGTAGGCGGCAACCGAAAGCTGGCGTGCCTTCGCGCCGCTGTTGGTGAGCGTCAGCCGCGAGACCTTGACGGCCCCGCCGCGCGGCACGAACTGCACGAGCGCGGCAGCGATGCCACGGCTCGCGTATTCGAAGCGCGAATACCCCTGTCCGTGGCGCGCGACGTAGGTTCCCTCCGGATCGCGCATGGGCGCGGCGGTCGGGCTCCACAGCTCGCCGCTGTCGTCGTCGCGGATGAAGAACGCCTCCGAAGCGGGATCGCACACGGCATCGTTCGACCACGAAGTCAACGCGTTCTGCTGGCTGTTGAGCGACCAGGTGAAGCCGCTGCCGCTGGCCGAGACCTGGAACCCGAACTCGGGCTGGCCGATCACGTTGATCCACGGCATCGGCGTCGTCATGCCGGGCCTGAGGACGACGACGTATTCGCGGCCCTCCGGCGTGAAGCCGCCGGTGCCGTTGAAAAGCTCGAGCGGCGGAGCCACGAACTCCGTCTCCGGGTACGGGCGCGCGGTCCGGCGCGCAAGTGGTCTCTCCGCGACCGGCGAGGGATCCTCGAGCCGGTCGAGCTGCTCGACCAGCGACCCGCGGCGACTCACGAGCACCACCCGCGCCGCCGCCAGCACGGCGAGGCGCGATTCCGCCGACATCGCCTCGGCACGCAGTGCATACACGCCGCCGTTCCCGGCGTGCGCGCCCTGCTGCAGCCGCAACTGGCTCGCGCGCGCAAGCGATTCGACCGAGGACTGCAGGTCCTGCACGTACGAGGTCATCGACTGGTTGAGGATCACGATGTCCACGGCCAGGTTCTTGAGCGCGAGGTACTCGTGCGCGCGCATCACCTCGCGAACGAGGCCGACGTGGGTGGCATCGTCGATCTGCACGGCAACGATCGGCAGGTCCCCGGAGATGCCGTGCGCCCACAATGCGTAGGCGCCCGCATGGTTGCGGCGCAACGTGTCACCGCCCGGCCGGAGCGCCGGGTTCCAGTAGAAAATGTGCGCGGCGAGGCGCTGGAACAGGCTCGCTTCCTCCGGATCGAGCCCGAGGTGGTGCAGCTGCACGCGCGCGCGCGTCCACGCGAGCGTCGAGGCGCGATCGAAGGCGGCTGCGTCGCGGCACTTGTCCGCCACCTGCAGCACCTGCTCGCGCGTCTCGGCAACCGCCGTCCAGAAGGTTACGCGGGCCGTGCCCCCCGGCGGAATCCTGAGACGACGCCGCAGGCTGAAGACGGGGTCGAGGACCGTGCCGGTCGAACCGGTGAGTCGCGTCGCGCCCTCAAGCGCGCGCGGGCGCGCGATCGACAGGCCGCGACCGATGAAACGCTCGCGGTCGGTCTCGTACTCGCCCGCGCCGACCGTCTCGCCCTCGACCACCGCCAGGTGCGCCGCCCACGCCCCGCGCTCCCCCGGCGCGCGCGCGCGGCGACCCGCGAGCACGGCCTCGAGTCCCGCTTCGTATTCGGTCTCGACGAACAGGTTCGAGAACGCACGGTGCGAGCGGTCCGCCGCGGCGGTCGCAAGCACGACCTCGAGGTAGGACGTGACTTCGACATCGCGCGTGCGGTCGCTGCGATTGGAGATCGAGACGCGCCGCGCCTCCGCGTCGTGCTCGGCAGAGACGAGCACCTGCATCGCCGTCAGGAAATCCCCGTCGCGCCGCACGATCTCGGCGCGGTCCTCGGTGAAGGTCACCCGGTAGGAGTCCGGCCGCGCCGCGGTCGGCTGGAAACCCGTGGACCATACGGTGCCATCCGCGCAGTCGCGCAGGAAGATCATCTGGCCGCCATCGTCGGCCGTCGGATCCTCCTTCCAGCGGCTCACCGCGAGATCGCCCCAGCGGCTCGAGCCCGCGCCCGCGGCGTTCAGCATCACCGCGTAGCGGCCGTTGCTGAGCAGCTGCACGTGCGGCGTGCGCGGACACCAGGTGTGCAGGCGACGCCGGCGCGTTCCGGCGAGCACCGGCAGGCGCGCCTCGCGCGCGGCGAGCTCGATGCTGGGTGGCAGGTCATCGACGGAACGCGGCGGCTTTTCCTGGAGCAGCAGCTCGGTCGCGCGTGCGCTCGCCTCGCCGTGGAAGTGGTTGCGCATGAGGCCGCCCAGTAGCGCATTCGCGATCGAGACGATGGTCATTCCCTGGTGGTGCGCCATGTAGGCGCGTACCACCGCGACCCGCTCGCCCTCGGCGAGCCGCTCCGGCGTGAAATCGAGCGCCTCGTAGTAGCCGAAGTGGCCGAGCGCGCCCGCGTCCCTGAGCGCGCGAAAGTTGGCGGCGGCCGCCGTCGGGTCCACCATCGCGGCGAGCCCCGTCGAATACGGCGAGATCACGAGGTCGTTGCCGAGCCCGCGCTTGAGCCCGAGCGCCGGCACGCCAAACGGTGAGTACTGGTAGGTCTGTTCGAGATCGCGGACGTTGTACGCGGACTCGGACACTCCCCACGGCACGCGATGCTGGGCGCCGTAGTCGCGCTGGCAGCGCACTGCGAGGCGCAGCGCCCGCTCGAGCAGGCTTCCGCTCGGCGCGGCCATCACCAGCGAGGGCATCAGGTACTCGAACATCGAGCCCGACCAGGACAGGAGCGCCGTGCCGCTGCCCATCGCGACCGAGCGCCGGCCGAGCCGGAACCAGTGGCGCGCCGGCACATCGCGCTTGGCGATGGCGACGAAGCTCGCGAGGCGCGCCTCGGAGGCCAGCAGGTCGTAGTCACTCCCGTCGAGACGGCTCTCGGCGACGATGAAGCCGATCGACAGCAGCATGCGATCGGGCTTCAGCAGGAACGCGAATTCCATGTCGTAGGCGAGCCGCCGCGCCGTCGCCGCGAGCACCGTCAGGCGCCCGACGAGCGCCTGCGCGGCATCGGCCGATTGGCCGGGGCCCTCCTGGCGCGCGAGCCCGACGAGCGTGAGTGCGGCGTCCTCAGTACCCGGCAGGAGCGCACGGATGTCGCGCGCGTGGCTGAGCGCGCACGCAGCCGCGACCGCCACCCAGTCGGTATCGCCGGGAACGACGGCCGCGCGCACGCCCACCTCGCGCGCGACCGGTGCGAGCTCGCGCAGCCATCCGGGGACGTCCCGGGTTGCACCGGCGGTGGTCGCGATCGCGTCCGCGAAGCGCTGCGCCGGGGGCGCCGCTCGCGCGCTGCCGGGAGCGTCGAGCAGCAGCGCATCGCGGATGCCGGTCAGGCGCTCGGCGCCCCACAGTGGCCGGGTCAGCGCGGATTCGAGAGCGTTGGCGAGCGCGATCAGGTGGCCGGCGAGATTGCCGCTGTCGACGGTCGACACGTAGGTCGGCAAGAGTGGCTGCGCGCTGCCGGTGTCGTACCAGTTGAAGAAATGCCCGCGGAACCGCTCGAGCCGCGCGAGCACGCCCATCGTCGCTTCGAGCCGCTCGAGCCAGTCGACCAGCCCGGTCCAGCCGAACTCGTAGGCGCTCGTCGCCGACAGCAGGTAGACACCGATGTTCGTCGGCGAGGTGCGCCGTGCGACCACGGGCGCCGGTGTCTCCTGAAAATTGTCGGGCGGCAGGAAGTGATCCTCTGCCGTCACGAAGGTCTCGAAGAACCGCCACGTGCGCCGGGCGATCAGCCTGAGCTCGAGCGCGTCCACTGGCGTCAGCGTCGTCTCCACGGCCACGCCCTGCGGCACGCTGATCTGGCGCGCCAGCAGTGGTGCGAGCAGCCACATGACCAGCCACGGCAACGCGAGCCAGAAGCTCCCCGGTGTCGTCACGATCACGAACAGTCCGAGCACGGCCGCGAGCGCGATGCCGCCGACCATGCGCCGCGCGTAGCTGCGAAGATCGAGTCGGCTCGCGCGCTGCGCCTGCGCCGCGGTCGTCCAGTCAAGCAGGTGGCGTCGGGTGACGGTGAGGCGCACCAGCGTGCGGACGATCGCATCGCACATCCACCACGCGCGGTCGGCGAGCAGCGCGAGCCCGAGCACCCACCGAAGGCACGCGAGGCGCAGGTCGTGGGCGAGCGCGCGGCGTTCGCTCGCGCGCCGCAGGTGCCCCGGCCGGTCCTTGAAGACGATGAAGATTGGCAGCAGCGCCGGCAAGCCGATGCCGGCGACCACGAGCGCCGTCCACCACGCCGCGATCGGCATCGGCAGCGTCCAGCCGACCGCGAGCGCGCCCAGCGTCACGGGCGGCACCAGCGTGCGCCTCAGGTTGTCGACGAGCTTCCAGCGGCCGAGCATCGACACGCCCACGCGCGGCGTCCCGAACACCCACGGCAGCAGCTGCCAGTCGCCACGCGCCCAGCGGTGTTCGCGCGACAGCACCACGTCGTAGCGGTCGGGCGACGGTTCCACCACCTCGACGTCCGAGGCGACGCCGGCGCGGGCGAAGATTCCCTCGAGCAGGTCGTGGCTGAGCACCGTGTTCTCGGCAATCCGCCCGGCCAGTGCCGCCTCGAAGGCATCGATGTCGTAGAGTCCCTTGCCGGTGAACGAGCCCTCGCCGCAGAGGTCCTGGTAGACGTCCGACACCGCGAACGCGTAGGGATCGAGCCCGGGCGTGCCCGAGAGCACCAGCTGCACCAGCGAGGGATTCGCCGAATCCGGCAGCGTCGGTGTGACCCGCGGCTGCAGGATCCCGTGCCCTTCGGTCACGCGGCCGGAGGCGGGGTCGATGACCGGCCGGTTGAGCGGGTGCGCGAGCTTCGCGACCAGCTTCTCCGCGGCGCCGTGCGGCAGCTGCGTGTCGGCATCGAGCACGAGCACGTTGCGCACGTGTGCGGGTAGCGCGGTGTATTCCTCCGCCTCGAGGTCGAAGCTCGTGTCGCGCGCGCCGCGCAAGAGCCGGTTGAGCTCGTGGAGCTTGCCGCGCTTGCGCTCCCAGCCCATCCAGCACCCCTGCGCCGCGTTCCAGCGGCGGCTCCGGTGCAGCCACAGGAATCGCGCGCCGGCGCTCGCACGTCCGTAGCGGCGGTTGAGGACGTCGATGCCGCGCCGCCCGGCGGCGATCAGTTCCGCGTCCTCCGGCAGCACCGCCGCATCCGCATCCGCGCCGTCCGCCAGCAGCGTGAAATAGAGCTCGCCGCGCGCGCTCGCGAGGTAGCGGCTTTCGAGGTTGGCGATCGCTTCCTCCACGTCCATCACGCTCGCGAGCAGGATCGGAATCGCGACGACGGTCCGAAACTCCGCCGGCACGACTCCCGCGAGATCGAGCGCCGCCAGCGATTCCGGCTTGATGAGGCGCGTGAAGGCGCTGTTGAGCAGCGCAATCACGCTCTCGCTCGCGGGCAATACGATGAGCGCGAGCAGCACGACCAGCTGCGGCGTGGGTACCGGCGACAGCACGAGCGCCGCCGCGACAACCACCGCGGCCGTCAGCGCCACGACCATCGCGACGTAGCCGTCGATGCCGGCGGCAACGATGCCGCGCTCGATTGCGAGCCTGAGCGACGGCCGATAGCCGAGCAGGCGTTCGAGGCCGGGCCGCCCGCTGCCGACGAGGTAGTAGCCCGGATCACGGCGTGCCTGCGTATCGGGCAGCGGATGCCGTGCGGCCTCGAGCGCGCGCCGCGCGACATCGGTCTCGCGCCGGCCCGAGTAACGGGCTATTTCCTCGACCGCGCTTCGGTAGCGATTGCGGGTCGAGAAATCCATGTCGGCGAAGTCACTCTGCGCGGCCAGCATGCGATCGACCACGCTGAGCTCCTCGACGACATCGGCCCAGTCGAGCGCGGACAGCTGCACGAGGCTGGTGACGATGTTGCGGACCGTGACGTTGGCCGCGCTCTGTCGCTGCAGCTCCTCGGTGACGATCACGTCCGGAGTCAGCCCCTCGGCGTGCAGCGACTCCTCGAGCCAGTGGACCGCGGGAGTCACGTCGGGATCGCAGTCCCGCAAGCGCTGCACCAGCTGCACGGCCAGGGTCCGCGGCATCTTGCCGTCGGTGAAGACCGCGAACACTGCGGCCGCCGGCTCCGGGCGGCGCGTCGGCGAACCCAGCAATCGATCGGCGAGCTGGTCCGCAGCTTCGCGCTGCGCGCGGCCGCCGACGATCCGGTCGGCACTGCGCCGCAGGTTCTCGATCAGTATCACGCGCAGCATGCTGGCCAGCGCCCACAGCTCGCCGATATCAAGCGCCTCGACACGCTGGTAGGCCTCGACGAAACGCGTGAGCATCTGCGCATCGAAGTGGCTGTCGGTGTGCGCGACGAACGCCCATGCGATGCCGGTGATGCGCGGGAATCCGGCGAGCGGACCGGAGGCGAGGCGCGGCAGCTGGCGGTAGTAACTCGCCGGCAGGTCGTCGCGGATCAGCTGCAGCTGGCGTTCGACGACGTGGTAGTTGTCGACGAACCACTCGGCCGCGGGCGTGAAGCTACGGCGCGTCGAGGCGGTGTGACTGATGCTCTCGTAGTCGCGGCGCAGCGCCCGCGTGTTCTGGTGGATGCGGGCGGCCATGCCGCGCCGGTGCCGGCGCGAGCCCGACAGCGGCTGCTCGACCGCGAGCGTGTGCGCGTACTGCTCGAGGCGCTCGATGCTGAGGAGCTCCGCGCGAATGGGTTCGGGATCGGTCCACGGCGCGTCGACAGCGCCGCGCAAACCGAACAGGCCGCGGCTGCCGCGCCAGCGCGGCTCGCGCGAGGTAACGCTGTCCATGCCCGACTCAGTCCCGGCCGGCGGTGCCGAGAAGGTTCCCCGGCCGCGCGGCCGGCCGACACGCAGCGCGGATCGCGAGCGGCGCCCCGAGTCTCCGGGTCGTGATCGTCGAATCCATTGTTGAGCCACTCCGCTGCCTGTAGTCAGAGCGTAGACCGGATTCGTCTGACAACGTGTAGGCGCGCGCCGCCAGGCGCTGCCGGTCCCCTACGACGGCCTCCCCGGGCCGCCACCCCCGCGACGGCGATCGCCGCCAGCGGGCAGGCGCCGCGTCCGCCTGTCGGCAGTCGCCTACCGGCGGCGCCTCGCGCGCGATTCGCGCGCGAACCCGGCGTGCGCCTACGGCGCGGGAGCGGACATCGCGGCTAATGTCTGGGTGCCTGCGCCGAGCGGCGCGACGCGTGCCAACGCAACCATGAGCAGACGACCCGTGCCCGAACCCGGCGCATCATCGCCCGCAACGGCCTCGTGAACGCGGCCGCGATCGATGACGATGGCGAGCTCCTCGAGCGGCTCGCGCGCGGCGCGTTCGCCTACTTCGAGCGCTACGCCAACCCCGTGAACGGGCTCATCGCCGACACCTCGCGCGCGGGATCGCCTTGCAGCATCGCCGTCGTCGGCTTCGCACTCTCCTGCTACCCGGTCGCGGTCGAGCGCGGCTGGATGCCACGCCAGGCGGCCCTCGCGCGCACGCTCGCGACGCTGCGTTTCTTCTGGCACAGCCCGCAGAGCGAGGCGCGTGATGCGACCGGCCACCGCGGCTTTTACTATCATTTCCTCGACATGCGGTCGGGGCGCCGGGTCTGGGATTGCGAGCTGTCCCTGATCGACACGACGCTGCTGATGGCGGGCGTGCTCACCGTCCGGCAGTATTTCCAGGGAACGGGCGACGAGGCCGAAGTCCGCGCGCTCGCGGACGCGCTCTACCAGCGCGTCGACTGGCGCTGGGCGCAGAATGATTCGCCGACGCTGTCGCAGGGCTGGAAGCCCGAGGCCGGCTTCCTGCACTACGGCTGGGAAGGCTTCAACGAGGCGACCCTGCTGTACGCGCTCGGGCTCGGCTCGCCGACACACCCCTTGTCGGACGGCTGCTTCCTGACCTGGACGCTGACCTACCAGTGGGAAAACCTGCTCGGCCAGGACGTCCTCTACTCGGGCCCGCTGTTCACGCACCTGTTCTCGCACGCGTGGATCGACTTTCGGGGCGTGCAGGACGCGTTCATGCTCGAAAAGGGCAGCGACTATTTCGAGAACACGCGTCGCACGATCGCGTTGCATCGCGAATATTGCGAGCGCAACCCGCACGGCTTCGCCGGCTACCGCCGCGACGTCTGGGGCATCAGTGCCGGCGACGGGCCGGTCGACGACCTGCCGAGGGAATACCGCAGGGACAGCCGGCACTTCGGCTACATGGCGCGCGGCGCGCCGTACGGCCCTGACGACGGAACCTTGTGCCCGTGGGCGATGCTCGCCTGCCTGCCGTTCGCACCGGAGGCCGCGCTCGCGGGCACTCGCTGCCTGCTCGCTGCCTATCCACAGGTCTGCCCTGACGACCGCTTTGTCAGCGGCTTCAACCCGAGCATCGCGACGCAGACGGGTGGCTGGCTCTCGGACGGCTGGTACGGCCTCGACCAGGGGTTGTTGATCTTGATGATCGGGAATACGCACTCCGGCCTCGTCTGGTCGTTGCTCCGCCAGGCGCCGGAAATCCGCCGCGGCCTGGGTCGCGCCGGCTTCGCCGGCGGCTGGCTCGCGACATGACACGCAATGCATCAGCCGACATCCCTGGGCGGCGCGGCGGCACCGGCCCCGCGCGCGCCGCCGCCGGTCGCGACTACGATCTCGTCGTGATCGGTGCCGGGCCCGCGGGGCTCACCGCCGCGCACCTCGCGGCGCACGCGGGCGCTTCGGTGGCGCTGCTCGAGGAGCGCGCCCTCGGCGGCACCTCGCTCAACTTGGGATCGGTGCCGTCGAAGGCCCTGATCCGCTCCGCGCGACTGTTCGCGAGCCTGCGCGAATCGCGCCTGCTGCGCACCTCTGGAATCCAGGACCCGGTCGCGACCCTCGCGCGCGTGGTGGAGCGGGTCGATCGCATCCGCGCGCGCATTGCCGCCTACGATTCCCGCGAACGGCTCGAGCGGGCCGGCATCAGCGTCCATTTCGGCGGCGCCCGCTTCGACGGCCCGGGCTCGGTCGTCGTGGCCGGTTCACGACTCGTTTTCCGCCACGCGCTGATCGCGAGCGGAGCGCGGCCGGACGCGGCGCGAATCCCGGGCCTCGCGGACGGGAGCTTCCTCACCAGCGAGTCCATATTCGCCCTCACCGAGTTGCCGCGGCGCCTCGCGGTGGTTGGCGGCGGTCCACTCGGTTGCGAGCTTGCGCAGGCCTTCAGTCGGCTCGGGTCGCAGGTCACGATCGTCCAGGACGAGCCGAAGTTCCTGCCGCGCGAGGAGCGTGACGCCGCCCAGATCCTCGCGGAATCGATGGCTCGCGACGGCGTCGCGATTTTCCTGAACACCAGCGTCGTCGGCGCGAGCTTCGACGGCGGCGTCACCCGCCTCAGCACTGAAAGCAACGGCATGAGCGGCGAAGTACTCGCCGAGCGGGTCCTGCTCAGCACCGGCCGGGTACCGAACGTCGACTCGCTCGGCCTCGCCGCGGCCGGCATCGAGTTCGACCGCGAGCGCGGCGTCCGGGTCGATGATTACCTGGCAACGACCAATCCCGCCGTCTATGCCGCGGGCGATGTGTGCATGACGCACCGCTTCACCCACGTCGCCGAGGCGACCGCGCGCATCGCGGTCGCCAACCTGCTCGGCGCGGCGCCACGGCGCCACAGCGACTTCACGATCCCGCGATGCACGTTCACCGACCCCGAGATCGCGCACGTGGGCCTGCAGGTGTGGGACGCGCGGCGCCAGGGAATTCCCGTCAAGACCTTCACCGTGATGATGCAGGACGTCGACCGGGCGATCATCGATCGCCAGGATCGGGGGTTCGTGAAGATCCACGTACGCGACGGCACTGACACGATCCTCGGCGCGACCATCGTCGCCACGCGCGCCAGCGAGATGATCAACGAGGTGTGCGTCGCGATGAGCGCGGGAATCGGCCTGCGCGTGCTTGCCGACGTGATCCACACCTACCCGACCCAGTCGGAGGCGATACGCATCGCGGCGCTCGCCTGCGCCAATGAGCTGCGGCCCGCAGCGCAGGCGCCTACCCTTGCAGCCGTCGCCGAATCGCACGCGACCGGGAGGACGCCCTGAGCGACCCGACCGCCGCGGCGACTGAGCGCATCCCGGTCGATCGCGCGGAGGAGCCCGGCAACCGCTGTTGCATCGTCGGTGGCGGCCCGGCCGGCGTCGTGCTCGGCTGCTTGCTTGCCCGCGCCGGCGTTCCGGTGATCGTGATCGAGAAGCACCCGGATTTCCTCCGCGACGTTCGCGGCGATACGGTGCATCCCTCGACGCTGCAGCGGCTGCTCGGCCTCGGCTTTCGTCCCGCGCACGTCCGGGTGACCGTGCTGGACGGGCGCCCCGTGTGAACTGGGAGGCGCGAACGACAGCGTGGCTCCGCCGCGGCGGGGCGCGCTGTCCGCCCGTGCCGGTCGCGCCGGCCCCGGCCGCGACAACCCCCGGCCCCGGACACGGTCTCTAGACCCGCAGACCGAAAGGCGCGCGCCGTCGCGGGCGGGATTGCCATCCGCCCGCGATTCCGTTACGTACGGTGGATGCGCATCACGATCTTCGGCAGGCGGCGGGCGAAGGACAGCGCGGACCTCCCGTCGACCGCCACCCGACCCATCCCGTTCGTGACCCGCATTCGCCTGCTGGTGCTCGGCCCCGAGGAGCTGACCGCGATTGTCCTCTGGGCGGCGTTGATCGGCATCGGCGGCGCACTCGCGAGCGTCGCATTCCGCGAAGGCATCCGCGCGATCCAGTGGCTGGCGACGGGACAGTCGGGGAGCATCGTCCACACCGCGAGCACCCTCGACGGCGTGCGCCGCGTGCTGGTACCGACCCTCGGCGGCCTGGCCGCCGGCCTGGTGCTTGAGTTCGGCGGGCGGCTGGTGCGAGCGACCCGCAGCATCGACTACATGGAAGCGGTGGCGGTGGGCGACGGAGTGATCGGCGCACGCCCGACGGTGCTGCGCGCCCTGTCGTCGCTGCTCTCGATCGGCTCCGGAGCGTCGATCGGGCGCGAGGGGCCGATGGTCCAGCTCGCCGCGCTCATCGGCTCCAAAATCGGCGTGCTGCGCCGCGTCCCGCTGCCGCGCCGGCGCCTGCTCGTCGCCTGCGGCGCCGCGGCCGGCATCGCCTCGGCGTACAACGCGCCGATCGCGGCCGCGGTGTTCGTCGCGGAAATCGTCATGGGTTCGTTCGCGATGGAGAGCTTCGGGCCGCTGCTGGTCGCCTCGGTGTCGGCGGATGCGATGATCCACCGGCTGCTCGGCTACGCGCCCGTGTTCCAGGTCCCCGCCGTCCACTTCGGTGACAACTGGGAACTCATCCTCTACGCCCTGCTCGGCGTGCTGCTCGGACATCTCGCCCCGCCATTCCTCGCGCTCCTCGACTGGAGCAAGGCGCGCTTCGCCGCGCTGCCCGTGCCGCTGTTCGCGAAGCTCGCGCTCGGCGGGCTCATCGTCGGCCTCATTTCGCTCAAGTACCCGGAGGTCTGGGGCAACGGCTACAGCGTCGTCGACGCGATCCTGCACAACCGCCTCGCCGGGGCACTGCTGCTCGGGGTGTTCCTCGCCAAGGTCGCGAGCACCGCCTCGAGCGTGGGCTCGGGAGCCGTCGGCGGCGTGCTGACTCCCACGCTCTTCATCGGCGCGGCGGTGGGCGCTGCGATCGGCGAGGGCCTGCGCCTCGCACTCCCGCACATGACCTCCGGATCCGAGGCGTTCGCCGCGGTCGGCATGGGCGCGTTCCTGGCCGGCACCACGCACGCGCCGTTCACCGCGATCCTGCTGGTATTCGAGATGACGCTCGATCACCAGGTCGTGCTGCCACTGATCCTCGCCTGCGTCACCGCGCACTACGTGGCCAAGATCTACCGGCGCGGCGCCTCGATCTACCGGGGCGCGCTCGAGCCCGCGGTAGTGCCCGGCGCGCCGACGGCGTGGCGGCTGCGGACCGTTGCCGAGCTCACCAAGCGCGCCGTCTCGGTCATCGACCAGGGCATGACGGTGCGCGCAATGCTGGAGGGCCTGCCCGTGCAGCCGGTGGGCACGGTCTACCTCGTCGACGGCCTTGGCGAGCTCGTTGCGACACTCGACCCGCGCGCGGTCATGGGCGGCGTCGAGCAGGGACGAATCAAGCCCGAGAGCACGGTGCTCGAGGTCTCGGCACCCGCCCGGGCGACACTGACGCCGGATCTCGGCCTGACCGCGGCGCTCGAGATTTTCCTGCGCGAGGACGCCTCGGTGCTGCCGGTGATCGCGAGCCAGTGGCGCGCGACGCTGCAGGGAGAGCTGTCGCGGAACGACCTGATGCTCGCCTTGCAGGAGCGGCTCGCGACCTCGACTTAGACCGTCGAGAGGTGACTGGCGCGATCCTCAACCCTCAAAAAAATGCGGGGCGGCATGAGCCGCCCCGCGCTTCGAGTCGCGACCGGGCCGGGGGACCGCGATCGCATCGTTCTCTACCGCGGCTGGACCACGATATCGTTCTTCACGCGGATCACCCCGTCGGTGCCGCGCGCGATCTCGACCGCCCGGTCGGCGGCCTCCTGGGTCTTGGTCGTGCCGCTAAGCCACACCACGCCGTCCATATCGGTGTCGACTTTGAGCTGCGTGAGGCTGCCGATATGATCGGCCGCGAGCTTGGTCTTGATCGCCGTGGTAATCGCGGAGTCCTTGACGAAGTTGGCGGGATGCGCGCGGTCGGCGTCGGTCTCGGCCGCGTGTCCTATGACGGGCGCGAGCAGTGCTCCGCTGAGTACGCAGGCGAGGATGTGATAGGTCTTCATGATGCCTCCTGAGGCAGTAGTGTCGAACGGGTGGACAGACGGGCGTTCGTGCGCGGTACGAACGCCCTTGAAAATCACGTTCCCTTCTGCAGCTCGTCCTTGGCATCGCCGTAGCCGGCGCGCGCCTTGCCGCCGACCTCTTCGACGCGGCCCTTCTGTTCGAGCTTGCGGTTACCGACGATCTTGCCGGTGACCTTTTTCGTGGCGCCGGCGACTTCCTCCATCCGGCCCTTGATCTGATCCTTGTTCATGTTCGTTCCTCGTGTGATGTACGTGAAGCAATTGACCGACTGAATGCTGGCACTTGAGCCGAGGCTTCGCCGTCGCCGCGCTGCCCGGAAAGCCGTAGTCCGCGACCTACCGGACCCGCATCGGGATGTAGCCTCGGTGGCCCGCCGCGG
Source organism: Pseudomonadota bacterium (assembly GCA_025355245.1). Taxonomy (GTDB): domain Bacteria; phylum Pseudomonadota; class Gammaproteobacteria; order Steroidobacterales; family Steroidobacteraceae; genus CAIKZZ01. Next base: position 8,497 of record JANXZZ010000040.1, on the reverse strand, counting down.
CCGATGCCGCGGCGAACCCGGTTCCTCAGTTGTTCGGACGGCGATTGTCTTTGGGCTGTTCCGGTGCACGCCGCTGCTGCGTCTCCTGGGTCTGCTGGAGCTTCTGCTGCTCCGTCGCGTGGCGCTGCTGCAGTTGCTGTGTCTGCTGCTGATGCTGCTGCTCCAGCTGCTGGGCCTGCGGCTGGCCCGCTTTCTGCTGCGCCACCTGCGCGTGCTCCTGGTCCTGCTTCTGCTGCAGCGCCTGGCGCTCCTGATCGTGCCGGGACTGCAGAATGGCCTGCTCGCGCTGGTTGGCCTCGTCGCGGGCTGCATCGCCGCTCGGGACCGGCGTACGCGGCATCGCTTTCGGCAGCTCGCTTGCGTGAACCATCGGAGCCGGGCGGGCGGGTGGCGTCGCGGCCGGCGCCATCGCGGCCGGCGCCTTCGCGGCCGGTGCCATCGCGGCCGGCTGCGTCGTCAACTCGCGCGTGACCGGCGCACCGCCCGGCGCGCCGGTGCGGCTCGCTTTCACGACGCCGCGTCCGGAAAAGTCAGCCGGCTTCTGGGTCGCCGCGATCTCGGGCTTGCCCTGGTTGACCGAAGCGAGCAGCGCGTGGTTCGAGCTCGCCATTTCGTGGTGCTGGACCTGCGGCGCAGTCGGTGCGCGGTGCGGCTCGCGCGCTGCCGAATCCTCTTCCCGGGTCGGCTGCGCGCTGACGCCGCCGTTACCGCCGTTGAAGCTCACGTTGTTGACCGTGACGTTGTTGATGACCGTCTTCGTGTAGACGTTGTGGACGACGGTCACATTCACGTTGTTAACGGACTGGTTGTAGAAGAACTGGCGATCGCGCCAGTAGCCGCCCTCGTAGCCGTGGCCGGTGTAGCCGAAGCCGTAGTTCACGCCGCCATAGAAGCCGATGTGCGGGCCCCAGTACCCTGCGTTGAAGACGAAGAAGCCGTCGTTCCAGCCCCAGTAGCCGGGGGTCCACAAAAGTCCCGCTTCCGGTGCCTGCACCCAAGTGCCGGGAACCCAGAAGTAGCCGTCCGGACCGTAGCTCCAGTAGCCGGGCGTCCATATGTCACCGTCCTCGACCATGGGCGGCTGCTCGTACACGGGCAGCGGTGGCGGCGCGATCGTTATCGATAGCGATATCTGCGCGACGCTCGCGAGCGGGGACGCGGCGAGCGCGATTCCGAGCGTGAGCGCGAGCAGGTAGGGCGCGCGGGATATCGTGAACATGTCGATCACCTTTGTTGGCGTTGGCCGGCGCCCGTGCGCGGGGCAGGACTCTGGAGACTGTCCGTCAATGGGTCATTTTCTGGGTCAGGTAGACGCCCGGCACGCCGTGCTTGCTGACGCCGATCGCCACGCGCGCGTGCGCCGACAGCTGCGCGATCGGGACGCCGTTGCGGCGGTAGTCGCGCACGCTGCGTTCCCACGTGGGGCCGCTCTGCCAGTGAACCTCGAGCGCTGCGCTCGCACGCGGGTCCGCCGTGGCGTCGGGCGGCAGGCTGGGGCGATCGTCGCGCTGCGCCAGCGGATGCGGTCCGTCGAGCGAGCGGCGCAGCGACGCACTGCCCGTGGCGGCGACCGGGGCCGGTGCGACTGCAGATTCCGGCACCGCGAATCGCGAGCCGCGGACGTTCGAGGTGGCGCGCGCCGCGCGCGCCACCGCCCGCTCGAGCGTGTCACTACCGGGCGTCGCCGCCGATGTCGCCGCCGCCCAGCAGAGCAGCGCCGCGCTCGTCGCCAGGGGGCGAACGACGCGGTTGCCGATCTTGTTTCGCGCCGGTGCTGACACGCTGTTGCAGCCAGTGACGGAATGTTGGCTGCATGATGGGGTTGCGGTCGCGCTGCCGGTAGAAGCCGGGGGTGCCGATGCCTGTCGGTTGCGTCCGACGGACAAGCGGCCACGCAGCATGACGGCTCGTGGCACGGGCCCGCGCGAGTGCGCTCGCTAGCGATCCAGACTCGAGGAACGGATCCGCTCGGACTCCGCCGCCCGGCGTTCGAGCAGGAACCGGGCCAGCAGCTGCTCGACCGCGCCGGGATCGACGGGTTTCGTGAAGTGCTGATCGAATCCGGCCGCGCGCGTTTTCTGCTTGTCGCTCTCATGGCCCCAGCCGGTCACCGCCACCAGCAGCACGTCCCGGCCCCAGCCGGCCAGCCGTACCTGGCGCGCGACCTCGTAGCCCGTCATGCCGGGCATGCCGATGTCGAGGATCACGACCTCCGGCCGTTCGAGCGCGCCTAGTTCAAGCGCCTCCGCGCCCGAGTGAGCGACGTGAACCTCGTAGCCGGACAAGCCGAGCAGCATCGCAAGGCTGTCGGCGGCGTCGCGGTTGTCGTCGGCCACCAGCACCTTGCAGCGCGCCTCCCCCTGCTCGCGCGCAACGACCGGCGCGGGCGCCACGCCCGGCACGCGAGCCACGCCCGGCACGCGAGCCACGACGATGGAGCGTGGCAGGCGGATCGTGAACTCGCTGCCCCTGCCGGGCCCGGCGCTGGCTGCCGTGACCGTGCCACCGTGCAGGTTCACGAGACCGCGGACGAGCGCGAGCCCGATGCCGAGGCCGCCTTCCGCGCGGTCGATCGCCGAGTCGACCTGCGCGAACATCTCGAAGAGGCGCGGAACGATCGTCTGGTTGAAGCCGATACCCGAGTCGCGGACGGACAGGGTCAGCGCATCGGCGGCGACCGCCACCTGCACCCGGATCTTCCCGCCCGGGTCCGTGTACTTCGCGGCGTTGGTCAGCAGGTTCGACAGGGCCTGCGACAGCCTGAGCGGGTCCGCGAGGAGCTCCACCGGCTCCGCGGGCAGTTCGAGCTCGAGCACGTGGTGCTTCTCGTCGATCAGCGGCCGTGCCGTTTCGACGGCGGAGGCGATCAGCGGCGCGAGCTCGACGTAGTCCTTCTTGAGCTCAAGGCGCCCGCGGGTGATCCGCGAGACATCGAGGAGGTCATCCAGCAACAGCGCCATCCGCTGTACCTGCCGCGCGATAACCTCGCGGCCCCACTGCTGATCGCGCTCGGCGGCGGCGGGCGATTCGAGCAGCCGCACAGCGTGGCGGATGGGCGCGAGCGGATTCCTGAGTTCGTGCGCCAGCGTCGCCAGGAACTCGTCCTTGCGCCGGTCCGCCTCGAGCAGCGCCTCCTCCGTATGCTTCAGCCGGCTGATGTCGAGGTTGATGCCCGCCCAGCCGGTGATGCCGCCGCGCTCGTCGTGGATCGGCACGCCCTGTGCGAGCACCGGGTGGTAGCGGTCGTCCTTGCCGCGGATCCGGTGCTCGCGATACCAGAAGCGCCCCGCGGCGATGGTCTCGTTCCACGCCGCGATCGTCGCCTGCTGGTCGTCCGGGTGCAGCAGCCGCGTCCAGCCTGCGTCCGAGCACTCCTCCTGCGTGATTCCGGCCAGGCTGAGGAACGAGTCGCTCGCGTAGATGTTCCGGCCGGTGGCGTCGCAGACCCAGACGCCGTAGTCCATCGACTCGCCGATCGCGCGGTACAGCCGTTCGCGATCACGCAGCGCCAGCTCGGCGTTCTTCTGGCCGGTAATGTCGATCAGGAGCCCGGCGAAGAACAGCGGCCTGCGCCCGACATCGAACTGGACCTTGCCGCGACTCGCCACCCAGCGCTGCGCGCCGTCGGTGCGCACCACCCGGAACTCGGTCGACTCGAGCACGCCCGTCTCAAGCGCCGCCGCCTCGGCGGCGATCACGCGCGGCAGGTCGTCCGGGTGGATGTGGCGGCGCAGCAGCTCGGGTTCGCCGCGAAGTTCCGCATCACTCGGCAGCCCGAGGAGCGCCGCGAGGTTGCGGTCCGCGGTGAGCTGGTTGGAGCGCAAATCCCAGACCCAGCCGCCAATCTCGGCCGCGGCCATCGTGCTTTCCAGGCGCGCGGTTGCGCGCCCGAGCGCCGCCTCGGCGCCCACCCGGACGGCGACCTCGGCCTTCAGCGCCGCGTTCGACTGCTCGAGAGCGCGCGCGCGCGACTGGACCTCGTCGAGCATGTTGTTGAACGCCTGCACCACGACCCCGATCTCGTCACCCGCGGTGCGGCGCGCGCGCAAGGAATAGTCCTGGCGATTCACGACCTCGCGGGCGACGTCCGCCATGCCCTCGAGCGGTTCCGTGATGCCGGTCTGCAGTGCCCGCGACACGATGAACGCGACCACCAGGCTGAGCAGCGTCACCAGCGCGAAGATGCCGAGATAGGCGCGCACGCGCCCCATCACGTCATAGTCGGCCCGGACGTAGATCGTCCCCAGCACCTCGCCGTTCAGGACCACCGCGCGCGTTACCTCGACATACTGGCCCGCAATCCGCGCGAGCGACGGCGCGATCGGCAGGTAAGGGGGTAGTGCCTCGGAGCCGGCGCGTGCGTACTTCGCGTACAGGCGGCCGCGGAAGTCGTAGAGACCGGCCGCCAGCAGCGCGGAACGTGCCTGCAGCGCACCGAGCGTCCGGTCGGCGCCCTTCTGGTCGTCGAAGGCGAGTGCCGGCGCGGTCGAGAGCGCGAGAATGCTCGCCTCCGTGACCAGATCGCTGCGCGCGGACTCTTTATATACGCGCAGGTCGTGACTCAGCATCGCGGCGCCCTCGACCAGCAGCGCCATCGCCGAGGTCGCGAGCACGACCGCCATGACCTTGCCGCGGATCGAACGCCGCGAGCGGCGAAGTTCCGAGGCGACCGGCCATCCCAGCCAGCGCAGCCACGGACGCGGCCGCGCGGCAGGGTCGTCGGCGTGCGGCGGTTGTTTCACGGGCGGGGGCTCGGGTTCGAAACGGTATTGCCGCGCGAGCGGTCGTCGGGCGCCTCGCTGGAGACTCGCTGCACGCAGTCGCCGCTGCGGTCCACCGGGGATCCGGACGCGCCGCAGCCCGCATCCGAGCGGCGGCGCCCGCCCTGCACCCGGGCCGCCGCGGCCAGGATCTCCGCGCCGATGCGCAGGCCCGCGCGCTCGGCCGCGAGCACCGACACCTCGAATCGCACCCGCTGGTCGACCCGCAGGAAATTGACCGCACCGCCCTCGTCGAGTCCGTGCTCATCGTCCGTCACCACGAGTACCGGACGGCTGGTGAGGGCAGCGACCGCAGTCTTGATGTCGCCACCGCGGCCCGGGCCGATGTAGAGGATTTGCGCATCGCCGAGCTCGCTCACGCGCCGGAGCCTGCGTACTTGTGCCGGTCGCTGGTGGATCGGGTAGTTCGGCAGCAGTCGCTGCAGCTCGGCGGCGACGCCGTCGGCGCCGAGTACCGCGATCGTGAACGGCGCGTCGGCAGCTGCCGCGGGCGGCCATTCGACGTACCCCGCGAAGCGCGACAGGAACACCGCCTTGACCGCCTCCTCGGAATACGCGTCCGTCGCGAGGCCGGCCGGCGCATAGGCCGTGGCCACGCCCAGCAACGCGAGCAGCACTCCCGCACGCCAACCCGTCAATGAGAGGAGCTGCGTCATGGGTGCGGCCGGGCTAGAAGCTCCAGCGTGCAGTGGCGAGCGCGCGGCGGCCGATCTGCTCGCCGTCGGGCGCCGGGTATTCGTAGTGGTGCGCGTGCAGGAGGTTTGCGCCCGACAGCGACAGCTCGAGCGTGCGCGAGGCGCGCCAGCCAATCCGGGCGTTCAGCTCCGTATAGGCCGGCAGCGCCGGATTCGGCAGCGAGCCCTCGTGGCGAAGCGCCGCGTCGAGCGTCCAGTCGCGCCACATCTCGAGGGACGACTTCAGCGAGGCCTGGCTCGACGGGTCGTTTCCCGACTGCGCGAGCCCGAGGAGTCCGCTCGCGCCGGGCGAGAACCTCAGGCTCTTGTGCAGCAGCCGAAGTCCCGGCGATAGGCGCCAGCGCTCCGTGACCTGCCAGTCGGCCCACGAGTCGAGCCCGTAGGTGTCGCCCTGCATCAGGTTTCCCCAGTGCAGCGGCAGGAAGACCGTCGGGCTCGCGGTCTCGACGGTCCTCAAGTCGTCGTAGACGTTGTAGAACGCCGACATCGAGAACGACAGCGTCGACAGGTAGTGGCCGCGGTAGCCGAGCTCGTAGGCGACGACCCGTTCCGGCTCGAATGCCGGGTAACCGGTCAGGAACGTCGTCGTGCCCAGCTTCTCGACAACGTCGACGTCGAACGGAGTCGCTGCACGGATGGCCTTCGAGGCCGCGGCCCAGATCATGTGGCTGTCGTCCAGCTTCCAAGACAGGCGCGCATCGGGCTGGAACGACCAGCCCGAATAGGGGTCGTCCTCCAGTTTCGCGCCGAGCGTCACGTCGACGACCCCGCCGAGGGTGACGGTGTCCTGCAGGAACACGTCCCCGAGCGTGAGCCTGCGGTGCGGCGGCAGGAACAGGAGCGTCGGTGTGTTGGCGATGTCGTAGCTGTTGATGCGCTCGCCAGCGCCCCACACCAGCCGGTGAATGCCGCCAAGCACGGCGCTCTGCTGCAGCTCGAGATCGTAGGTGTGCAGCACGAAGGCGCCGCCGCCGGCCGGGGCTGCGCGCTCGGTCTGGTCGACGTAGGCCTGCACGCTCAGGTCCGATTGCCCGGCGCGATGCCGCCAGCGCGTCAGCACGTCGGTCCCCGTCAGACGCTGGTCGGAGGTGCCGAGTTCGTCCTCGAGCGCGCGATAGGTGTCCCCCTGCAGCGTGAACGAATCGCCGTTGCGCGACCAGTCGCTGCGAAATCCGCCCTGCACCTTGTCCCAGCGATCCTGCGCGCTCGCGCCGTCCGCCTGCCCAAGCGCGCCGCGGTCGAAGGCCTTGCCGTAGACGCGAAACGAAGTGTCCGCGCCGATCTTGCCGCCGTAGCGCGCGGCGACGTCCTGCTCGTAGTTTCCGGCCGCGACCGCGACGACGGAGCCGTCGGTCAGGTACGCCGCCCGGGTGATGACGTTGATCACGCCGTTCATCGCGTTCGCGCCCCAGAGCGTGGCGCCCGGCCCGCTGATGACCTCGATCCGCTCGATGTCCTCCATCATGACGTCCTGCACGTCGGTGTAGATGCCGGAGAAGAGCGGCGAGTAGACGCTGCGGCCGTCGATCAGCATGAGGATCTTGTTGGAGAAATTCTGCGCGCCGGTATTGCCGCCGAAGCCGCGCGCGCTGATCACGTAGTTGCTCGCGGTCAGCTCCGTAATGCGGATGTTTGGTGCCAGCCGCAGCGCCTCCGGGAGGCTCGTCGCACCGGAGCGAACGATGTCGGCGTGCGTGATCACGTAGATCGCCGACGGCGCGCGGCTGAGCGGCTCGGCCGACTTCGACACCGAGGTGACCTCGACGCTCGACAGGTCCTCGAGCGACATGTGCGCGAGGTCGTCGCGTGCACCGGCACGGAGCGCCGGTGCAATCGCGAGCAGGGACAGCGCGAGCAACACTGGCGCGAAGTGCCGCGCGGGTCCGCGGCGGCGGGGACGCGGGTTGAAATGGAATGCGGGTGAGCGCGATCGGCGGCAGCCGATCCCGGCCGTCGTCGATGCATAAGCTGCGCCGTCGCAGCACGGCTCGTCGCTGTCGCTCACGATGTCGCCCCCGGGACGCGCGCGCGATGTCGGTGCCGCGCTGCGCCGTCAACACGCCCTGCCGCTCGGAGGCGTCTCCCGCGCACGAACCGCCACCGGTCGCGCGCCGGGCGCGGGCCCCGACGCGCGTGACAGCCGGGGCGCGCGCAATGAAATGACGCTAGGGGTTGGGGAAAGGCGCGTCTGTAGCGAGGCGCCCCGCGGCTCTGTAGGTACCGTCCGACACCCTTGCATCCAGTCCCGCGCACGCGATCCCGGCTGCGGCCGCCGCTCGTTCCCCGGGAGAACCCGCGTAGGCGCGCTTCCTTGTCACGAGCGCCCGCCCGCCTACACGCGTACGGGTCGCCGGAGAGTCGTGCGCGCAGGGCGTGGGCGGCGAGTCTTTGCGCCCGACGTTCCCGCGACGTCCCCGGCAACACAAGGAGCTATCTCGTGAGGACATTTCTGTCGACTTCGATCGCCGTAGGCGCACTCGCGCTCGCAGGCCATGCCCCCGCGGCGCTTGCCGAGCAGACTCCGGCCGGGCCGTACGCCGGTATCGGCTGGGGTCATTTCGACCTGTGGATGTAGAACCTCGATGACGTCGGCAGCGCGGTCAACCGCATCGCCCACTCGGGCGATTAGGCGTGGAAGATGTTCGCGGGCTACCGCGCATCGCCGTACCTGAGCTTCGAGGGCGACTACGTGAACTTCGGCCGCCCCGGCGACGCGTTCACTGGCACCGACTCCGACGGCAACTATCGCCTGCGGCTGAGTGGCTTCGCGCCGTACGTCGTCGCTACCTTGCCCGCCGGTCCCTTCGAGGTGTTCGCAAAGGCGGGCTACCGCTTCTACAACGCGAAGCTCGACGTCAACCTCAACGCGCCCGGTTCCCAGGTCATCGAGTCGGCGCACTCGCGCAGCGGCTTCGTCCACGACGGCGGCATCGGCGTCACGTTCATCGATCACCTGAACGTCAGCGCCGAGTACGACGCGGTGCGGATCCAGGATGCGGACAACTCGAACGCACTCTGGCC
>JANXZZ010000290.1 GCA_025355245.1 Pseudomonadota bacterium | reverse complement strand
CCGACGAGGCGGTAGGCCGCCTCGCGGCCTTTCTTGCGGTACGGGGCACGACCTACCTGGGCTGGGTGCACACGCGACCGGGTTCCGAGACGGCCCGTGAGCTCACGCCGTTCCTGGTCGAGCGTGCGTGCGCGGTCGCCGAGGAATACCTCGCGTGTGGCTGACGAGTGACGCAACGTCGTGCGGTGGCGGCGACCTGTGCTGCGGGCGCGCCGCGCGCCGGGATCTGACACACGTCCCGTTGCTTAGTTGTCAATTACGTGTCATATTTTTGCGATACAACCGGGCGGCCGCCGGCCCCGGCAATATCGGCGCTGGGGGGCAAACCATGACCGTACGATCGCGAGGCGCATCGCGCGCCCGGCGCCTGATCCGCGGAGTCCTGGCGGCGCTCGCGCTCACGAGCCCCGCCGCCGCGCCTGCGCATGCGGAACTGCCGTCAGACCTGGTCCAGGGGCTCCCGGTCGCCAGGCTCGCAACGCCGCCGTCGCAGCACTGGCTGTGGGTCAACGACCTCTCCTTCCCGTACATGATGGACGGCCGGGCGCACCTCATCGACGGCGACACCGGCCGCTACCTCGGCGCGCTCAGCACGGGCTTCAGCTTCAGCGGGCTCGTGCTGCCGCGCGACGGCAAGCTCATATATTCGCCCGAGACCTACTTCTCGCGCGGCACGCGCGGCACCCGCACCGACGTTGTGACGGTGTACGACGCGGCGACACTAGATGTCGTCGGCGAAGTCACGATTCCGCCGAAGCGCTCGTCGAACGTGCCGGCGCCGGGCAACGCCGCAATCACCGACGACGACCGCTTCCTGCTCGTCTACAACTTCAATCCCGGCCAGTCGGTGACGGTGGTCGACATGGCCCGCCGCAAGTTCGCCGGCGAAGTGGCTACGCCGGGCTGTGCGCTGATCTACCCGACTGGTGCACGCTCGTTCTTCTCGGTGTGCGGCGACGGCGGTCTGCTGCTGGTCGAACTCGACGGCAAGGGCGCAGTCGCGCACCAGAACCGTACGCAGCCGCTGTTCGACATGGCCCGCGACCCGGTGACGGAGCGAGCCGTCCGGGCCGGCAACACCTGGTACTTCGTGACCATGGATGGCCGCATCCTGCCGGTGCAGGCGGCAATCGGCACGCCGGTCGTCGGCCAGGGCTGGTGGCTGACTTCGGAGGCGGAGCGCAAGCAAGGCTGGCGTCCGGGCGGGGTGCAGATGCTCGCGCTGCACATCGGCCAGAACCGCCTCTACGCAATCATGCACCAGGGCAGCCGCGAGACGCGCAAGGATCCGGGCAAGGAGATCTGGGTGTACGACCTCGGCTCGCAGCAGCGCGTGGCGCGCATCGCGCTGCGCGCGCCGGCGACCTCGATCCAGCTGTCGGTCGACGCGCGGCCGCTGCTTTTCAGCGCCTTCGCCGACAGCAGCGACATCGACGTCTACGACCCCGCTACGGCCAAGCTGCTGCGCACGGTCGAGCACGTCGCCACCACACCGATACTGCTGCTCACGCCCTGAGCGACACGCGTGCTCGACCCCAGCCCCGGCATCCTGCTCGTCGCCGCCCTCGCGCTCTTGTTCGCGAGCGCGGCCTGGCACAAGGCGCGCTCGGTGTCTGAGTTCACGGCCGTGTTTGTCGCGTATCGCGTGCTGCCGGCGGCCGTGAGCGGGCGCATCGCATGGGCCGTGCCGATGCTCGAGTTGGCGATCGCGGCGGCACTCCCGTGGGAGCCGAGCCGGCGGGCGGCGGCCGTGGCGGGGATCGTGCTGCTCATCGCCTATGCAGGCGGTATCGCGCTCAACCTGGCGCGCGGCCGGCGCGATCTCGACTGCGGCTGCGCCGGAGCCGGCAACCGCAGGTCGATCGCGGGCTGGATGGTGTGGCGCAATCTGTTGCTGGCGGCCTGTCTCGGGGTCGCTGCCATGCCCTGGTCACCGCGCACGCTCGACGCGATCGACGTGTTGACGATCGCGGGTGGCCTGGCGGTCGCGGTGTTGCTGTACCTGACGCTCGACCGGCTGCTCGGCCAGGTCATGCCGCGCTCCGCGGCGCTCAGGGGTGCGCGGTGAGCGCGCTCGCCGTCTCGAACCTCGTGCTGTGGGTGCTCGTCATCGGGCTGTCGCTCGTCGTGCTGGCGCTGGCGCGGCAGCTCGGGGTTCTCCATGAGCGGATCACGCCGGTCGGCGCGCTGATGCTCGCGAAAGGGCTCAAGGTCGGCGAGCTCGCGCCCGTGGTCGACGTGGTCGATCTCGAGGCACGGCCGCTCTCGCTCGGCGCGCCGCGCAGCGACCAGCGCGACACGCTGATCGTGTTCGTCTCGCCGACCTGTCCGGTATGCAAGGCGCTGCTGCCGGTACTCAAGTCGAGCCGCAGGTCGGAGCAGAGCAAGCTCCAGATCGTGCTCGCCAGCGACGGCGACCTCGCGGACCAGCGGGCCTTCGTGCGGGCGCAGGGACTAGAGGCGTTTCCGTACGTCGTATCGGCGCCGCTCGGCATGACGTACCAGGTCAACCGACTGCCGTACGCCGTGCTGATCGACGCGCAGGGTGTCCTGCGCGCCCGTGGGCTCATCAACTCGCGCGAGCACCTGGAGAGCCTGTTCGAGGCCAAGCGGCTCGGGGTGGCGTCGCTGCAGGACTATCTCGAGGCGCACGCCGGGAAGCGGGCGGCGTGACCGGCATGGCAGGGGCTGCAGTGAGGCAATACCCATGAAGTGGCTGGATTCGATTTCCGAGGGCTCGACACGGGCGCTGGCGCGTCGCACGTCGCGTCGCAGCCTGCTCGCCGGCCTCGGCGCGCTGCTGGTCGGTGCCGTCACCGTACCCTTGCTCCCCGTGGCGCGCGGCGCCGCGCCGGGCCCGGCGGAGCCGAAGCCCGGCGCGACGAACGCCACGCCGGGGGCCGACCCGGGGGATCCCGCCTCCTGCGACTACTGGCGGCACTGCGCGATCGACGGCTGGTTGTGCGGCTGCTGCGGCGGATCACAGAGCACGTGCCCGCCCGGCACCGACATGTCCGCCGTCACGTGGATAGGCACCTGCCACAACCCGGGCGACGGCAAGGACTACGTGATCTCCTACAACGACTGCTGTGGCAAGAGCCCCTGCGGCCGCTGCTTTTGCAATCGCAACGAGCGCGACACGCCGCTGTTCC
>JANXZZ010000003.1 GCA_025355245.1 Pseudomonadota bacterium | reverse complement strand
GCATCACGGGCACCTCGGGACCGACTGCGCCAGCTGCCACAACCCGAACGGCTGGAAGTTCTGGCAGTTTGATCACGGCAAGGCGACGCACTTCGCGCTGGAAGGCGCCCACGCCAAGCTCGATTGCGCCCGTTGCCACGTAAAGCCGCCCGACGAAGTGAAATTACCGACCGACTGCGGCGGTTGTCACGCGCGCGACGATGTCCACGACGGCGGCTTCGGCAAGGATTGCGGGCGATGCCACACGAGCATCTCCTGGCGGGGCGCGGGCGTCCGCCGCTAAAAGAGGGGGACGGGGTCGCGCGGCTCTGCGGCCGCGGCAAGCCGTCTCTGCGATCAATTTCCGAAGTTTGAGCACGCCAGTCGCGCGTGCGCCGACTGCGACCGCGATCGCCTCGTCGCCCCGTGACACTGAGAGTTTCCCTTTACTCACTACAGTGTTGCCCAGCTACTGCAGTAATTCGTCCTCCCACCCGCGGCGCACCTGGCGCGTACGATGATTCGGAGTGAACCCTCTCTCGGATGCGCGTTGCCGAGGCTCGACGCGCCGGTCGCTCGTCGCGCTGACGTTGGCCGCGATCGCGGTCGCGAGCGGCGTGAGCGTCTCGCCCGACCAAGATCTACCGAGTTAACGGTAGTTTTGTTACAGCACTTCCCTCGTGCTGTAGTGTTTTATCCTAGATTCGTTGCACGGCCGGCGAAGTGACCGGCGCGCTCCCGCCGCAGTTCCTGCTCGGCCTGGCCGCCGTACGTTCGCCTCGCCGGACGGTGGACGATCAGTGGGCCGCGGCTGGAGCCGGCGCGGGTGCCGCTTTCGGTGTCGCCGCTTCCGGCGCTGCCGGCGCAGCCGGTGCGGTCTCGATGCTCACGATTTCGATATCAAATACGAGCAGCGAATTCGGCGGAATCGTCGGCGGCGGTGAAACGCCGTAGCCAAGCGCTGGGGGAACGAACACTTTCCACGTGGCGCCCGGAGGCATCAGAGCGAGCACCTCGCGCCATCCGGGGATCACCGACGCCGGGCGGATCACGGACGGCTTGCCGTGCGCGAACGAGCTGTCGAATTCAGTGCCGTCGATCAGCTTGCCGCGGTACTGCACAGTCACGCGATCATTGGCGCCGGCCGCGGCCGCCTTCGGATCGCCGGCCGCCACGACGGAGTACTCCAGGCCCGAGGCGGTCGTCTTGACGCCGGGCTCCTTGCCATTCTTGGCGAGAAACGCTTTCGCGACCGTCTCGTTGTGTGCGCCCAAAGCCTCGTACGCAGTCTTCAAGTACGCGCTCGCGTTCGCGCGGTCTTCGTCCGTTGCGGCCTTGCCATTGAGAGCATCGTGGATACCGCGCAGCAGCGCCGGCTCGGAAAGTCCAACGGCAATCCCGGCCTCGCGCCACTGCGTCGCGAACATGACGCCGAGGCTGTAGCTCGCCGCATCGTCCGGCTTGGACGCGGCGCCTTCCTCGGCAGACATTGCGACGACAGGACCGAGAGACGCCGCAACCAAGGCTGCGATGAGCGCCGAGCGGCAAGACTTTGCAAACATACGGTCATCTCCTAGGATCGCGTCGGATGGCGGCGGCGCGCACGCTCGTGCGCGCGACCTATCGTTCTGCGCCTGACGGTTTCACGGGGTAGCAGACAGCCCGGTCCGCATGGCGCGATCACGGTGCTCGATCGCGGAACCGGCGTTTCGGTGCTGCACGGAAGCAATCGTACACGGGCCAATCAACGCGGTGCACCAGGTGACTGCAGGTAGAGGCGGCGACGGTGGTGGATTCGGGGAAACAACGCGATGACCCGTCGTACTCATATCGCTTGCCGGCTACTGCGGCACGAACCGTGCGCCGGATTTGCAGGCACCGAAACCGGTGCCTGCAAACGCTCGGACGTGCGTCGAATTACTCGGCGTTGCGCCGGCGGCGGCGCGCGGCAGCAGCGCCGAGCATGCCGAGGCCGAGCAGCGACAGCGTCGCCGGTTCAGGCACCGACGTCGGGGTCAGCGTACCGGACGTCAGGTAGTCGTACGGGTAAGCGCCGGCGTCGCCGATTTGCAGGTAGTTCGTGTTGTTGTTGTTAAGGCCCGCGTCAATGGAAACGCCCGTTGCGGTGTAGTCGTAGTCGAAGGCAATGACGTTCGGCGCGTCAAAGGGATTGCCGACCGAGCCCAGCGAATCGGTGAAGAAGTAGGTGTTGGTTCCGAACACCGTCAGATCGACCGGAAATGCCTGGCTGATGGCGTCCGGCGACACCGCGAAGTCAGTGCCGGTAAGCGTGCCGTTCACCGCATTCACCGTCGTGAAGTCGTTGGAGAAATCAATCGTGCCGACGAACGTGGCGCTGGAGCCGTCGCCCGCGTAGACCAGAGTGGCGTTCTCGATCACGTCGGCGTGTGCAAGGCTCGCGGTCGCGAGCGCGGCGGCTGTCAGAGCGGCAAGAGTGAGCGAGCGCATGTCACATTCCCCTAGAAATTTGACGATCAAAGTCCTGCTTGGGCTAAGAGCATGCAAAACACGAGCCACTAAGTAATTATCAATGAAATCAACAATATACATTTGACCCGGCGCAATCAGTGTAAGACTTTTCGACAGGTCCGCCGATTCTTCGTGCGGGGGCGATCTGGCAGCTGCCGCTACCCGGAAACCCGCCCCCACTATGTGAAGTACAACCTCTCCCCCCACCCGCCGGACGACCGCGGCGGGTCGCAGAGCGCGGCATCCTCACTGCGGATTCGGGCCGGGCGGTTGACTCGGGGCGCTCGGCGGGGCGGAGGGCGCGATGGGCGCCGGGAATGCCGGCATGCGCTGCGGTCCGGCTCCGACCATCGGATTCACCGGCGCGCGCATCGGGACGTTCGGGCGCGTGAACACGTGATCGGTGAGCGGGGAATTCACGATGACCTGCTCGATGACCATCTTCTCGGAACCGTGTCCCGCGGCGCCGATGGTCTCGATTGTGTGCGGAATCTGTAGCCCGTTAACCAACTTGTAGTTCCGGACGGCGACCGTCACGACGCTCTCCCCGGTCGCCGTCTGCACCTTGCGGTCGGACTTCACGTCGAGGAAGGTGGTGGCGTCGATCCAAATGTGTCGGGCGGCGCCGGAGGCCAGGAATACGGCAAGGCGGAAGGCTTTGTGGCCGTCAATCTCGTCGATGCCGTCGAGGTCAACGCTCACTCCCTTGGCAAGGTAGTCGAAGAGCGGGCCATCAATACCGGGTGCGTCGAGCGCGGCCTTTACCTCGGTCGGGGTGAACGGGGTCAACTCCGGTACGCCGCCGCGCTGCGGTCGCACTCGCCAACCGGTGGTGCCGTTGAAGATGCGCACCGACGTCGAATCCTGCGAATGAATCTCGAAGCGGGACTTGTTGGGGCGCTTCAACTGCAGCACGAATGGGACGAGCGGCGCCGCAGCGTTTGTGGTCTCGAGGTGCCCGATCTCGATCATCGTGTCGACTTTGTGCCACGCTTCGAGTCCGCCGCGCGCGGCGACGTTCTTGTCGACGATCTGCGCGGCGGTGAGTTTCAGGTCGATTGCCTTCTCACGCGCGACCGCCATGCTTGAAATAGCGGCGAGCAGCAGGCTGGCGATGATCCGATGGATTGCCGGTCTTTCGTAAGTGTTCATTTCGTGAGCTCCACATTTCCTCGCCTGCGCGCAAATCAGGGTACGACCCACGGGCCGTCCGCTGTGATCTTGGGTCCCTGGGCGTCGGTAAAATGAACGAGGTACCCCCCCTTCGATGCGAACCGCTGGCCGGGCCCGAGCCCGAGCCGCGGGTAATAGCCGTTCAGTATTCGCGAACTCATCATCGTCTCGAGCCGCTCGATCAGATGGTCACGGACGAAATTGTCGAGCATGGGTCCGAGCGTCTCGGCGAGAATCACGCAGGCATAGTAAGTGTCGGTCTGCACGCGCTCGTCGATGACGTCGATGTGGCGGATCGCGAACCAGCCGAGCGGGTAGTTCATCCTGACGCCGCGCGCGGCCGGCAGGTCGAAGGTGTATGCGAACTCGGTCGCCGCACGCCAGGCGTCCGGCAGGGGCGCTCGCTCAAGGCCGCCCATGAGACCCGAGGCGAACACCCGCCCGGCGCCCGGCGCCTGCGCCGGTAGCGCCTTGATATCGTCGGCTCGGAGCCAGAGCACGACCGCGTCCGCGGCACCGACATCTTTGAGGGCGCCGGCAAGTTGCCGCGGCGAGCCTGACGAGGGCAACGCCCGTTCGATCGTTGCGAGGCCGCGCGCCGCGAGCGCCGCGTGCAGCTCCGCCGCGGCCGCGGCACCAATGTCACCGTTTCGGTAGACCTGCACCACGCGGTGGATCCCGGTCGCGTCGGAGGCGGCCAGTCGGTGAGCAAGCAGCTGCGATTCGAGGAGCACGCCGCGCGAGTAATAGATCGAGTAGAAATCACCCTCCGCCACGACCGGCAGGTCGACGTTCGGCAGGATGCACGGGACCTTCTCGGTCTCGCAGAAACGATGCACGGGTGCCCAGTTGCTGCCACCGACACCGGAGATCAGCGCGAACACGGGCTCGCCTCGCATACGCTCGCGCAGCTGCTGCTCCCACGTGTCCGCTGCGCCGTGGAGTTCCCAGACATGCAGCTGCCAGTCGCGCTTGATGCGATAGTGGATGTTGCGCGCGGATTGCAGCGGCGGGCTCTCGCCGCGAAAGAACATGTTCTTCGTGCCGAAGAATTTGTCGAGCACCGCCAGCGTGCCGGCGCGGCGCGCGGGATCGGCATCCGGCGTGATGACGGTCGCGAACTGCAGTGTCTCAGCGCCGACACCGGGCACACGACCGCCCGAGAGCTGCCTTAAGTAGGCGATCAGCTCGGCAGTCGTCGCGTCATCGAGGTCAAAGCGCGGCATCAGCGCGTCGAATCTCCGGCCGTCCGGGCCGACGCCCGCGCGGATCGCGCGCGCGAGTGACTCGTCCGTGTAGGGGCTGCGTCTTGGCGGCAGCGTTTCGCCGCCGTGCAGTTCCGGGTCGTCCGACTGCAGTACACGCTCGCGGAACAGGTATTTCGCGGTGATCGGCGGGATCAGGATGCGCCCTTCAGATGCGCCGAGTCCGCTGCGCCGGTGGCAGCTGACGCACGCGGCGCGGAGGCCTTCGACCGCCGCACCCGAATCGCGCTCGCCACGCAACGGCGCACCCGATGGCAATACGCCACTTAGATAGAGTTTTTCGCCGACTGCGGAAATGACCGGTGTCGGAGTCCCGCGCGCGGTCCTTGCCGACACGGCGCCGGCGCCAAATAGCGCCAGAAACGCGAGGCCGACCAAGGCTCGCGCGAGCGTGCGGCCCAAAATCGTCGCGTCGCCGTTCATCCGCTGCTCGCGCTCAGCGCGATGCGATCGGCTGCGGCAGCTCGCGAAGCAGGTCCTCCGCGCTCGCGTAGCCGTCAAAGCGCACCCAATCCTTGCCGGGCGCCGGCCGCATGAGCGTTACCGGGGTGTGCGACATCTTGTCCCCGCGGTAAACGTTGAATGCTCGTTGCACCTGGAGGCTCGCCTGCGTCGTTCCGGTGTAGTGATGCCATTCGGGACCGGCATGAAACTGATTGGCGTACTCCGTGAGTCGCGCGGGAGTGTCCTGCTCGGGGTCGATGGAAACAGAAATGATGCGGACGGCGTCGCGGTCCTTGCCGAGGCTCCGCTGCAGCATAGAGAGCGTCTGGCTCAGCATCGGGCAGATGCCATTGCAGCTCGTGTAAATGAAATTCAGCACGATCGGACGCTGGTCGGCGAACTCATCCTGCAGCCGCACGGCCTTGCCATCTTCGCGAATCATGTTGACCGACGGCACGACGTAGTGGGCGAGCGAACGCTGCAGGCGGGGCGCGGCGGCCGTCGCAGTGCTCGCGACCGTTCCGTCCGCCGCCAACGCGGTACCGCCCGCGGGAACCAACGTCATCAGCACGAGCGCAAGAGCGGCGACGCCGGGCGTGGGCGCATGAAAAGTGACGCCGCGCATGGAAAAGGGCCTCATGGTGTCTTGGAGACCGCCGCGTCCGCGGCCGCGGCGAGCGCACGACTCACGGGTTTCGCCCCCGGAGCTGCGGCGGCGGGCGCGGGCTTGGCGAAGAGCGCGTCATCGAGCACGGGATTCACGGCAACCTTCTACGACCATCTTGTGGGGCTGGCGCACGCCCTCGACGCGCGTCTCGAGCGTATAGGGGAGGACCAGGCCATCCACCGTGTGGTAGTCACGGTAGTAAGTCTCGACGGCGTGCATCTTGCCGTCCAACCGACGCGGATTGTCCTCGATTTTGGCTTCGAGGAACGTCTTGCCGTCAATCCAGAGGCGCTCCACGCGGCCGTCCGACGTGGTGAGCTTCAGCCGGTATGTCGCCTGACCGTCCACGGTCTCGGTGCCATCGACTGCGAGCTTGCTGCCCTTGGCGGCGTAGCCGAGCAGCGCGCCCTCGATCTCGGGCGCCTGGGCGCTCGCCTTGAGCTCCTCCGCCGAGAACGGCTCCGGCTCGTTGCGGCCGAGGTAGGGGCGCAGTTTCCAGCCCTTCTCGCCGTCGTACACCTGCACGGCCGTGGTCCCTGCAAACATCAGCGTCAAGCGCTGCTTGTGAGGACGCTTGCTCTGCATTGTGTAGGGAAGCAGCGCGTCGGCTTTGCCACCGGCGTCGAGCTGACCGCCCATCTCGATCGACTGGACGGCGCGCCATTTGGCGAGGCCGCCGCGGGCGCTCGCGTTGCGATCGGCGATCTCCGCCGCCGCCAGGGCCGGCAGCTTCGGTGGCGGCGCCGGCGGGGCGGGCTTCGCGGCAGCGGGCGGCTGCGGGCGGGAGCCGGAGATCGGCATTTGACTGCCCGGCGCGGCGGCCGCGGCGGTGACAGCCAGTACCAGCGTCAAGCCGAGCGCGAGCGTCGAACGGGACCTGATCGCGTCATTGTTCATAGTCGTCGAGTCCTGTGTATCGCGACGCCCGGCGCCGCGGTGTGAGATCGTCATTGGACCGTGAGGCCGGACACGTGGAAGGCACCCACCTGCACGTCCACTCGGTCGCCCGGCTTGACGCGCTTACCGGGGTTTGCAAAGACCATCCAGTAGGCGCGGTCGCGCTCGAGCTTCGAGACCTGCTGACGCAGTTCGCCGATTTTTTCCATCATCGGCACGCCGAGCTTCGCACCGCTCTTGAGATCGGTCATCACCGGCTGCGACTTCTTGCTCGCCAGAATCATGGCCTTGTCCGGATCGAGCACGTGGTAGCGAAACTCGAGTGACGAACCGGACGAGGTGTAGTGCACCTCGAGATTATCGACGCCAAAGCGGCGCGCGTAGTAGAGCTCGCCCCGCTGGCTGTGCTGAACGACGGGCGCCGTCCGCGACGGCGGTGCCGCGGCGACTGTCCCGGCCGCTGAGGAAGTCGTTCCCGCAAGCGCCACGGCGCTGCCGACGAGCAGCCCGAGCAGCGTGGCGAGTCGCACACGAAGTCGGAGTCGGTCGGTCATTGGCATCGTCTTCATGGTGTCACCTTACACGCCGGCACGCGCTCTTGGTGAGATCCAAAACATAACGTGAAGGTTCCTGAATCCCAAGACTTTTTTGTCGCACGCGAGGAGCAGCCGCGCGCCGCGGCGCAGCCTTCACCCGCGGAACGGCGCGCTGCCGGGTCAGCCGGGGCGCCGACCGTAGAGAGATCGAAATGGGCGACGGGGCATGCCGCATCGCTGCATCGCCGCATCAACGGTGCCGAGGCGAGATTTGTCCGCGACGCCCGGGCTGGCTCGACTGCGGAAAGGCCGGCCCCAAAAAAAAGCTGCCTGCGGGGTCGCCGCAGGCAGCACTCGGGTCTATCTCAATCGTCTTGCGTACCGACTCTAGTTGACGGTCCCGTTCAGAAGCGCGCTTTGGCTGACCGCCGCCGCCCCCGTCCCCTCGGTCGTCGTGAGCACCGCCGCCGGCGTCGCGGCCGGCACATCGTTCGCCGCCGGCGTGAACCGCACGACGATCACGCAATTCTGCCCTGCCGTCAGTGTGTGCACTGTCGAGCCGCACGTCGTGCCGCGGGTCAGGATCGTGAACTCCGTCGTCGCATTGCCGGTCAGGTCGGTCAGCACCGGTGTGCCGATCGTTGCCGTCGTAACCGCGCCGCTGTTGGCCAGCGTGAACGTCTGCGTCGGTCCGCCCGCGCCAGCACCCGGCAACGCCGCCGGGAACCAGTTCGCCGGTGTCAAATTGACCGCCGTCACGCCGCTGCCGCTGAGCGCGACTGGCGAGTTGGTGACGGTGACACCCGTGGTGGCAACCGTCACGTCGCCCGCCGCCGCGCCGGT
>JANXZZ010000330.1 GCA_025355245.1 Pseudomonadota bacterium | reverse complement strand
CGAGTTCGCCGATCCGAGGCGCACCGAGATCAACGTCGATCACTCGGACCTCACGACCGAGGACCTGATCGAGGACCAGCCGGTCGTCTGCACGCTGTCGCGCGACGGCTACGCGAAGAGCCAGCCGATCACCGAGTACCGCCGCCAGAACCGCGGCGGCCGCGGGCGCGCGGCCTCGGACCTCAAGGAAGAGGACCTGATCGACAAGCTGTTCGTCGCGAACACTCACGACACGCTGCTGTGCTTCTCGAACCGCGGGCGGGTCTACTGGCTGCGCGTCTACCAGCTGCCGCTCGCCGGGCGCGGCGGGCGCGGCAAGCCGATCGTGAACCTCCTGCCGCTCGAGGAGGGCGAGCGCATCAACGCGATGCTGCCGATCCGCGACTACCCGGAGGATCGCTGCGTGTTCATGGCGACCAGCCAGGGCACCGTCAAGAAGACGCCGCTCGAGGCCTTCTCCCGGCCGCGTGCCGCCGGCATCATCGCGGTCACGCTCGACCCGGGTGACCGGCTGGTCGGCGTCGACATCACCGACGGTGGCAAGGAGGTCATGCTCTGCACCAGCGGCGGCAAGGCGATCCGCTTCCCCGAGGACGAGGTGCGGCCGATGGGTCGCGAGGCGGCCGGGGTGCGCGGCATCGCGCTCACCGACGACCAGGAAGTGAACTCGCTGATCGTGCTGCGCGAGGGGACCATCCTGACCGCCTCCGAGAACGGCTACGGCAAGCTGACCGAGGTCGCCGAGTTTCCGCTGCACGGCCGCGGCGGGCAGGGCGTGATCGCGCTGCAGCTCTCCGAGCGCAACGGCCGCATGGTGGGCGCGCTGCAGGTGCTGCCGAGCGATGACGTGATGCTGATCAGCCGCGGCGGGACGCTCGTGAGGACTGCCGTCGCGCAGGTCTCCGTGCTCGGCCGCAACACCCAGGGAGTCAGGCTCATGCGCCTCGACGAGGCGGACCTGCTGGTCGGCCTCGCCCGCGTGCAGCATTTCGAGGGTGGCGACGAGACGCTCGACGAGGAGCCGACCCCCGAGCCCCCGAGCGCGGCGCCGGGGGAACCCGCCGCGACCTGAGCCCTCTGCCGCGGTGCACAATGCCGCCCAAGCCGGTACCATCGGAGCGCGGCGAGGATGGCCGCGCGGCGGAGGCGGAATGCGCGTTTATAACTTCGCGGCGGGACCGGCCATGCTGCCGTTCGAGGTGCTCGAGCAGGCACGCGCGGAGCTTCTCGACTGGCGCGGCTCCGGCATGTCGGTCATGGAGATCAGCCACCGCAGCAAAGCCTTCGTGGCCGTGGCGAGCGAGGCCGAGGCGGACCTTCGAGATCTCCTCTCGGTCCCGCCCGACTACAAGGTGCTGTTCCTGCAGGGCGGCGCGACGCTTCAGTTCGCGGGCATCCCGTTGAACCTGGCGCCCGTCGGCGCCACCGTCGACTACGTCAACACCGGCGCCTGGTCGACCAAGGCGATCGCCGAGGCGAAGCGCCACGCGAACGTGCACGTGGTCGCGGACGGCAAGGCCTCCGACTACTTCGCGATCCCGGCGGAATCGGGCTGGCGGCCGACGCCGGGCGCGGCCTACCTGCACTACACGCCGAACGAGACGATCTCGGGCGTCGAGTTCCACTTCATCCCGGCGGCCTCGGTGCCGCTGGTCGCCGACGTCTCCTCGACGATCCTGTCGCGGCCCCTCGACGTGAGTCGCTTCGGGCTCCTGTACGCGGGCGCGCAGAAGAACATCGGTCCGTCCGGTCTCACGGTGGTCATCGTCCGCGACGACCTCCTCGGCCGCGCGCGGTCGACGCTCCCGGGAGTGCTCGACTACCAGGCGGTCGCGGCCGAGGGCTCGATGCTGAACACGCCGCCGACCTTCGCCTGGTACCTGTCGGGACTCGTGTTCCGCTGGATCAAGGCGCAGGGCGGGCTGGTGGCGATGGGTGCCAGGAACCTTGCCAAGGCCTCGCTCCTCTACGGCTACATCGACGGCTCCGACTGGTACTCGAACCCGATCGAGAAATCCTCGCGCTCGTGGATGAACGTACCGTTCCGGCTGCGCGATGCCGCGCTCGAGAGCGCGTTCTCGCGCGAGGCGACGGCGGCGGGACTCACCAATCTCGACGGCCACCGCTCGGTCGGCGGCATGCGCGCGAGCCTGTACAACGCGATGCCGCTCGAGGGCGTCGAGGCGCTGGTCGCGTTCATGCGCGATTTCGCCAAGCGCCACGGCTGACCGCCAGGAGGCCCCCGCGATGTTCCGGATCCTGCCCCTCAACCAGATCTCGGCGAGCGGCCTCGCGCGCCTGCCGCCGGACAAGTACCAGGTCGCGCCCGGCATCGCGGAGCCCGACGCGGTGCTGGTGCGCTCCGCCGACATGCACAAGCTTAACCTCGGACCGACCGTGCTCGCGGTCGCGCGCGCCGGCGCCGGCACCAACAACATTCCGGTCGCGGCGCTGACCAAACGCGGCATCCCGGTCTTCAACGCGCCGGGCGCGAACGCGAATGCGGTCAAGGAGCTCGTGATCGCCTCGCTGCTCCTGGCCGCGCGCAACGTCTGTCAGGCCTGGGACTTCGTCCGCGGGCTCGCGGGCGAGGGCGCCGAGCTCGAGACCGCGGTCGAGTCCGGCAAGAAGCGCTTCGTCGGCTACGAGCTCCCGGGCCGCACGCTCGGCGTCGTCGGCCTCGGTGCCGTCGGCGTCGAGGTCGCCAACGCCGCGCACGCGCTCGGCATGCGCGTGCTCGGCTACGACCCGCAGATCACCGTGCAGCGCGCCTGGCAGCTGTCCGCGGGGGTCACCCAGGCGCTCTCGGTCGACGATCTGTTCGCGCGCTCGGACTTCGTGACGCTGCACGTGCCCGCGGTCGCGGCGACCCGCGGGCTCGTGAACGCGGCGCGCATCAAGCTCTTGAAGCCCGGCTCCGCGCTCCTCAACTTCGCGCGTGCCGAGATCGTCAACGAGGGCGACGTGTTATCGGCGCTCGATGCCGGCCACCTGTCCGCCTACGTGACCGATTTTCCGACGGCCGCGAGTAAGAGCCATCCGAAGGTCATCGCACTCCCGCACCTCGGTGCCTCGACCGGCGAAGCCGAGGAGAACTGCGCGGTGATGGTCGCGGACACGCTGCGCGAGTTCCTGGAGCAGGGCAACCTCCGGCACTCGGTCAACTTCCCGGAAGCCGTGATGCCGAGGCTCCCCAACACCTGGCGCCTCGCGATCGCGAATGCCAACGTGCCCAACATGGTCGGCCAGATCTCGACCGCGCTCGCGGGCGCGCAACTCAACATCGCCGACCTCCTCAACAAGTCGCGCGGCGACATCGCCTACACGATCATCGACACCGACGCCGCGGTACCGGACGCCGTCGTCGAGCGGCTGCGCACGATCGAGGGTGTGCTGTCAGTGCGCCTCATCGCATGAGCGAGCCCATGGCCTCCAGGAAGTCCGCAAAGAAAGCCGCGACGCCGAAGACCGCGAAGCCGCGCGTCGACCCCGCGCTCGCGCGCATCCGCGCCGAGATCGACGGCATCGACCAAGAGCTGCAGAAGCTGCTGGCCGCGCGCGCGCGCATCGCGCAGGCGGTGGGTACCTCGAAGCGCGCCGCCGGTACCGCGACCGCCGAGTTCTACCGGCCCGAGCGCGAGGCGGAGGTGCTGCGCCAGGTCATTGCGCGCAACCAGGGGCCGCTCAGCAACGAGGAGATGGTGCGGCTGTTCCGCGAGATCATGTCCGCGTGCCTCGCGCAGCAGGAGCCGCTCAAGATCGCGTTCCTCGGGCCCGAGGGCACGTTCACGCAGCAGGCCGTTTTGAAGCATTTCGGGCACTCGGTGCGCGCGCTGCCCCTGGCCGCCATCGACGAAGTGTTCCGCGAGGTCGAGGCCGGGGTCGCCGACTTCGGCGTGGTGCCGATCGAGAACTCGACCGAGGGCACCGTCAGCCACACGGCCGACATGTTCCTCACCTCGCCGCTCAAGATCTGCGGCGAGGTGGAGCTGCGCGTGCACCAGCACCTGATGGGCCACGTCGCCTCGCTCGAGAAGATCGAGCGCATCTGCTCGCACCAGCAGTCGCTCGCGCAATGCCGCGGGTTCCTGACCGAGACGCTGCCGCACGTGGAACTCATCCCGGTCGCGAGCAATGCCGAGGCCGCGCGCCGGGCGCGCGACGAGAAAGGCACCGCCGCGATTGCAGGCGAGGCGGCGGCCGAGGTCTACGGCCTGCCGATCCTCGTACCCGAGATCGAGGACCGCGCCGACAACTCGACGCGCTTCCTGGTCGTCGGCCGCAAGATCCTCGAGCCCTCGGGCGCCGATCGCACCACGCTCCTGCTGTCGGCGCCCGATACCGCGGGTCCGGGCGCGCTCGTGAAGCTCCTCGGACCCCTCGCCAAGCACCGCATCAGCATGACGCGGCTCGAGTCGCGCCCGTCCCGCCGTCGCAAGTGGGACTACGTGTTCTTCGTCGACATCGAGGGCCACGCGCGCGATGCCCACGTCGCGAAGGCGCTCGCCGAGATCAAGTCGCTCGCCTCGCTGTTCAAGCTGCTCGGTTCCTATCCGCGCGCGGTGCAGTGACATGAGCGCGTCGGCGACGGGGACGGCAGCGTGAAGACGCCCAGCTACCGCGTCGAGGCGGGCGGCGGGCTGCGCGGCACGATCGTGATCCCGGGCGACAAGTCGGTGTCGCACCGCTCGGTGCTGCTGGGCGCGATCGCCGAAGGCACGACCGAGGTCGAGGGCTTCCTTGAGAGCGAGGACTGCCTGGCGACCCTGAATGCGATGCGCAACATGGGCGTCAGCGTCGAGCGGCCCGCACCCGGGCGCGTCGTCGTCGACGGCGTCGGGCTCGGCGGGCTCGCGGCGCCCACGGCTGCGCTCGACATGGGCAACGCCGGCACCGCGATGCGCCTGTCGATGGGCCTGCTCGCCGGACAGCGCTTCGACTCGACGCTGACGGGCGATGCCTCGCTGACGCGCCGGCCGATGGAGCGCGCGGCGATGCCGCTGAGGCTCATGGGCGCGCGCATCGAGACGACCGGTGGTCGCCCGCCCGTCAGCATCCGGGGCGGTGGCGCGCTCACCGCGATTGACTACGACCTCACCGTCCCGAGCGCGCAGGTGAAGTCCGCGATCCTGATCGCGGGCCTGTACGCGGCCGGCGAGACCAAGATCACCGAACACGCCGTCACCCGCGATCACACCGAGCGGATGCTGCGCGCGTTCGGGGCCGACGTCCGCACGCACAACGGCGTCGTTGCGATCGCCGGCGGGCAGCGCCTCCACGGCACCCGCCTGCGCGTGCCGGGCGACATCTCCTCCGCCGCGTTCTTCATCGTCGCGGCGACGCTCGCGGCGGAAGGCGCGTTCGTGATCGAGGACGTCGGCGTCAACCCGACGCGGACCGGCGTCCTCGAGATCCTGAAGCTGATGGGCGCGGACATCCGCCTCACCAACGAGCGGCGCTTCGGCGACGAGCCGGTCGCGGACCTGGTCGTCAAAAAGAGCGCGCTGCGCGGCATCGAAGTGCCGCGCGCGCTGGTGCCGCTCGCGATCGATGAGTTTCCGGTGCTGTTCGTCGCGGCGGCCGCGGCCGCGGGCGTGACCGTCGTGAGCGGCGCGGCGGAACTGCGCGTCAAGGAGAGCGACCGGATCGCGGTCATGGCGACCGGGCTGCACGCGCTCGGCATCGAGGCCGACCCGCGCCCGGACGGCATGCGGATCGTGGGCGGTCGTTTGGGCGGTGGCACGGTCGACAGTCACGGCGACCATCGCATCGCGATGGCGTTCGCGGTCGCGGCCCTGAAGGCGCACGACCGCATCGACATCCACGACGTTGCCAACGTCGCGACCTCGTTCCCGGGCTTCCCGGCGCTCGCGCGCGGCGCCGGGATCGCGATCGACGAGCTCCGGTGAGCGCGGTTCCCGTCATCACGATCGACGGCCCGAGCGGGTCGGGCAAGGGCACCGTGAGCCGACGGGTCGCGGGCGCGCTCGGCTGGCACCTCCTCGACAGCGGCGCGCTCTACCGGCTGACCGGCGTTGCCGGCGCGAGCGCGGGCCTTCGACCCGACGACGAGGCGGGACACGCGCGGGTGGCCGGGGCCATGGACGTGCGCTTCGGCATGACGGCGACGGGGGGGACGCGGGTCGAGCTCGACGGGCGCGACGTGAGCCTCGAGATCCGCACCGAGGCGGCCGGCGAGCGCGCCTCGCGGGTCGCGAGCTTCGCGGCCGTGCGCCGCGCGCTCCTCGACCGGCAACGGCGCTTCGCCGAGCCCCCGGGGCTCGTCGCCGACGGGCGCGACATGGGCTCGGTGATCTTTCCGGAGGCGCCGCTCAAGGTATTCCTGACCGCGAGCGCCACCGAGCGTGCGCGCAGGCGCTACCGGCAGCTCAAGGAGGCAGGGGCGGCGGTCGAACTCGCGACGGTCGCCGCCGAGATTGCGAGCCGCGACGTCCGGGACAGCGGCCGGGCGGTGGCGCCGCTGATCGCGGCGCCGGGGGCGGTGATCCTCGATTCGACGGGCCTGGGGCCCGAGGAGGTCATCGAGCGGATCCTCGCGCTCGCGGCTGCAGAGGGGCTCCGGGCCTAGGGCCGCGCGTCAGGATTCCCGGTACCGGGCACACGGCGCCCCGTTGCATAAGCAGTTGAAAGATAAGGGGCTCGGTGGTAGTCTCGCCGGCCTTTCGCGAAGTCGTCGGAACGGGATTCGGTAGGTGCCACGCGGCGCGTGGGACCGACCGGCAAAACCCGCAGGCACGGCTTCGCGATTTGACGGGATTTACGCGTTCGCGAGCTCGCCGCGCTTGGGTTCAGGCCCTCGCGCGACCGCTGCGGGCGCGCCAAAGTCCAGGCCGGCGTATCCGGCCAGGGTGGGGTGGGCGAGGGCGCCGCCCCGGTTTACAGCAACGACCCCTCGCGGTCCCGACCTGGCAACGCCGGCGGACCCCCAGGGCTAACCGAAGGGACCGCCTGGTCCTGGATGAGACACATCAAATGACCGAAAGTTTTGCCGACATGTTCGAACAGAGCCTGGCGAACCAGCGCTTTCGCCCGGGCCAGATTCTGAACGGACTCATCGTCGAGGTCGGCCAGGATTACGTGATCGTGAACGCCGGACTCAAGTCCGAAGCGGTCATTTCGATCGACCAGTTCAAGAATGAAAAGGGCGAGATCGAGGTCAAGGCCGGCGATGAGGTCGAGGTCGCCCTCGATTCCGTCGAGGACGGCTCGGGCGAAACGCGCCTGTCGCGCGAGAAGGCCAAGCGGGCCCGCACCTGGACGCGGCTCGAGACCGCCTTCAACGAGCAGCAGGTCGTCACCGGCATCATCAACGGCCGGGTCAAGGGCGGCTTCACCGTCGAGATCGAGAACGTCCGCGCGTTCCTGCCGGGCTCGCTCGTCGACGTGCGTCCGGTGCGCGATCCCTCCTACCTCGAGGGCAAGGTCCTCGAGTT
>JANXZZ010000024.1 GCA_025355245.1 Pseudomonadota bacterium | reverse complement strand
TCTCGCTGCGCTGCTGGCTGCGATGCTGACGTATCGTGCGCTGGAACGCCCGGTGCGCGCGAGTCGCTACCTCCGGGCGCGCTCGGGATTGTCCTTGCTCCTCGCCGCCGTCGCGACGCTGGCGGCCGTCGGCGCGGCTGTCGTGCTGTTGTCCCTTGCACGCGAGCAAATCCTCAACCGGAACCTGGAATCGCTGGCCGCGGCGGAGACCGACGTGGGCGACCTTTCGCTCAAGGACTGCGTGAGTCAGGGCAACTCCACGGAAGTGCTGAGCTGCGAATTCGGCGAGTCCGCCGCGCAGCAGACGGCCGTGCTATTCGGCGACTCGCACGCGATCCAGTGGTTCAATCCGCTGCGGACCGCGACCCACCTCGAAGCCTGGCGTCTCGTCACCGTGCTCAAGTCCGGGTGCTCGGCGAGCGCCATCAGCCCGCACCCGCCGTCGGCCGGGACCGAGGCCTGCAATGCCTGGCGGGAGCGCGCGATCGGGAAGATCATCGCACTGCATCCCTCGGTGGTGTTGATGGCGAGCTACACCGGCGTCACGATGCGCGGCTTCCGGGCGGAGCTACCGATCACGGGCGAGGCGCTGCGTTCGGGCACCCGGCGGACGCTCGAAAGGCTGGTCGGGTTCGGCGCGCGGATTGTCGTTGTGCGGGACAGCCCCTTGCCGCCGTTCGACGTCCCTGCCTGCGTGGTGCGGCAGGCGATTCGCGACGGGTCGGCCGAGGGGGGCTGCGATTTCGATGCAGCCACCGCGCTCAACGAGACGGCCTTCGACGCGGAGCGGGCGGCGGCGCGCGGGCTTGCGAACGTGCGCTTCCTCGACCTCAGCGATCTCATCTGTCTCGGCAGCTCGTGCCCGGCGGTCCAGCGCGGGATCCTGGTCTACCGCGACGACAACCACCTGACCGGTCGCTTCGCGGAGTCGCTGGCGCCCGCCCTCCGAAGCCGCCTGTTCGGGATGCTCCGGCAGACCCCTTAGGCCTGCCGGTAACCGCGACCGCGCGGGTGCCATGCGCGGGTGTGACCACCGCAAGTGGGCCGGACCCCCGCAAGGTGGCATTCTGACTGGCATTCCTGTAGGGTGCCCCCCGGCTCGCGACCCTTTCTCCTTTTCTGGCTCCTGCCGCCCGGGTTCCCGGCTCCGGCGCTGACACCAAAAGCGAAGAGTGTTCGATCCAAGGTGGCGGTCGACTCCGCTGCCGTGGCAACCGGCTCTGCGCCGGCGGTTACGGCACAGCGTCCTCCGCAGTTAGTTCTGGTCCCAGGTGTATCGCTCCGGCGTTCACCGGACCTCGTCAGTGAGTGATCGCAAATGACTAAGATTTATGTGGGCAACCTGCCGTTTACGGCGGACGATGCTGCTGTGCGCCAGCTGTTCGAGCAGCACGGCAAGGTGGAGTCGGTGGCCCTTATCAATGATCGCGACACCGGTCGCCCGCGCGGCTTCGGTTTCGTGGAAATGTCGAACGCCGACGCGGCGCGCGCCATTCAGAGCCTCAACGGGCAGAACATGGGCGGTCGCCCTCTGCGCGTCAATGAAGCTCAGGAGCGCACCGGCGGCGGTGGCGGCGGCGGCGGCGGTGGCGGCAACCGCGGCGGTGGCGGTGGCGGCGGCGGCGGCGGCGGACCGCGTCGCTGGTAATTACGGTGCGCGGCCCTAAGCGCCGCGTGCGGTAACGCACCCGAAAGGCCGCGCGAGCGGCCTTTCGCGTTTGTCTGGCTCGCGGCGTTTCGTCGCGTGCCCGCTCGGTCGCGGCGTGTCCGCGCGGGCTGCCCGAATCATCAGCCGACCGGCGGCCGATGATCGCGAGCGCGCGTGCGCGCCTCGCCGACGGGCCTCCGGGACCCTATTGATCGCTAGACGTGGCCGCTGCGCCGGGTTCGCGGCGCGTGTATGCCTGTGTCCTGAGCGATGCGGCCTTGACGAGCGCCCACACCGGCAATCCCTCCCGGAGTCCGAGGTCCTCGACCGCCGCGCGCGTGATGCGCGCGTACAGGCTGAGTTCGCCCACCGCGACGGTCGCCAGCACCGAGTCGCCGTCCTCGTCGGCAAGCGCGGCGATCGATCCTTCGAGAGCATTGCGAACCGACAGCCCCCGGGGTGCCCCGGTCGAGAGGATCACGTCGCGCGCCAGGATGTTGAGACGCACGCGCGCGCCGCTGACCGCCCCGGGCAGCGACAGGCGCAGTACCTGCGTGCCGAGCGCGAGGCGGGCGAGCCCGCCCGCGGGCTCGACTCCAGCGACCGTCGCCTCGAGCACGGCGCCCACCGCCTCGGCACCGATCAGCGCGCGCAGGCGCGGGTGCGCGCTCAACGCGGCGGGCGTGCCGCTCGCGATCGCCTTGCCGGCCTCGAGGAGCACCACGGAGCTCGCCAGGCGCAGCACCTCCTCGTACTGGTGGCTCACGTACAGCATCGGCACGGCGTAGCGATCGCGCAGCGATTCGAGGTAGGGCAGCACCTCCTCGCGGCGCGCGATGTCGACCGCCGCGAGCGGTTCATCGAGCAGCAGCAGGTGTGGCTGCGCGAGCAGTGCGCGCGCCAGCGCGACGCGCTGGCGCTCGCCGCCCGAGAGTTCATGCACCCGGCGGCCGAGCAGCGCGCCGAGTCCCAACAGCGCCACGACCTCGTCCCGGTCCGCGAATGCCTCGGCGCGCGGCGCGCGCTTGGCGCCATAGTCGAGGTTGCCGCTGACCTCGAGGTGCGGAAACAGGCGCGCGTCCTGGAAGACGTAGCCGATGCGCCGCCGCTCGGCCGGCAGCTCGATGCCCGCGCCCGAATCGAACCACGTGCGCGCGCCGAGGCGGATGTGCCCGGCGGCCGGGCGAAGCAGCCCGGCGAGCGCGTGCACGAGCGTGGTCTTGCCGGCGCCCGAGGCGCCGAACAGCGCGACCACCCCGGGCGTCGGGCATGCGAACCGCGCGGCGAGCTCGAACGTACCGCGGCGCACCGTGACGTCCACGTCGAGCACGGCGCTACTGCCCGAGGCGCCGGCGCAGCCGCCGCGCCAGGAGTTCGGCGAGCGCGAGGCCGCCAAAGCCGAGCGCGAAGGACAGGCTCGCGAGGCGCGCCGCCGCGAACTCGCCGCTCGGCGACTGCAGCGCCGCGTACAGGGCGAGCGGCAGCGTCTGCGTTTCCCCCGGCACGTTGCCGGCGAAGGTGATGACGGCGCCGAATTCTCCGAGCCCCGCTGCGAAGGCGGTGACCGCGCCGGCGAGGATGCCGGGCGCCATCAGGGGCAGCGTGATCGTCGCGAAGCGATCGAGGGAACCGGCGCCGAGCGTGCGCGCTGCGTCCTCGAGGCCCGCCGGGATCGATTCGAGCGACAGCCGGATCGCGCGGACCATGAGCGGCAGGCTCATGACGGCGGTCGCGAGCGCAGCGCCCCCGGACGTGAAGGCGAGGCGTACGCCGAACGTGGCGTAAAGCCACGCCCCGACCGGACCGTGCACGCCAAAGAGCAGCAGCAGCAGGTAGCCGACCACCACCGGCGGCAGCACCAGCGGCAGGTGCACGAAGGCATCGAGCAGGCTGCGGCCCGCGAAACGGGCGCGGACCAACAGCCAGGAGATCAGCACTGCGAGCGGCACGTTGAAGAGCACGCTCTCGGTCGCAACCCTGAGACTGAGGACGAGCGCCTCGGATTCAGCGTCGCTGAGCATGACTGCCAAGGTCTTCCCGTTCGCCTCGAGCTGCCGCCAGGCGCCACCCCCGGATCGTTGCGCTGAGCGAGGCCATCACGTGCAGGGCGCGCCCGGCCAGAACCCTGCCGCCGGCGCGCTCGCCGTCACGGCATCCGGATGCGGCCGCCGGGCGGCGGCGCGGCGCCGGGTTCCGGGATCACGATCGAGGACGCCGCTTCGCGGCGCATCTGTTGCAGCTCGGTCATCGCCTCGTCGACCGCCGCGCGGGCGGCCTCGGCGAACTCATCGAGCGCGGCGGCGAGCGTCGCCCCCGGAAGCTCGAAGCTGATCGGCAGCGTTCCCATCGGCGTCATGACCGAGATCTGGCCGACGTAGAGCGTGGCACGGGCCGTGTCGGCGCTGCCGTCGGTCTTGACCGGGACCAGCACGCGCACGGTGCCCACCCGCCGATCGGTGTAGGCCTCTTCCCGGTATAGGTTCGCCGTGTCGAAACGGGCATCCGCGGTCGCGTTCATCGAGGGCTCCAGCATCCGGACGTTGGCCTGTCACCGTAGCAGAGGCGGGCGCGCCGCAGAAGCGGCCGCGCGCGGTTCGGGTGCCGGTGCGTTCGATTAGACTAGACGTCCTTCCGCCCTTCGAGCCATGCTTTGCCCGACCTTGCCGCCGCCCCCGGCGATCCGACCCACGCCTCCAGCGGTGCGCCTCCCGCCCGCCTGACGATCGACCTCGGCGCGCTCGCGGCGAACTACGAGACACTGGTGGCGCTCGCAGCGCCGAGCGAAGTGGCGGCCGTCGTCAAGGCCGACGCTTACGGCCTCGGGCTCGGGCCGGTCGTCGGCCGGCTCGCGGCGGTCGGCTGTCGCAGCTTCTTCGTGGCGACGCTTGACGAGGGCTTGCGGCTCAGGCGCCTGCTGCCCGACAGCCGCGTGTTCGTGCTGCAGGGCGTGGGCAGTGGCATCGCTCCGTGCCGCGAAGCCCACCTGATCCCGGTCCTGAACTCGCTTGGTGACGTGCGTGACTGGGCCGAGCACGGCGGCGGCGCGCCGGCGGCGTTACAGCTCGACACCGGCATGACCCGCTCCGGACTCGACGCCGGCGACGTCGCGGCACTGCTCGCGGAGCCGGCGCTCCTCGCCGCGCTCAAGCTCGAACTGCTGCTGACGCACCTCGCCTGCGCCGATGACGTCCTGCATCCGCTCAACGTCGAGCAGATCGCGTGCTTTCAGAAATTGCGCGCCGGCCTGCCAGCCCTGCCGACCAGCATCGGCAACTCCGCCGGGATCATGCTCGGGCCCGACTTCCGCGGCGATGTCGTGCGCCCGGGCATCGCGCTCTACGGCGGGCGCCCGTTCCTGTCGGGGGTGAACCCCATGCGTCCGGTTGCGCGGCTCGAGGCACGCGTGCTGCAGATCCGCGAGCTCGCGGAGTCCGCCTGCGTCGGCTACGGCGCGACCTGGCGCGCGCCGGCGCGTGCGCGCATCGCGACGCTCGGGGCCGGCTACGCCGACGGCTACCCGCGCGCGCTCGGTGGGCGCGGCTTCGCCTTCGCCGCCCGCATGCGCGTGCCCGTCGTCGGTCGCGTTTCGATGGACCTGACCACGATCGACGTGAGCGCACTCGCGGCGGATGCGCTCGCGGTCGGTGACTACGTCGACCTCATCGGCGGCGGCGTGCCGATCGACGATGCGGCGGCGCTCGCGGGCACGGTCAGCTACGAGCTCTTGACCGGACTTTCACCGCGACTCGTACGTCGCTGGCGCTGAGCACTGCGATCCGAGTCTTGCTGCGGCGCGATCAGCGTCCATAGCCCCCTAGCCTGTCACTCACCTGACCGCGACCGCATCCCGCGCGCTCTTTTGCAGGTTTGTCTGGCTGAGCGAGACCGGGCGTGCGCGGTATAGTTTCTGTCTCGGCGCCCGCTCGCCGGTCGGCGCGCATGCGCCGGGTAGGGCCGCGATGCGACATAAGATCGCTGCGCGCCCGACCGCTGCAAAGAGCCTTCATAACGGGGGGGAATTGATGGAGACGGTGCCGGCACGGATTCGCGTGCTCGTCGTTGACGACCATGAGGTCGTGCGGGCGGGCTTGCGCTTCGTGTTCGAAACGCTGACGGCGCTGCACGTCTGCGCGGAGGCCGCGACCGCGGCCGATGCCCTCGCGGCGGTGCGCACGCATGCACCCGATCTGGTCATTCTCGACCTCGCGCTCGGCGAGGACAACGGCCGCGCGCTGATCGCGCCGTTTCGCGACTGCGCGAAGCCGCCGCGCGTTCTGGTGATGTCGATGCACGATGAGCGCATCTGGGGTCGCCTCGTGCTCGCGGCCGGTGCCGACGGCTTCGTCGCGAAGAGTTCCTCCCCGGAGACCTTGATCGCTGCCGTCAGCGCGGTGCTCGCCGGCTCGCGCTGGGTCGAGGGACGGGCGGTCGAGCGCGGCGCGGCGGATGCGCCACCGATCCCGACCGCGGCGGACCTGAGCGGTCGCGAGCTGCAGATCCTCGAGGGCATCGCGAGCGGCTGGAGCGCGAAGGACATCGCGGCGCACTTGGGCGTGATGCCGGCGACCGTCGATTCGCACAAGCGCAACATCCGCACCAAGCTTGGCATCGATTCGATGGCGGAGCTCATCGTCTGGGCGCAGGCGCTGCACAGCCCCGACACGATCGCCTGAGGTCGCAACCGGCCGCTCAGCGGACCGGCAGCTCCCGCGACTTCTGCACCGTGCGCAGCGCGAAGCTCGAATGCACGCGCGCCACGTGCGGCAGGCTCGTCAGTTGGCGGCTGTGCACCCGCTCGAAATCCGCCGTGTCGGCAACGACAACCCTGAGCAGGTAGTCGTACTCGCCCGACATCAGGTAGCACTCCATCACTTCCGGTACCTTGCGCACCGCCTGCTCGAAGGCGGCGAGGTCGGCACGCTCCTGGCGCTCGAGCGTGATGCTGACGAACACGTTCACGCCACAACCCGCCTTCTGCTGGTTGAGCAGCGCCGCGTAGCCCTCGATGAGGCCGGCCGACTCGAGCGCGCGCACGCGCCTGAGGCACGCGGATTCGGAGAGGCTGACGCGCGCGGCGAGTTCGCTGTTGGTGATGCGCCCTTCGCGCTGCAGGGACTGGACGAGTGCGCGGTCGAAGCGGTCGAGCTGCATTGGCAGATCCTTGCTGTCTTCTTTGATATTTCGCTGGAATCTTGCGCAGTATGCCCGATTGTTGCGGTGCATTTGCAAGAGCGTGGCAGGCCGCCGTCGCTACAGTGTTGTTCTCACAACGTCTGGGGGAGAGCTGCGATGCGCATCGGTGTGCCGAAGGAAGTAAAGGTCCACGAGTACCGCGTAGGTCTCACCCCGGCGGGAGTCCGCGAGCTCGTCGCCGCCGGCCACGAGGTCGTCGTCGAGACGCATGCCGGGGACGGCATCGGCATGGGTGACGGCGAATACCTGGCCGCGGGCGCGCGCATCCTGGCGACGCCGAAGGAAATCTTCGATGCGTCGGATCTCGTCATCAAGGTGAAGGAACCGCAGGCGGAAGAGTGCCGGATGCTGCGCAAGGGCCAGGTGCTGTTCACCTACCTGCACTTGGCGGCCGACGCCGCGCAGGCGCAGGCGCTGGTCGCCTCGGGCGCGACCGCGATCGCCTACGAGACGGTCACGGCGGCCGATGGCAGCCTGCCGCTGCTAACGCCGATGAGCGAAGTCGCCGGGCGCATGTCGGTGCAGGTCGGAGCCACGTCGCTGCAGAAGGCGAACGGCGGCTTCGGCGTCCTGCTCGGCGGCGTACCGGGCGTTGCCCCGGCCAAGGTCGTGATCCTCGGCGGCGGCGTCTCCGGCGCGCACGCGGCCGAGATGGCGACGGGGCTGCGCGCCGACGTAACCATCGTCGATCGCTCGCCGAAGCGCCTGCGGGAACTCGCGCTGCAGTTCGGTGGCAATGCCAAGACTGTCTACTCGACCACCGATGCGATCGAGCGCCTGACGCGCGATGCGGATCTGGTGATCGGTGCGGTGCTGGTCGCCGGTGCTGCGGCGCCAAAGCTCGTGACGCGCGAAATGGTCAAGAAAATGAAGCCGGGCGCGGTCATGGTCGACATCTCGATCGACCAGGGCGGCTGCTTCGAGACGAGCCGGCCGACCACGCACGCGGCGCCGACCTACGTCGTCGATGGCGTGATCCACTACTGCGTGACCAACATGCCGGGCGCGGTGCCGCGCACCTCGACTTTCGCGCTCACCAACGCGACGCTACCGTACATCCGCGCGCTCGCGGACCTCGGCTGGGAGAAGGCGCTGGCGCGCGATGCGGGCTTTGCGCGCGGGCTCAACGTGCACGCCGGCAAGGTGACCCACGAGGCGGTCGCGCGCGCGCTCGGTCTCGACTTCCACCGCTACGCGTTCGCGGCCTGAGGCCGGGGCGCTGGCAAACGGGCCGGCGGCGCGACCGCGCCGCCCCGTCAGCCGTGGGGGTGGCCGCCCGGCCCGTGCACGTGGCCGTGCGTGAGTTCCTCGTCGGTCGCCGCGCGCACGTCGGTGATCTCGACCTTGAAGTTGAGCGCCTGCCCGGCAAGCGGGTGGTTGCCGTCGACCGTGATCATGTCGCCGACCACGCGGCTCACGACCACCTGGCGCGGTCCCTGTTCGGTCTGCGCGGTGAAGCGCATGCCGGCCTTGACCTCGCCGATACCCTGGAACGCGCGCTTCGGCACCTGCTGGATAAGGCTCGCATCGTGCGCGCCGTAGGCCTTCTCGGCGGGCACGGCGACGCTGAGCTTGTCGCCGGCGACCTTGCCTTCGAGCGCTTCCTCGAGGCCGACGACGATGTTGCCGCCGCCGTGCAGGTAGGCGAGGGGCTCGGCGCCCTCGGAGCTGTCGAGGACCTCACCGGCATCGTTCGTGAGGGTGTAGTGGAGCAGAACGACGGCGTCGCGAGCGACCTGCATGGCGGGACCCGACCTGAAAAAAGGGCGCGCAGTTTAGCGCGGGCGGCGGCCACCGTCCGGGGAATTTGCGGCCGCGCCGAGCCGGGCGGGAGGTGGCGGCCGCCGCCCCGCGACGCCGGCCTCAGCCCGGCGGGCGGTGCTCCACGAGCTGCTTGACGACCGCGGGGTCCGCGAGCGTCGAGGTGTCGCCGAGCTGGTCGGCCTCGTTCGCGGCGATCTTGCGGAGGATCCGCCGCATGATCTTGCCGCTGCGGGTCTTGGGGAGTCCGGGCGCCCACTGGATCACGTCCGGTATCGCGATCGCGCCGATCTCGTCGCGCACGCTTTGCCTCAACTCGGCGACCAGCTTAAGCGAGGGCTCGATGCCCGCCTTGAGCGTGACGTAGGCGTAGATGCCCTGGCCCTTGATCTCGTGCGGGTAGCCGACGACCGCGGCTTCGGCGACCGACGGGTGCGCGACCAGCGCACTCTCGACCTCCGCGGTGCCCATGCGATGGCCCGAGACGTTGATGACGTCATCCACGCGCCCCGTGATCCAGTAGAAGCCGTCCTCGTCGCGCCGTGCGCCGTCACCCGTGAAGTAGGTGCCCGGGAAGGTCTTGAAGTAGGTGTCGATGAAGCGCTGGTGGTCGCCGTACACGCTGCGCATCTGTCCGGGCCAGGAATCGAGCAGCACCAGGTTTCCCTCGCAGGCGCCCTCGAGTTCCTTGCCACTCGCATCGACGATGGCGGGGCGGATGCCGAAGAAGGGCGTGGTCGCGGAGCCGGGCTTGAGGCGCGTCGCGCCCGGCAGCGGCGTGATCAGGATGCCGCCCGTTTCCGTCTGCCACCAGGTGTCGACGATCGGGCAACGCTCATCGCCCACCACCCGGTGATACCACTCCCACGCCTCGGGATTGATCGGCTCGCCGACGCTGCCCAACAGGCGCACCGACTTGCGCGAGTGTTTCCTGACCCAACCTTCGCCCTCGCGCATCAGCGCGCGGATCGCGGTCGGCGCCGTGTAGAAGATCGTCACCCCGTGCCGATCGATGAGGTCCCAGCAGCGGCCAGGATCGGGCCAGTTGGGGACGCCCTCGAACATCACCGTGGTCGCGCCGCTCGCGAGCGGTCCATAGACCACGTAGCTGTGGCCCGTGACCCAGCCGACGTCCGCCGTGCACCAGTAAAGATCGCCGTCGCGGTAGTCGAACACCGTCGCGAAGGTGTAGGCCGCGTACACGAGGTAGCCGCCCGTCGTGTGCAGCACGCCCTTGGGCTTTCCGGTCGAACCGGAGGTGTAGAGGATGAACAGCGGCTCTTCCGCGCCGACCGCGACCGCGACGCAGTCGGGGCTCGCCGCCGCAACCAGCTCCTCGTACTTGAGGTCGCGTCCCTCGTGCCAGGCGACCGCGCCACCGGTGCGGCGGACCACGATGACCTTTTCGACGCTCGGCAGCGAGTGCCGGGCGAGCGCGGAGTCGACGTTTGCCTTGAGCGGCACGCGGCGCCCACCGCGCATGCCCTCGTCCGCGGTGATCACGAGCTTCGAGCTGCAGTCGAGGATGCGGCTTGCGAGCGACTCCGGAGAAAAACCGCCGAAGACGATCGTGTGCACGGCGCCAAGGCGCGCGCAGGCGAGCATCGCGACCGCCGCCTCGGGGATCATCGGCAGGTAGATGGTGACCCGATCGCCCTTCGCGACGCCGAGCGCCTTGAGCGCGTTCGCGAAACGACACACTTCGGCGTGCAGTTCGCGATAGCTGATGCGGCGGCTGTCCGCGGGATCGTCGCCCTCCCAGAGGATCGCCGTCTGCTCGCCGCGCGTCGCGAGATGGCGGTCGAGGCAGTTCGCGCTCACGTTGAGCTCGCCGTCGGCGTACCAGCGGATGTGGAAGTCGTCGAGCCGGTAGGAGGTGTCCTTGACGCGCGTGAAGGGCTTCATCCAGTCGATGCGCCGGCCGATGTCGCCCCAGAACCCTTCCGGGTCGCGGACGCTGCGCGCGTAGTCGGCGGCATAGGCCTTCGCATCGACGCGCGCCTTGCGCGCGAATTCGACCGGAACCTCGTAGATCTTGCTCACGGCATCCGCCCCCTCTGTCTCGCTGTGCCCCGCGCGCAATTTTGCACTGCAGCGTCGGTTCGCCGGCCGGGGCGGACCCCCGGACGGGCGGCTACCCGGATCGTTGATTAAAACGCGCTGCAACTCAAGCCGCGCCGCGATGGCCGGCCGGCCCGATTGTGACAGCGCCGTGACGGCGCTGCCGAGCATCCGCCGCCCTGAGTTTCAGCGCACGCGTAAATCTGCTTAACTCCGGGGGCCGGTGCGCCGCGGGGTGCGCTGCCGGCACGGGAGACACGGCACGCACGAACAATCCCGCCCCGGCGCCGG
>JANXZZ010000217.1 GCA_025355245.1 Pseudomonadota bacterium | reverse complement strand
GGCCGCGGCGCCGCGGTGCGCGCGGCGTCCGCCGCTGGCGCGGGTCGCTGGGGTGGCGGATTGCCCGCCGTACGGCGCTCCGCCGGCGCCAGCTGCAGAATTTCGGTGCGCCCCGGCGGCGGGGTCGTCACGCGCACGATGTCGGCGCGCGGTGCGCGCGGCGCCTCTGTCGCAACCGGCTGTCCGCCGTTGGCGAGAACGGCGCGGCGCTGCGTCTCGAACGGCACCGGTGCGGCAGGCACCGCGCCGCGCGCCACGACCGGCCGACTCCACAGGCTCGCATCGATCGCCGGCGCCACCGGCGCACGATGCCCCACGCTCTGCAGCGCCGGCGCAATCGGTGGCGGCTGCGTGCCGACGGCGGACGCGCTCAACCACTCGTGCGGCACGTCGGTGCGGTGCTGCTCGACGGGCTGCGCACCCAGGAAGGCGCTGCGCGTCGTGCCGGTCACTGCGCCCGGAATCGCCTGGTTCCGGAACGGGGCGCCGGGCGCGGCGCCCGTCACCGCCCGGGCGCCGCTGGCAACGTAGTTGTTCACGTACTCGTTGGTGACGTGCAGATTGGTGACGTTGAGGTTGCGGACGTAGCCGCTGCTCGCGCGGTAGGAGGGCACGTAAACCTCGTTCCAGCCGAGCGGGAACCAGCCGACGGCGGCGCCCGCGCCGGCGCCCGGGGCGGCGGCGAGGCCCGGTCGTCCGATCCAGCCGACCAGCGCGGGCGCGTACACGGGGGTCGCGCGGCGCGGGCCCGGCGTCCAGCCCCAACGGCCACCGAAATTGACCCAGCGCCCGTAGTGGAACGGCGCGAAACCCCAGGGTGCCGCGTCGATCCAGGTCCAGCCCCACGGCGCGATCCACGCCCAATGCCCGTTCCGGTAGGGTGCCCAGCCGACGCTGACGACGGGCACCCACACCGGCCCGTAGTCATCGACGACCTGCCACGAGCCGTAGTCGTCGAGGTCCTCGTAGCCGGTGAGCTCGCGCGATACGAAGCGGGTGGCGACGGCGCGGTCCTCGCGCCGATTGCGCTCTAGCACCCACAGGTCGAAGGCGTCGCCGGGCGGCAATGCGTGGACGTCGGCCGCGGCGAGCCCCTGGTCGGAGTACTCGGCCTGCTCGCCGCCGTCGACGGTCGCCGCCTCGCTGCCGGAGGTCACCGCGATCTGGCCGGTGAGTGCCGCGACGCGGAGCACGCCCGCCGCGTCGTCGATGTCGATGCGATAGTCGCCGGGATACAGGACCGACAGTGCCGCCGCGGGCGTGTCGATCTCGAAGGTCTGCTCGGGCCCGAGCGAGCGCACCCGCACCTCGAGCGTGCCGGCGGTGAGCTTGAGCTGAACCGAGCGATCGTCGATGTTCAGCAGCTCGACGCCGGACTCCGCGCCGAGCCGGATCGCGGCGGAGCCGACCTCGACTTCGACGCGCGCCTCGCGGTCGGACCAGAGTCGATCGCCGGTGGTCAGCGGCCGATTGAGCACGTCGTCGGTCCAGACCTCCGTTCCCGCCGGCTGCAGCGAGACGGCGCCACGGGCGACGTCGATGCGCGCCGCGCGCCCCGGTGGGTCGGAGGACTCCTGGGCGCGGGCGGGAGCCGCAAGTGCGCAGGCGAGCACGAGCACGGCGGCGCTCGCGGCGCGGGCAGTCGGCGCGACGGGTAGATGCGCGATGGACATGGCCTCTCCGGTTCCGCGGCGCCGCCGGGCGCCGCACGCTTGACACGTTGAACCGCCTCGCGCGCCGCCGCCCGTTTATTGAGGGAATTTAACCTTTACTTCACCCCGCGCGGCGCCGCGCCGGTCCGGGCGGGCACCGCCCGGCACGGCCCGGTTGCCAGTCGCGGGGTAAATCGAGCTACGATCGCGCCATGGACGGCTCCCCGCTCTCCGCGACCGATATCGCCCTGCGCGCCGCGCTGGCGCTCCTGTGCGGCGCGATCATCGGCCTCAACCGCGATCTGCATCACAAGGGCGCCGGGCTGCGCACCTTCAGCCTGGTCGCGCTCGGCACGGTCGGCATCACGCTGGGCATGCTGCTGGGGCTGCAGCCGCACCCCGACAACGTGGGCCGCGTCGCGCAGGGCGTCGTCACCGGAATCGGCTTCCTCGGCGCGGGCGTGATCCTGCGCGCGCCGGACGGGATGCACGTCACCGGCCTTACGACGGCCGCCGCGATCTGGTTCGTGGCGGGGCTCGCGCTCCTCTGCGGCCTCGGCCACGTGCTGCTGGTCGCGATGCTGCTCGGGCTCGCGCTGCTCGTGCTCATCGGCGGTGGCGCGGTCGAGCGAATGTTCGAGCGCTTCCGTGGCGAGGCTCCCGGCAGCGCGGGCGATGCTCCCGACGACGGGCGTCGCTAGAGGATGGCAGCGGCTCGGTTCCCGGGCGGGACTGCGCCGCTGGCGACCACGCCGCCCCGTGCGCTCGATAGAATGCCGTGATGAATTCAGCGAGTGAATTGCGCGGCGCGGCGCGCGCGTGGCGGATCTGCGCCGCGCTCGGCGGCGGTCTGCTCGCGGCGGGCGCCGCTGCGCAGTCGCTCGTTTCGGATCCCCTCGACACGCGCGCGGTGCTCGGCAGCCACGCGCGCGGCGTGCCCGACCCCGGCGACCACAGCTGCGCGCTGCCGGCCACCGCGCTCACGCTCGCTGATGCGGTCGACCTCGCGCTCTGCCGCAATCCGGCCACGCGCAACGTCTGGGCGGCGGCGCGCCAGCAGGCGGCGGTGCTCGGCATCGTCGAGGCAACGCGCCTGCCGACCCTGACCGCGACGGGCGGGGAGAACTGGGTCAATGGGCCGCGCCTCGCGACAACCCGCGACGGCGTCAGCCTCGTCGATGGCGGGCAGCGCACCGCCGATGCCGCTCTCAACCTGTCGCTGACGCTGTTTGATTTCGGTGGCCGGCACGCGCGCGTGGCGAGCGCGCGGCACTTGCTGGATGCCGCGGCCGCAACCGCCAACAGCGTCTCGCAGCAGGTCGTGCTCGGCGCGGTCGAGGCCTACTACAGCGTGGTCGCCGCGGACGGGGCGCTTGGCGCTGCCAAGAGTGCCGAAGCCGCCGCCGCGCACAGCCTCGAGGTCGCACGCGGGCGGCGCGACGCCGGCGTCGCGACGCGCGCCGACGTGTTGCAGGCGGAGACCGCGTTCGACCAGGCGGTCCTCACGCGGGTGCAGGCAGCGGGCCTCCTCAAGGGCGCGCACGGCGCGCTGGCGGTCACGCTCGGGGCGCCGGCGGACCGCGCCTTCGAACTCGCTGCGGATCCGGTGCCGGCAGAGTTGCCGGCGTTGTCGGCGAAGATCGCGGACCTGATGGCGGAGGCGACGCTGCAGCGCCCCGATCTCGCCGCCGCCGAAGCCGCGCGCGCCTCCGCCGCGGCGGACGTCGATGCGGCGCGCGCCACCGGCCGGCCGGTGATCACGCTCGGCGCGTCGCGCAACTTCATCCAGAGCCCGGGGGCTCCCAACCAGAACTACAACGTGCTGGCGCTCAACGTGACGGTGCCACTGTTCAACGGCTTCGACACGACCTATCGGGTGCGCGCGGCGCAGGCGGCGCTGGCCTCGCGCGAGGCCAATGCCGAGCAGGTCCGCTTGCAGGTGTCGCTCGACGTCTGGAACGCCTACGCGGCGCTCGACTCGGCGAGCCAGCAGCTGAAGGCAACCTCGGCGCTGCTCGCGAGCGCGCGCGAGAACGAGGAGGTCGCCCTCGGGCGCTACGAGGCCGGGGTCGGCACGATCGTCGACGTGCTGACGGCGCAGTCGGCCGCGGCCGGTGCGCGGCAGCAGCGGATCGGCGCCGAGCAGGGCTGGCAGGTCGCGCGCGCGCAGCTCGCATTGTCGATCGGGCGCCTCGCCAGCGCCGAGCCCCTCAAGGGAATCGGCGCACTGCCCTGAGGTCGCCGCTGGCGCGCGCGCGCCGCGGCGCGCTCAGTGAACCCGTTCGTCGAGTCCTGCGCGGGCGACCGGCTCGGTGAGCAGCGGTGCCGCCTTGCGTACCAGTTCCTCGAGGATCTCGGTGAGCGGGCGCGGCTCGGCGAGGGCGTTGCCCTGGCCGTACGTCACCCCGAGCGTCGCGAGGTGCGATGCCGCCTCCCGCGACTCGACGCATTCGGCGACCGTGTCGAGCTCGAGTTGGCGCGCGATCTGCAGGATCGCGCGGACCATTGACTCCGAGCGCGGGTTGGTCAGCAGGTCGCGGATGAACAGGCCGTCGATCTTGAGCGTGTTGACCTTGAGCGATTTCAGGTACGCGAGCGAACTGCCGCCGGTGCCGAAGTCATCGATGGACGCCGAGCAGCCGAGCTCGCTGATTTGCGCGAGGAAGCGCTCCGCTGCGGCGATGCGGCCGACCACGGCGTTCTCGTTGATCTCAAAATTGATGAGCGTGGGCGAGACGCGCGCCGCGACCAGTGCGTTCCCGATCTGCAGGGCGAGATCGGGCTGCTGCAATGACTCGGCCGACAGGTTCACCGAGAACATTGCGGCGGTCTGGGCGAGCGAGGCGCCGCAGCCGGCGAGGCGGGTGAGCAACTCGCCGAAGACCCAGCGATCGATGCGGCCGAGGAGCTGGTGGCGCGCCGCGATCGGCAGGAAGTGCTCCGCGGGAATCACCTGCTGGCGCGCGTCGATCAGGCGGATGAGGATTTCGTAGCGCACCGGTCGGCTCGGGTCCCACATCGGGGCGAGCGGCTGCGCGTAGAGGCGAAAGCGCCCCTTCTCGAAGGCCTCGAGCAGCTCGCGGTACAGGCGCAGCTCACTCTGTTGCTGCGCGATGCGAGTATCCGGCATCGAGAAGCACTCGATGCGGTTGCGGCCCTGGTCCTTCGCGAACTTGCAGGCCGACTCGGCACCGGCGAGCGCGTGCTCGAGCGTGCCGCCCGGCGCGAGCGTCGCGACGCCGAAGCTGGCCGAGAGAGTCAGGCCGGTCCAGCGCTCGGGCATCACCAGCGCGCCGATCGCAAGGCGCGTCGCCTCGGCCCACGCGCGCGCAGCATCGAGCGTCGTCGCCTCGAGGAGCGCGACGAACCGGTCCCCAGCGATGCGCGCGGTTACGCTGGCGGGCGGCAGGCCCTGCCCGCGCCAGGCATCGGCGATCAGCTGCAGCACCGCGTCCCCGGCGTCGAAGCCGAACAGGTCGTTCACCGAATGCAGCTGGTCGACATCGGCATAGACGATCGCGCGGGTGCCTTGCGGGTTGCGCGCCAGCAGCGATGCGGCCTGCTCGTCGAAGGCGTGCCGCGTCAGCAGGCCGGTGGTCGTGTCGAAGCGCACATCGACGATCTCGAGAAGCCGCGGTCCGAGCCGCTCCAGCATCCGTGCCTCGCGGTTCGCGAAGGCGCGATTCGCGGCGCGATTGAACGCGACCGCGACGCCGACGACCTGGCCGCGACGAATCAGTGGCACGCACAGGATCCGGAACGGCACGAGGCCGCCGACGCCGCTGTCGCGGACCTTGTTGACGATCAGCGTGCGCTGCTGCAGCTGGGCCACGCGATGCAGGTGGCGGCCGACGACGTCGCGCAGAGTCTCGAGTTCCTCGGCGCTGATCTGACAGCGCACGCTCAGGCGTTCGAGGCGCCGCCCCGGGATGTG
Source organism: Pseudomonadota bacterium (assembly GCA_025355245.1). GTDB lineage: Bacteria > Pseudomonadota > Gammaproteobacteria > Steroidobacterales > Steroidobacteraceae > CAIKZZ01. Next base: position 3,555 of record JANXZZ010000217.1, on the reverse strand, counting down.
CACCAGCGCGAGGTCGCATTCACTGCGCGTTGCGAAGGCATCGAGAAGGGTCTGCAGGCCGTCGCCACCGCCATCGTCGGGCGCATCGACATGGGTCACGTCGAGGAGCCACTGCAGCTCCTGAGTGTCGGCAATGTTGAAGCGGCCGGTCTCGACGAGCACGCGCTGCTGGCCGAGGTCGCGGCGCACCAGCACGAGCAGGGGCGCGAGCGTGCGCTCGACGGCTTCGAAGGCGGGCACCTCGCTGCCGCCGGTCGCCTCGCGGCAGAGGATGCCGGTGACGCCGAGCACGGCACCGAGTTCGTCGCGCAGCAGGAACGTATAGGCGGGTGCGTCGCCCAGCATCTGCCGACCGCCGGCGGACTCGGCCGCGGGGTTGGCCTTCGCGGACTCGAGCAGGTCGACGATCGTCGGTTGCAGGTCGGTCGAGTCGGTACCGTCGGAGCTCCACAGCAGATCGCCGTCCGGCGCGTAGAGATAGATGACGCGCGCCCGCGGCAGCAGGGTCCTCAGGATCTGAGCGTACGGACCGAAGTCGAAGCTCTGATTCGACGGCACTCGCTTCCCCATCTCGTCGCCGATCGGAGACAGAGCATTCCAGTAGGGCGCCGGACGCTCTGAGGTGCGGGTCACGAATCGCGGATCCGGCACATGACATATGCCGCTTTTCGTCGGATGCGGGTCACGCCGCGGGGCGGGCGTGTTTAGCGGGCCCAGTCGCGGGAGCGCTCGACCGCGCGCGACCAGTCCCGGAGGCGCGCTTCGGCCCAGTCGCGGCTGCGCGCGGGTTCGAAGCGGCGCTCGATGCGCCAGTTGGCAGCAAGCTCCGCCGCAGAGCGCCAGTAGCCGGCGCCAAGCCCGGCGAGATAGGCGGCGCCGAGCGCGGTCGTTTCCGTGACCACGGGCCGCAGCACCGGCACGCCGAGCACGTCGGCCTGGAACTGCATCAGGAGATCGTTGCGGCTCGCGCCGCCGTCGACGCGCAGCTCGAGGAGCGGGCGCTTTGCGTCCTGCTGCATCGCCGCCAGCACCTCGGCCGTCTGGTAGGCGATGCCCTCGAGCGCGGCGCGCGCGAGGTGCGCGCGCGTCGTGCCGCGGGTGAGGCCGACGATCGTGCCGCGCGCGTAGGGATCCCAGTGCGGGGCGCCGAGGCCGGCGAAGGCGGGTACCAGGTACGCGCCGCCGGCATCCGGCACCTGCGCGGCGAGCGGCTCGATGTCGGCGGCGCGCTCGATGATCCCGAGGCCGTCCCGAAGCCACTGCACCACCGCCCCTGCCACGAAGACGCTGCCTTCGAGCGCGTAGACACGCCCGCCGCAGTCCCAGCCGATCGTGGACAGGAGCTGGTGCGCAGAGCCAAGTGGCGTCGGCCCCGCGTTCATCAGCATGAAACAGCCCGTACCGTAGGTGTTCTTGGCCATGCCGGGCTGAAAGCAGGCCTGGCCGAACAACGCCGCCTGCTGGTCCCCGGCGAGGCCGGTGATCGCCACGCGCGTGCCGCCGAGGGTCGCAGGCGGCAGGGCGTCCGGGGCGAGCGAGGAGGCGACGACCGTTGGCAGGCACGCCGGCGGAATGCCGAGGATTTCGAGCATGCGCTCCGACCAGCGCGCGGTCGCAAGCTCGAGCAGCAGCGTGCGGCTCGCGTTGCTGACGTCGGTGAGGTGGGCGGCGCCGCCGGTGAGCTTGTAGACGAGCCAGCTGTCGATTGTGCCGAAGGCGAGCTCGCCGCGCTCGGCGCGCGCGCGCGCGCCCGGCACGTGCTCGAGGAGCCACGCGAGCTTCGTTCCCGAGAAATAGGGATCGAGGCGCAAGCCCGTCAGTCGACTGACTTCCTCCTCGAGGCCGAGTGCCTTCAGTCGCGCGCATTCATCGGCCGTGCGCCGGTCCTGCCAGACGATCGCGGGCGCGACCGGACGCCCGCTCGAGCGCTCCCACAACACCGTGGTTTCCCGCTGGTTGGTGATGCCGATCGCGGCGACCTCGGTCGCGCTCGTGCCGGCACGCTCGAGGACCTCTGCGATCACCGCCGACTGCGTGCTCCAGATCTCCTCGGCATCGTGCTCTACCCAGCCCGGCGCCGGGAAATGCTGCGAAAACTCGCGCTGCGCGGTCGCGACCGGGATGCCCGCGCGCTCGAAGAGGATCGCGCGCGAGCTCGTGGTTCCCTGGTCGAGCGCGAGGATGAAGCGGCCCATGCTTGCCCTGGCCGGCTAGGCCTTCGGCCGCGCGTGCTTGAGCCACGCATCGAGCACAGCTGATGCGTCGGCGGGCAGGTGCAGGCCGAGCTTCGTGCGTCGCCAGAGGATGTCCTCGGCGGTCCGCGCCCATTCGACGCGCCGCAGGTATTCGATCTCGAGCGCATAGAGCTCGGGCAGTACCATTTCGCCCAGGTCCGCCACCGAGCGCACGCCCTCGAGCATGCCAAGAGCCCTGGTTCCGTAGGCGCGCGCCCATCGATCGAGCAGCCGGGCGCTCGCCCACGGAAAGAGCGAATCGAGGCTCGCGCGGAACGGCTCGAAGTCGCGGCCCGGCATGTCGCCGCCCGGCAGCGTCGCGGCGCGGGTCCACGGCGCACCGCCGGTGCCGAGCGCGGGCAGGAGGTGCGACAGCGCTTCCTCGGCGAGCCGGCGATAGGTCGTGATCTTGCCGCCGAATACCGAAAGGAGCGGCGCGCCGTCGTCGTCGAGTTCGAAGCTGTAGTCGCGCGTGACGCTCGCCGGGTCGGACGACTCGTCCTCGAGCAGCGGCCTGATCCCCGAATAGCTGAATACGACGTCCGCTGGCGTCACCGCGCGGATGAAGTAGCGGCTCGCGAGCTCGCAGAGATACGTGATCTCGTCCGCCGCGATGGTGGCGCGCGCCGGGTCGCCGTGGAACTCGATGTCAGTGGTACCGATCAGCGTGAAGTCGTGCTCGTACGGAATCGCGAAGATGATGCGGCGGTCGACGTTCTGGAAGATGTAGGCGAAGGCGTGCTCGAACAGGCGCGGCACCACGATGTGACTGCCCTTCACGAGCCGCACCGCGCGACGTGCGCGGATCGGGGTCGCCTGGTCGAGGAAGGCGCCGACCCAGGGACCGGCAGCGTTGACGACACCGCGTGCGTGCACCAGGTGGCGCTCGCCGTCGGCGGCGTTCAGCGTCGCCGACCACGCGCCGTGCTCGCGCACGATGCGCGAGCAGCGCGTGCGGGTCAGGATCCTGGCGCCCCGTTCGTGCGCGTCGAGTGCATTGAGCGCCACGAGGCGCGCGTCGTCGACCCAGCCGTCGGAATACACGAAGCCCTTGCGCTCGGTGCGCCTGAGCGGCACGCCCGCCGGGTGGCGCCTCAGGTCGACGGTCTGCGAGCCCGGCAGGCGCCGGCGGCGCGCCAGGTGGTCGTATAGAAAGAGTCCGGCACGGATCATCCACGCCGGGCGCAGGTGCGGCTCGTGTGGCAGCACGAAGCGCAGCGGCCAAATGATGTGCGGCGCGGCGTCGAGGAGGACCTCGCGCTCGGCGAGTGCCTTGCGCACCAGGCGCAACTCGTAGTGCTCGAGGTAGCGCAGCCCGCCG
>JANXZZ010000199.1 GCA_025355245.1 Pseudomonadota bacterium | reverse complement strand
CGCGCGCCGAGGTGCAGAAGCACCTCGCCGCCGACAGCGCGAGCTTCGACTACGGCGGCCAGCGCTACCGCTTCCAGCACCTCGGCACTTTCATAGGCGGCGTGGCCTCGCAGCTCCCGGAGAACGACCTGCCGGTGCCGGTCGTGCTGATCCGCGCCGGCGACTCATCCACCGCGCTCGTCACCGACGAACTCGTCGGCAGCCGCGAGATCGTCGTCAAGAACGTGGGCCCCCAGGTCTCCGGCATCCGCGGCATCGCCGGCGCGACGATCCTGGGCGACGGCCGCATCGTCATCATCCTCGACATGGGGTCGCTGGTGCGCGGCGACTGGCGCGCGCGGCCGATGGCCGAGGGCGTGCGCGAGAGAAGCGATCGGCGCACCTTCGCGCTCGTCGTCGATGACTCGATCACGGTCCGGCGCGTCACGCAGCGCCTGCTCGAGCGCAATGGCATGCGCGTGATGACTGCCAAGGACGGCGTCGATGCGCTCTCGATCCTCGAGGAGCATCTGCCGGACGTGATCCTGCTCGACATCGAGATGCCGCGCATGGATGGCTACGAGGTCGCTGCGCACGTGCGCGGCGATGAGCGCCTGAAGCGGATCCCGATCGTCATGATCACTTCGCGGGTCGGCGAGAAGCACCGCGCACGGGCCATCGAGCTCGGCGTCGATGACTACCTCGGCAAGCCCTACCAGGAGAACCAGCTGCTCGATGCGATCGAGCCGCTCGTCAGCCGTCGCCGGGAGGCCGTATGAGCGAGACCGACACCTCGGATTTCTACGGGCTGCTGGTGCCGCTCGCCGATGAGCGACTGATCGTGCCGCGCGCCTGCGTCGCCGAGGTCATCGCCTGGCAGGAGCCGACCGTGATGGAGGGCGCGCCGTCGTGGTACGTGGGCACCGTCGTCTGGAACGGCCGCAGCGTGCCGGTCGTCTCCTTCGAAGGCACGCTCGGCCGCGCGATCCCGCAGCCGGGAGGGCGCACGCGCATCGTGGTACTGCAGTGCCTGGGCTCGCGCGTGCAGGCGGGCAACTTCGGGATCCTGACCCAGGGCTTCCCGCAGCTGGTGCGCCTCAACCCCGACGTCGTCAAGCCCGATCCCACGCGCTCGTTCCCGGACCGAAGCCCGGTGCTGTGCGGCCTGAGGATGGTGAACGAGGCGCCGCTCGTGCCCGACTTCGAGTACCTCGAGGCGCTGATCGCGGACGAGACCTCGGTCGCCGCCTGATCCCGGGCGCCCGCGCGGCCGCGCGCTTCCCTCCCCGCCGGTTGCCGCGGGCTAGTTCATGAAGGGCTGGCTCTCGACCTCGCGCGCCTCCTGGTTGCGGCGCTGCGCCCGGAGCGCATCCGCGAGCACGTGTCCGGCCTGCGACTGCGCGAGGCGATCGCCACCCGCGAGCGCGAGCGCCTTGCGGCTGCAGCCCTCGGCCTGGCGCGCGTCGTTCTCGGCGAGCCGGAGGCGCCCGATCTCGATCCACAGGAGCGGGTTCGTGGGCTCGATCCTGAGTGCCCGGTCGAGCGTCATCGAGGCCGACGGCAGGTCGCCGCGGCCGATCGCGGCGCGCGCGTCGGTCACGAGCGAGCGCGCGGCGGGCCCGAGCCGGTACTCGCGCACGAGCGGTGGCGGCGGCACCGGCACCTCGGGCGCCGTCGCCGCTGCTGGCGCGGCGGCGGGCGCCGCCGGCACCGGCACCGGGCCCGTCTCCGGCGGCGCCCGGTAGGGCCCCGGCAGCGCGCAGCCGGCGAGCACCGCGAGCGCGACGAGCGCGACGAGCGCCGCAGGCGCCCTCAGTGGATGGTGTTCTTGAGCCATGTCCCGATCTTCTCAGTCAGCGAGCCCGCGGGGGAAGCCCCGCAACCGGGCTTGGCCGGCAACGCGGCGCCCCGCGGGATCGCAACCGCGACCGCATCGCTGCTGCACGCCGGTGTGGTCGCGAGTCCCGTCGAGAATTCGATCCAGCGATCGTCGATGAGTTCCGCCGGGGTCGGCTCGAAGGAGCTGGCCTTGAGCGCGCCGATCGCGTCCGCCCACACGGGGAGCGCGCCGCCCGCGCCGGTGAGCCCGGTCACGCGGTTGTCGTCGTAGCCCACCCACACGACCGCGAGGTAGTTGCCCGTGAATCCCGCGAACCAGCTGTCGCGCGTATCGGAGGAGGTGCCGGTCTTGGCGGCGACGACCGTGCCCGCCGGCAGGTGCGCGGTCGCGCCGCGTCCGGTGCCGTGGGTCGTCACCAGCGTCAGCATGCGATCGAGCGCGTAGACCGCCGCGGGCGGCGCCGCCGCCTCGATCTGCACGCCGAAGCGCTTGAGCGGCGCGCCGTGCTCATCGAGCACCGCCCGCACCGCCCTCAGTCGCGCACGAAAGCCGCCGTTGGCGAGCGCCGTGTACATCTGCACAACCTCGAGCGGCGTCAGGTCGAGAGCGCCGAGCAGCAGCGAGGGGTTCGGCTGCGGATGGATGTCGAGGCCGAGTTCGCCGAGCGTCGCGATGACCTTCGGCACCCCGAGCTCAAGCCCGAGGTGCACGGTCGCGAGGTTGAGCGACTCGGCGAGCGCGCGCGCCATCGGCACCGGGCCGTAGACCTCGCGCGTGAAGTTCTGCGGCGCCCAGATGCTGCCGTCGCCGAGCTTGAGCTCGATCGGCGCATCCTCGAGGATGCTGGCGGCGTTGTAGCGGCCGCTCTCGAGCGCCGTGAGGTAGATCGCCGGCTTTACCAGCGAGCCGATCGGCCGGTGCGCATCGAGCGCGCGGTTGAAGCCGCCGGCGCCCACCTCGCGCCCGCCGACCACCGCGATCACGTCGCCGCTGTTGGGCTCGGCGATGATGACCGCGCCCTCGAGGTGCGAGTTCTTCACGCGGCTCGCGGCGTCGAGGCGCTTCAGCTGCGACGTGAGCGCATGCTCGGCGGCCGCCTGCGCGCGCGGGTCGAGCGACGTGTATACCGCGAGGCCGGCCGCCGCGAGGTCGGCCTCGGCGTAGTCGCGCTTCAGGTGGCGGCGCACGAGGTCGAGGTAGGCGGGCACGTAGCCGCCGCCGCCGGGCGGCCGCAGGCCGAGCGGCTGCGCCCGCGCGTGCGCCGCGCTCGCGGCGTCGATCAGATGCGTCTCGAGCATTTCGTTGAGCACCACGTTGCGCCGCGTGCGCGCCCGGTCCGCGTGCAGGCGCGGGTCGTAGTAGGAGGGACCCTTGACGATGCCGACGAGCAGCGCCAGCTCGCCGACGTCGAGCTCGGCGAGCGGCTTCGCAAAATAGAATTCGCTGGCGAGCCCGAAGCCGTGCACCGCTCGCTCGCCATCCTGGCCGAGGTACACCTCGTTGAGGTACGCGACCAGGATGTCCTCCTTCGAGAACCGCGCCTCGAGCCTGAGCGCCATCAGCGCCTCGGTCAGCTTGCGCGCGAAAGTCTGCTCGTCGCTCAGGAAGTAGTTCTTGACGAGCTGCTGGGTCAGCGTGCTGCCGCCCTGCGTGACGCGGCCCGCACGCAGGTTCGCCCAGGTCGCGCGCAGGATGCTGCGCCCGTCGAGGCCGTGGTGCGCGTCGAAGCGCCGGTCCTCGACTGCCTTGATCGAGGCGCGCAGCAACGGCGTCACCTCCGCCGGCGTCAGCACGATGCGATCCTCGCCGTGCACCGGGAACACGCTGCCGACCAGCGGCGGATCCAGCCTGAAGAGCGGCAGCTCGCTGCCATCGGCCTGCCGCAGCGCCAGGATCGCGGCGCTGCCGGCGCGGATGGCGACGCGCACGGGTTCGCGCTGCTCGTCCACGAAGCGCACGCGGCGCGCGTTCAATTCGAACTCGGCGCCCTTGCGGCGGTAGACGCCCGGCCCCGCGGCCGGGTCGCCCGGGCGGTAGTGGAGCCTGACGAGCTCCTGCTCGAGGTCGTCCGCCGACAGCGGCGCGCCCGCGTAGATCTCAAGCGGCTCGGCGAACACGCGCGCCGGCACGGACCACAGGCGGCCCTGGAATTCGCGGGTTACGACGTGATCGAGGTAGACGACCCAGCCGCCGAACGCGAGCACGGCGACCAGCACGGCGCCGCCGAGGATCACGAGCACGCGGCGCTTGAAACGCTTGGAGCGGGCCACCCGACGCCTCAGAGAAGATCGCCGCGCAGCGCCTGCAGCGCTGCGACCGCCGCGGCGGCTGCGGTCTCGGTGCGCAGCACCCGCGGTCCGAGGCGAAGTGCCGTGAACCCTGTGGCGAGCGCGAGCGCCGTCTCCTCCTCGCTGAGGCCGCCCTCGGGGCCGACGATGAGCTCGGCCGCGAGCAGCGGCGTCGGCAGGTCCCGAAGTCCGAGGCTCGCGCCCGGGACCAGCACGGCCTTGAGAGCGTCCGCGCCCGCGGCGCCGCGGCTGGCAGCGAGATGTTCGATGAGCCGGCGCGGCGACTCGATTAGGGGCAGCGTTGCGCGACCCGACTGCTCGCAGGCGGCGATCGCGACGCCCTGCCAGTGCTCGAGCTTGGCCGCGGCCTGGCGCGCGTCGAGCTTGACGACGCTGCGCTCCGAGAGCAGCGGCACGATGCAGGCGACGCCGAGCTCGGTCGCCTTCTGGATCGCGTAGTCCATGCGCTCGCCGCGCGACACGCCCTGCACGAGCGTTATCCTGAGCGCCGACTCCGGTGCCGCCGCGATTGCGGCGCCGAGGCGCACCGCGACGCGCGCGCCGCGCACGCTCTCGATCGTGGCCGCGTGCTCGTGGCCCAGGCCGTCGAAAACGGCGAGCGCGGCGCCGGCGGAGAGGCGCAGCACGCGCGTCAGGTGCGTGCCGGTGTCCTCCGCGAGCGCCAGCAGCGCGCCCTCGAGGAGCGCCTGGGCGGCGTGCACGCGGGTCAGGCGCACGGACCCGGGGCGAGCGCGTGGTCGCCGCGGGCGGCGGTGGCAGGGGCGGGAAGGGTGTTCATCGGCGGTGCGTTCCGGGCGGAAGTGTACCGGCGCCGCGCTTTCCGTGCCGGGCGGCGGTGCCGTAAGCTCCGCCAATGGCGCAAGGCCCAGAGGTCACGATCGACACCGGCCGCGGCCTGCTTGCCGAGGCACGCTTCGTGTGCTCGCCCAACCAGGACGCACGACCCCCGGGTGCGACGATCGATCTCATCGTCGTACACGGCATCGGCATGCCGCCCGGCGTGTTCGGCGGACCGTGGGTGGAGAAGCTGTTCCTGAACGAGCTGCCGCGCGAGGCGCATCCCTTCTTCGCCTCGCTCGAGGGGCTCAAGGTGTCCGCGCACGTGTTCCTGCGCCGCGACGGCACGATGCTGCAGTTCGTGCCCTTCCACGCGCGCGCCTGGCATGCCGGCGCGTCCGCGTGGCGAGAGCGCACCGGCTGCAACGATTTCTCGATCGGCATCGAGGTCGAGGGCGCTGACGACATCCCCTACGAGCCGGTCCAGTACCGGGTGCTCGCCGCGCTGGTCGCGGGACTCAGGCGTGCCTACCCGACGCTCGCCGCCGATGCGCTCGCCGGGCACAGCGACGTCGCTCCCGGCCGCAAGACCGATCCGGGGCCGGCCTTCGACTGGACAGCGCTCGCGCAGCAGCTCGCGGCGCCGGGTGGCCCGTGAACTTCATCGCCTTCCTGGCGGCACTGCTGATCGAGCGGCTGATGGCGGCGAAACTCCACGTGCGCGAGCCCGGCTGGCTGCTCGGCTACGTGCGCGCGAGCCTGCGCGCGGTCGCGCGCGCCGCCGCCACCGGGATCGTGATCGCGGCGCTCGCGGCGCTCGTGCCCGCGATCCTCGTGGGTCTCGTCCTCGTGCTGCCGCCCGTCGCCGCGCACCCGATCCTGCGCATCCTGATCGCCGCGGTGGTGCTCTTCTTCTCGCTCGGCCCCCGCGACCTCAAGCGCGAAGTGAATGACTATCGCGCGCTGCTCGCGCGCGGCGAGGCCGCGGCCGCGGCGCGGGTGGCAGCCGAGATCCTCGAGCACGACGCCGGCCAGCGCCGCGGTCCGGGACTCGACTCGGTCGCGGAGGCGATCCTGGTGCAGGCCAACAACCGCCTGTTCGGCGTGCTGTTCTGGTTCGCGCTCACCGGGCCCGCGGGCGCGATCACGTTTCGCGTGACCGACCTCATGCGCCGCGAGGCGATCGCGCGCGCGGAACGCAGCGACGCCGCGCCCCGCGCGGTCGCGGTCGGCGAGCTTTGCCAGCGCCTGCACGGCGTGATCGCGTTCCTGCCGGCGCGCCTGCTCGCGCTCAGCTACGGCGTTGCCGGCAGCTTCGAGGAATCCTTCACCGGCTGGCGCGGCTACCTCAAGGGCGAGTCCGGCCACTTCTTCGATGCCAACGACCGGCTGCTGGTGCACGCGGGGCGCGGTGCGCTCGGTGCGCGCTGGGAAGGCGCGGGGGATGCGAGCGAACGCGCGGGGGCGGCGCTCGGGCTCACCGAGGCCGCCTTCTACGTGTGGCTCGCGGTTTTCGCGCTGCTCACCGTGCTCGCGCGCATTCCCTAGACAGTTCGCGCGGCGCGGCGGACGGTCCGCGGCGGCGACCCGGCCGGCGCGGGCGGGCCGAAGGGGGCTTGCCGGCGCGCTGGTTCGGCCGTTATTGTTCGCGAAGTGGGGCGAAGTCGGCGTTTTCGGCGGTATTTGCCGCCCTTTTCTCCCGGCATGGCATGCGGGCGCCGGACGTGGCAGCCTTGCCGCTCACGGTCACGATTCAATGGATACTGACGGACCATGGCGATCCCGTACCGCGAAGGACAGTTCTTCCTCCTGCCCGTCGAACGAGGCGCGTATGCCGTCGGGCTGATCGCGCGGGCGCCGGCCCGTGGCGGGGTGTTGCTCGGCTACTTCTTCGGCCCGCGCCGCAGCGCGGCGCCCGTCGAGCAGTGGCTGAGCGGGCTGCATCCGCAGCAGGCGGTGCTGGTATGCCGCTTCAAGGACACCTCGCTCTACCGCGGCGAGTGGAAGATGCTGAGCTCGCTCGGCAACTTCGTGAGGCCGGCGTGGCCGGTGCCGGCGTTCCATCGCTTCGACGGCTCCGTCACGCACGTGCCGGGCAACGATGCGGTGCAGGACTGGCGGGTCGAGTACGGCGATGACAGCCTGATCGTGCCGCTCAAGGAGAGCCCCGCGCACGGCGCTGACCTCAAGCTCCCCGAGGACATCGCCTACGACCCGGGGCTGCTGGCGGATACCGTGAACCGTTGCGTCAAGGACATGGCGCCGACCGCCGACGACTCGACCTGGCGCTAGCCCCGGTGCTCAGCGGCGGGTGCGTTGCCACAGCACTTCGCTGCCCTGTTCGTGGCGCGCCAGCACGCGCGCGATCACGAACAAGAGATCCGACAGGCGGTTCAGGTAGCGCGAGAGCTGCGGCGCGACCGTCTCCGCGCGCGCGAGCGTCCACACGCGCCGCTCCGCACGCCGCACGATGGTGCGCGCGAGGTGGCAGTACGCCGCGGCCGGGCCGCCGCCCGGCAGGATGAACTCCTTGAGCGGCGGCAGCGCCTCGTTGAAGCCGTCGAGCCGCGTCTCGAGGCGCTCGACGTCCGCATCGGTCACGACGCGATGCCCCGGGATGCAGAGCTCCGCGCCGAGATCGAACAGATCGTGCTGCACCTCGAGCAGGCACTCGACGACCGGCGCGGGCACACCGGGCACCGCGAGCACCAGCCCGACCGTGCTGTTGGCCTCGTCCACCGTGCCGTAGGCCTCCACGCGCACCGACTCCTTGGCCGTGCGGCTGCCATCGCCAAGCCCGGTCGTGCCGTCATCGCCGGTGCGGGTGTAGATCTTGCTGAGGCGGTGACCCATGGGCGTCCTTCTGGTGCTGCGGGCGCTGAAAGCGCGTGGCCGAGGCAGGTTCATAGCGCCTCCCGGGCGCATTCTCAAGCGGGGCGTGCGCGATCGCATTTGACAGCGTGGCGCGCGCTTCGGATAAAGGGGGACCATGACCGCGAGCTCCGAACTCAACGCCGCCCTCGAGGCCGCCGCCGCGGCCGCCGCCGTGATCCGCGAGTGCTACGCGCGCCCGGGCGCGGTGCGCCTTAAAGCGGACCAGTCGCCCGTGACCGAGGCGGACATCAGGGCCGAGGAGGCGATCCGCGCGGTGCTCGAGGCGC
>JANXZZ010000167.1 GCA_025355245.1 Pseudomonadota bacterium | reverse complement strand
ACGGCACCCGATCCCGATCTGCTGCGACGCCTGTTCGACACGATGGGGTTCCCGGCGGTCGCGCGCCACCGTTCCAAGAACGTGACGCTGCACCGCCAGGGCGACGTCAACTTCATCATCAATGCCGAGCCCACCGGCTTTGGCCAGCAGTTCGCGCGCGAGCACGGCCCTTCGGCCTGCGCGATGGCCTTTCGCGTCAAGGATGCAGCCACTGCCTACCGGCGTGCGCTCGAGCTCGGCGCCAAACCGGGACCGGCGAGCGCGGGCCCGATGGAACTCAACATCCCCTCGATCGTCGGTATCGGCGGCAGCCTCATCTACCTCGTCGATCGCTACGGCGAGCGGACCATTTACGACGTCGATTTCGTGCCGATCGCCGGCGCCGCGACCGACACCGGCAGCGCGCTCGCCGTCATCGACCACCTGACCCACAACGTCAAGCGCGGCAACATGAACGTGTGGTCTGGCTTTTACGAGAAGCTGTTCAACTTCCGCGAGATCCGCTACTTCGACATCGAGGGCAAGAAGAGCGGCCTCTTCTCGCGCGCAATGACGTCGCCGTGCGGCAAGATCCGCATCCCCATCAACGAGAGCCAGGACGACAAGAGCCAGATCGAGGAGTACCTGAGCGAATACGGCGGCGAGGGCATCCAGCACATCGCGCTCGCGAGCGCGGGGATCCAGGGCACAGTCGACGTACTGCGCGCGCGCGGCGTCGAGTTCCAGGACACCCCCGACACCTACTACGAGGGCGTCGATGCCCGCGTCACCGGTCACCAGGAGAACCTCGCCGAGCTCAAGCGCCGGCGCATCCTCATCGACGGCAGCGCCGAGACGGGGATTCTTCTGCAGATCTTCACGAAGAACGTCATCGGACCGATTTTCTTTGAGATAATCGAGCGGCGCGGCAACGAAGGCTTCGGCGAGGGCAACTTCCGCGCCCTGTTCGAATCGATCGAGCTCGACCAGATTCGCCGCGGAGTACTCTGACTTGTTCACCCAGTTGGGACCCCAGCCCCCGGACGCGCTGCTTGGCGTGCTCGCGGCGTTTTCCGCCGACCCCGATGCCGGCAAGATCGACCTTGGCGTCGGTGTCTATCGCGACGCGACCGGGACGACGCCGGTCATGGCGGCGGTGCGCGCCGCCGAGCGCGACGTGCTCGCGCGCCAGGCCACCAAGTCCTACGTTGGCGCCGCCGGCAACCGTGCCTTCGCCGCCTTCATCGAGGAGCTGACGCTCGGCGCCGCGCATCCTGCGCGCGCGGCCGGACGCGTCGTGACGCTGCAGACGCCGGGTGGCTGCGGGGCGCTCCGGCTCGCGGCCGACCTCATCGCCCGGATCGAGCGCTCGAGCCGCGTGTCGGTGAGCGATCCCACCTGGCCGAACCACGTGCCACTCATCGGCGGCGCGGGCCTGCCGGTCGAGGTCTATCCCTACTACGACGCCGCGAGCGGCACGATCGCCTTCGACGCGATGCTGGCGACGCTCGCGCGCCTGCCGTCCGGCAGCATCGTGCTGCTGCAGGCCTCCTGCCACAACCCGACCGGCGCGGACCTCGACCCCGCGCAGTGGCAGGCGCTCGCCGAGTTGCTCGGGCGTCGCGGACTCATTCCGCTCGTCGACCTCGCCTACCAGGGGCTCGGCGACGGACTCGAGGCGGACGCGGCGGGCGTGCGCCTGCTCGCCGACAGGCTTCCCGAACTCCTGATCGCAGTGTCCTGTTCCAAGAACTTCGGCCTCTACCGCGAGCGGGTGGGCGCCATCATCGCGCTCGCGCCGACTGCGGCCGCGGCGACCACGGTCATGGGCCATTTGCAGGCACTCGCCCGGCGCATGTACTCGATGCCACCCGACCACGGCGCAGCCATCGTGGCCGCGATTGCCGCAAGCCCGGCCTACCGCGCCGACTGGCTCGCCGAGCTCGAGAGCATGCGGCGACGCGTGACGGGACTGCGGGCGCCGCTCGCGGCGGCGCTGCGCGAGGCGACCGGCGGACGTCGCTTCGACTTCGTCGGCACGCAGCGCGGCATGTTCTCGCTGCTCGGGCTCGAGCCCGCTCAGGTCGCCGCGCTCAAGGAACAGCACCACATCTACGTCGCACCCGACAGCCGCGCGAACGTGGCCGGGCTCGCCGAAACCCAGGTCGCGCGAGTCGCGGCCGCGATCGGCGCGGTGCTGCGTGCGGGCGCCGCGCACGGCTAGAATGAGCCTGCGGGCGCGCTCGCCCGGGGGAGACTCGGCATGTGGAATCGGCGACGCTTCATGGCCTCGGCGGGTGCTGCGGCGCTCGTCGCGCCCCTCTCGGTTCGCGCGGCGCCGGCGGGCTTTCCCGCCGAGCGTTACGCGAGCGCGATCGTCATCGATGCGCTCGGCGGTCCCGGCGACTTCGATCCCAAGCGTGCGGACGACGCGCCCTGGTCGGCGCGCGCGATCGCCGATGCGCGCGCCTCCGGCCTCACCGCCGTCAACGTCACGGTGAACCGGGTGGGCAACGCCCCGCACCGGTTCGAGGAAACGGTCAAGCAGATCGCCTGGTGCGAGCGCCAGCTGCAGCTGTTCCCCGATTCCTTCCTGAAGGTGGTCCGCACCGCCGACATCGCCAGCGCCAAGGCGAGCGGACGACTCGGCGTCATCTACGGCGTGCAGGACACCAGCATGCTCGAGGGCGACCTCGGGCGGCTCGAGCTGTTCGAGGGCCTCGGCGTCAGGATCGTGCAGCCGACCTACAACCGCCGCAACCTGATGGGCGACGGCTGCCTCGAGGCCGCGGACGCGGGGCTGAGCTCGCTCGGCCGGGAGCTGATCGCCGAGCTCAACCGCCGCAAGCTCCTGCTCGACCTCAGCCACGCCGGTGCGCGCACGATCGCCGAGGGCATCGCGGCCTCGACGAGGCCGCTCGCGATCACCCACACCGGTTGTCGTGCACTTGTCGACGTGCCGCGGAACGTGAGCGATACCTCGCTCAAGGCGCTCGCCGACAAGGGCGGAGTGGCCGGGATCTACTCGATGTGCTTTTTGAAGTACCTCGCGCAACCGCACAGCGAGGACCTGATCCGCCACATCGAGCACGCGGTCGGGGTGTGCGGCGAGGATCACGTCGGGCTCGGCACCGACGGAGAGATTTCCGCAGCCCCGGTCGACGATGCGTTCCGAGCCGCGCTCAAGGCGCAGATCGCCGAGCGCATCAAGGCGGGTATCTCGGCGCCCGGGGAGTCGCCGGATGTCCTCAACCTGATCCCCGAGTACAACTCGCCGCGCCGCTTCCAGCTGCTCGCGGATGACCTTGCGCGGCGCGGCTGGTCGACGGGGCGGATCGAGAAGCTGATCGGCGGCAACTTCAACCGCCTGTTCGCCGAGGTCTGGGGCTAGCGCGACCCCGACCCGCCGGCGCGGCAAATCGCGGGGCCTCGGTCCGGGCATTCCGGGTCGTGCCGCGCCGCCGGACGGCGCCGGGCGGCCGCGATCCGGTATCCTAAGCGGCCGTTCAGCGACCGCCGTTACCGTCCATGCAAGAGACCTACGATCCCGCCCTCGTCGAGGCGAGTGCGCAGCGCCACTGGCGCGAGCACGGCACGTTCCGCGCGGTCGAGGACCCGAGCCGGCCGAAGTACTACTGCCTCAGCATGTTCCCTTATCCGAGCGGGCGGCTGCACATGGGGCACGTGCGCAACTACACGATCGGCGACGTGATCTCGCGCTTCATGCGCATGCAGGGTCACAACGTGCTGCAGCCGATGGGCTGGGACGCCTTCGGGCTGCCGGCCGAGAACGCGGCGATTGCGAACGGCGTACCGCCGGCCAAGTGGACGTTCGACAACATAGCGACCATGAAGGCACAGTTGCAGGCGCTCGGCTTCGGCCTCGACTGGGAGCGCGAGCTCACGACCTGCCGGCCCGAGTACTATCGCTGGAACCAGTGGCTGTTCCTGCGCATGCTCGAAAAGGGCATCGCCTACAAGCGCACCGGCACCGTCAACTGGGATCCGGTCGACCGGACGGTGCTCGCCAACGAGCAGGTCATCGACGGTCGCGGCTGGCGCACGGGCGCGCTCATCGAGAAGCGCGAGATCCCGATGTACTACCTCGGCATCACCGCCTACGCGGCGGAGCTCAAGGATGCGCTCGACGGCCTCGAGGGCTGGCCCGAGCGCGTGCGCACGATGCAGTCGAACTGGATCGGGCGCAGCGACGGCGTCAACATCGCCTTCCCGTTCACACTCGCGGGCGAGTCGCGCCTGCTCAAGGTGTTCACGACCCGCGCCGACACGCTGATGGGCGCGACCTTCGTCGCGGTTGCAGCCGAGCACCCGCTCGCGACGCACGCGGCGCTCGGCAACCCCGCACTCGCCGCCTTCATCGAGGAGTGCAAGCGCGGCAGCGTCATGGAAGCCGACCTCGCGACCATGGAAAAGAAGGGCGTGGCGACCGGGCAGAGCGTCACGCACCCGCTCAGCGGCGTCGAGGTGCCGGTCTGGGTCGGCAACTACGTGCTGATGGCCTACGGCGAGGGCGCCGTGATGGGCGTGCCCGGGCACGACGAGCGCGACTTCGCGTTCGCGAAAAAGTACCGGCTCGCGATCGAACAGGTTATCGAGCTGCCCGGCCAGCGCTATTCCACGGACGCCTGGCAGCCCTGGTATGCCGAGCACGGGCTGTGCGTGCGCTCGGGCCGCTTCGACGGCCTCGCCTACGAGGCGGCGGTCGAGGCGATCGCGACCGAACTTGCGGCGAAGGGACTCGGCGAGCGCCAGGTGCAATGGCGCCTGCGCGACTGGGGCATCTCGCGGCAACGCTACTGGGGCTGCCCGATCCCGATCGTGCACTGCGAGGGCTGCGGCGACGTGCCGGTACCGGATGCGGAACTGCCGGTGAGGCTGCCCGAGGACCTCGTGCCCGACGGCAGCGGCAACCCGCTCGCGAAGAGCGCGGCGTTCGTGAATTGCGCCTGCCCGCGTTGCGGCCGGCCGGCGCGGCGCGAGACCGACACGATGGACACCTTCGTGGATTCGTCCTGGTACTTCCTGCGCTTCGCCTGCGCCGACAACGCGCGGCAGATGGTCGATGGGCGCGTCGGCTACTGGCTGCCGGCGGACCAGTACGTCGGCGGCATCGAGCACGCGATCCTGCACCTGCTCTACTCGCGGTTCTGGACGCGCGTCATGCGCGACCTGAAGCTGGTGTCGATCGCCGAGCCCTTCGCCAACCTGCTGACGCAGGGCATGGTCAGGAACGCGATCTATTTCCGCAAACCCGCCTCCGGCCGCATCGAATATTTCAATCCCGCGGACGTTGAGGTTGAGACCGACGCGAAGGGCCAGCCGACCGGCGCGATCCTGAAGCGCGACCGGCTGAGCGTCGACTCGGGCGGCCTCGGTACGATGTCGAAGTCCAAGAACAACGGCGTCGACCCGCAGGCCTTCATCGATCGCTACGGCGCGGATACCGCGCGCCTGTTCATGATGTTCGCGGCACCTCCGGAACTCTCGCTCGACTGGTCGGACGAGGGCGCGGAAGGCGCGTTCCGG
This sequence comes from Pseudomonadota bacterium, assembly GCA_025355245.1. Classification (GTDB taxonomy): domain Bacteria; phylum Pseudomonadota; class Gammaproteobacteria; order Steroidobacterales; family Steroidobacteraceae; genus CAIKZZ01. Next base: position 2,548 of record JANXZZ010000167.1, on the reverse strand, counting down.
TTCCTGAAGCGCCTGTGGAAGGCCGTGCACGCGTATCTCGCGACCGCTGGCGCGGACGCGGGTCCCGATGCTGCCGCGCTCGATGCGGCGGCGCTGACGCCGGCCGCGCGCGAACTGCGCCGTCTCGCCCACCAGACGCTCGCCAAGGTGACCGACGACATCGGGCGGCGGCGCACCTTCAACACCGCGATCGCCGCGGTCATGGAACTCATGAACGCTGTGCAGCGCTTCGACGAGCCGAACGCAACCGGCCGCGCAATCGTCAGGGAGAGCCTCGAGATCGCGGTGCTCGCGCTCGCGCCGATCGTGCCGCACGTCACGCACGTGCTCTGGCACGAGCTCGGGCACGCGCGCGCGCTCATCGACGAGCCGTGGCCGCGCCCGCGCGCGGCGGCGCTGGCGCAGGCCGAGGTCGAGCTCGTGGTGCAGGTCAACGGCAAGCTGCGCGGGCGCATCACGGTGCCGGTCGGCGCGGGCGATGGCGAAGTGCGTGCGGCGGCGCTCGCCGACCCCGGCGTTGCAAGGTTCATCGGCGCCGCGGCGGTCAGGAAGCTGATCGTCGTGCCCGGCAAGCTCGTCAACGTGGTGATCTGAATGACTCCGCGCCGAAGCCTGACGGCTCTAACCGCGCTGCTCGTCCCGCTCGCGTTCGCGAGCGGCTGCGGCTTCCACCTGCAGGGGTTGAGCCACCTGCCGCCCGCATTCGCGACCACTCACCTCGAGGCCGAGGATCGCTACACGGATTTCAACCGCGCGATGGTCGAGGGCCTGCATGCGGCGGGGAGCCGCCTCGTCGGCGCGGGCGAGCAGCCGGGCGTGACCGTCGAGGTGCTGACGGATGACAGCGGCCAGCGCGTGGTGTCGGTGTCCTCGAAGAACCAGCCGACCGAGTACGAGGTCTACTACACGGTCCGCTACCGCGTGCGCGTTGGTACGCGCGATCTGCTCACGCCGCAGACGCTGACTCAGACGCGCATCTACAGCTTCGACGAGACCGCGGTGCTCGCGAAGGAGCTTGAGCAGGAGAACATCCGCCGCGCCCTCGCGCACGACATCGCGCAACTGGTGCTGCGGCGCCTCGCGGCCCTGTCGCCATGACCGTGGCCGCGCTCGCCCCTGCGCAGGCTGGCGCCCGCGCCGTCATCAGCATCGGCGAGGGGCTGCTCGCGCCGGTGGCAGCGCTGCTGGCCGGCTTCGGCCTCGGAGTCGAGTGCGCCGCGGCGGGCGAGGCGATCCCCGGCAGCTACTGGGGCGCACCCGAGGCCGGGCTCATCGGCTCGACGGTGTGGGTCCGCCGCGACACGCCCGTGCACTCGGTGCTGCACGAGGCGTGCCACGCGCTCTGCATGGACGATGCGCGCCGCGCGGCGCTCACGGGCGATGCGGGCGGGGACTTCGAGGAGGAAAACGCCGTCTGCTGCCTGCAGATCCTGCTCGCCGAGAAGCTGCCGGGCGTAGGCTCCCGCCGCCTCATGGAGGACATGGACGCCTGGGGCTACACGTTCAGGCTCGGCTCCGCGAGCGCGTGGTACGCGGAGGAGGCGGGCGATGCGCGCCGCTGGCTCGGCGACCGCGGCCTCATCGACGCGGCGGGGCGCCCGCGGCCGCGCGACGCTCGCTGATGCGCTGGCTCATCGCCTTGCTCGCGGTCGCGGCGAGTGCGCTCACGGCGGGCTGCGCGAGCCTGCTGCTCGGGGTCGCGAACGGCGCCGACCTGCCGAACGGCGCCTACCGGCGCGAGGCGGGCCTCCACTACGGCGACGATCCGCTCGAGACCCTCGACGTGTACCGGCCGCGCGCCGGCTACGCGGGGCCGACGCGGCCGCTCGTCGTGTTCGTGCACGGCGGCCGCTGGAGCTCGGGCACGAAGGACGAGTACCGATTCGTCGCCGCCGGCCTCGCCGCGCGCGGCTTCGTCGTGGTCGTGCCCAACTACCGCCTGTACCCGACCGTGCGCATGGCCGCAGCCGCGGCCGACGTCGCGCGCGCGATCGCCTGGGGCCAGCAGGCCGCGACGCGCCTCGGGGCCGATCCCGCCCGCTGCGTGCTGATGGGACACTCGGCGGGGGCACAGCTCGCCGCGCTCGTGAGCTACGACCCCGAGTGGCTCGCGGGCGCGGGCGCGAACCCGGCCAGTGGCTTCGTCGGCTTCGCCGGACCCTACGATTTCCTGCCGCTCACCGACCAGGATCTCATCGATTATTTCGGGCCGCCCGCGAATTATCCGGCGACCCAACCCGTCAACTACGTCAGCGCTCGGAGCCCGCCGGCGTTCCTCGCGCAGGGGCTCGCGGACCGGACGGTCGCACTGCACAACACCGAGTCGCTCGCGAAGCGCCTGACGGCCGCGGGCGTCACGGTCGAGGTGCGCCTGCTGCCGGGCGAGGACCACGGCGGCGTTCTCAAGCGCTTCGCGCGCGTCTACCGCGGCAACGACGAGGTCTACGAGGCGATGGTGAAGTTCCTCGCGGATCCCCCCGGCCGTGCGCCCGGCCTGTGAGCGGCGGCTGGGCGCGCTCGCGCTCGCGGCACTCGCGTGCTTCGCGGG
>JANXZZ010000138.1 GCA_025355245.1 Pseudomonadota bacterium | reverse complement strand
TCGACGTGCTGTGCGTCACCACTGCCCGGGTGGATCTTGACGAGGCGACTCTGCACGCCGAACCGAACGCGGGCGACGTGTTTCTCTATCGCGTAGGCGCTCGCGGCCTGCCTGAACCCGAGTACCGACTTTGAACTCACGCGCGCGCGGACAGAACCTGACCGACGGGATCGCGCACGACCTTGGCGTCGCGATCGTCACCGGCGTGTATACCGAGACCAATCCATTCCCGGTCGAGGCGGAACTTTGCCGCCAGTACGGCGCGAGCAGGACCGTGCTTCGCGAAGCCGTGAAGATGCTCACGGCCAAGGGGCTGCTCGGGGCACGTCCGCGCCGCGGCACCTGGGTGCAGCCCGAGGATCGCTGGAACCTGCTGGATCCCGACGTGCTCGGCTGGCTGCTCGAGCGGAAGTCCTCGCCGGCACTCCTGATCGAATTCACTGAAATCCGGCTGGCCGTGGAACCGGGCGCCGCGGCCCTCGCCGCCCGTGCTGCCGGCGCGGCAGAAAAGAATGCCGTGCGCGCTGCGATCGAGCGCGTGCAGGCGGCCGAGATCGGCGCGACGACCCCGTGGGCGGGCTTCAACGTCTACCTCGCCGCCAGCATGATGCGCGAGGCCGGGATGTGCCATATCAACGGTGCGACCGTGCACGACGAGGCGCAGATGCCCTTCGGCGGCACCAAGAGCTCCGGCTACGGGCGTTTCGGCGGCAAGGCTGGCATTGCGGAATTCACCGAGCTCAGGTGGATCACCATCGCGACACAGCCCGCCCGCTATCCGATCTAGACGGCCGGCTCCGCTAATGGCCGTGACTCGACCAACCACGCGGGTAATCGTCACGATGCTTGCACTTCTCACGTCCGGCGCGGCTCTCGCGGCCGCCGGCGCACCGGTATTTCCGGACGCAGCCGCTTCGGATCCGGTGATGCTCGGCTGGATGGTCGGCGCGCCGCCACCATCCGACAAGCTGATCCGCTTCGAGGACGGCTCGTACTACCACTTTCCGCAGTTCCGCTGGAGCTTCTCGCACTGGCGGCAATTCGGACCGACCATGAACGTGTCGCGGGGAGAGGGTCCTGTACGCGTGCTCGCTCGCGCCGAGCGGACGGACCTCGATGCGGTCACATTCGTGCCTCTGGGTGGTGACCATGAAATGACGTGGGCGGAGTCACTCGCCGCGAACTACACGGACGGCATCGTGGTGCTGCACAAGGGGCGCATCGTCTACGAGCGTTACTTCGGCGCGCTGACTGCCGGGGGCCCGCACATCGCGTTTTCGGCCACGAAATCGTATTTCGGCACGATCGCCGCGTCGCTCATCACGGAGGGAAAGCTCGACGCCGGCGCAGCCGTCGCCAGCTACATTCCCGAGCTCAAGGACAGCGGCTTTGGCGATGCGACGGTCGCACAAGTGCTCGACATGACGACGGCGCTCAAGTTCTCCGAGAGCTATGCCGATCCGAGCTCCGACATTGCCGGCTACGCGCGCGCCGTCGGCTTTTTCCCACGACCGTCCGGTTATTCGGGTCCGACTACGGACTACCAGTACCTCGCGAGCATTGCGAAGGACGGCGAGCACGGCCCCGCCTTTGCGTACCGCTCGATCAATACCGACGTCGTCGGCTGGCTGATCGCAAGAGTCACCGGCGAGCCGCTCGGCGAGACTTTCGCAAAGCGCATCTGGAGTCGGCTCGGTGCCGAGGGCGATGCGTATATCCAGGTGGATTCGGCCGGCACGCCGATCGCTTCCGGGGGCCTCAACGCGCGTCTGCGCGACATGGCGCGTTTCGGCGAGATGCTCCGTCTCGGCGGACACTACAACGACCGGCAGATCGTGCCGGCCGCCGTCGTCGCGGACATCCGCCGCGGCGGGAGTCGGGAAGCGTTCGCCAAGGCCGGCTACAAGATGCTGCCCGGCTGGAGCTACCACAACCAGTGGTGGATCTCGCACGACGAGGACGGCGCGTTCATGGCGCGCGGCGTCCACGGGCAGGCGATCTACATCAACCCGAAGGCCGAGACGGTGATCGCGCGCTTCGCGTCCTTCCCGATGGCCGCGAATGCCAACCTCGACCCGACCTCTCTCCCTGCCTACTCCGCGATCGCGCACTTCCTGATGGCGCATCCGCGCTGACGAGGGTCGATCACGCTCCAAGGACCGCCTTCGCGCTTGCCGGCGACGTCGCGCACGGACTATCGTAAGTCGTGACAGACAAACTCCTTCAGGGCGGCCCGCACGCCGATCCGCCCGCCGTCCACCCGCCGTGGTTTTCCCCGGAAATGCCCGCGCGCGAGGCGTGCGTGATGCCTTGCATCCTGGAGCGCCGCGCAGCCGCGCATCCCAACGCACTACTCGTCGAGTTCCAGTCGGGCGAGCGCTGGACTGCGGCGCAGGCCTTACTCGAGGTCAGGCAAACCGCGGACGCGCTGCGCACGCTCGGCGTCCGCGCCGGGGACATGGTCCTCGCGTGGCTACCGAACGGTCCCGACCTGCTGCGCACCTGGTTCGGCGCCAACTACCTCGGCGCGACCGTCGTGCCGATCAACACGAGCTACCGCGGAAAGCTGCTCCAGCACGTGATCGCCCAGAGCGGGGCCACCGTGATGGTGGCGCACGCGGAGCTCGCCGGCCGGATCGCGCAGATCGGTCCGACCAGGCTCCGCACTCTCGTCGTGCGCGGTGGCCCGGCTCCGCCACCGATCGGTGGCCTCGACGTGCTCGGCGGCGGGCATCTCGAGTCGTCGACCATCGTGGCGGCCGCCCACGCCGTCGAGCGCTGGGACGTGATGATGGTCATCCATACGTCCGGCACGACGGGTCCCTCCAAGGGAGTGCTGACGACGTACCTGCAGCAATATACGGTCGGGCAGGCCTGCTTCGGCTACCTGACAGGCGAGGACCGGCTGCTGGTGAACCTGCCGCTCTTTCACATTGGCGGTGCGACCGCAATCTACGGGGCGCTCGCGAGCGGCGCCTCGATCGCGCTCTTCGATACGTTCAGCACCCAGACTTTCTGGAGCGACATCCGGCGAACGGGTGCCACCACGATCAGCGGTCTGATCGGCGCGATGATCTCGTTCCTGCTGAAGAACCCACCCGAGACGGACGATGCGGACAATCCCTTGCGGCGCGTGGTGCTTTCACCCCTGACGCCGCAGGCCGTGCGGCTGTCGACCCGCTACGGATTCGACTATTTTTCGGGCTTCAACATGACCGAGCTCTCGGTGCCCCTGGTGACCGACCTCAATTCAACGGCGTTTGGCAGCTGCGGGCGCCCGCGCACGGGGGTCGAGTGCCGGATCGTGGATGCCAACGACATCGAGTTGCCGCCGAATGCGATCGGCGAACTGATCGTCCGGAACGATCTGCCGTGGACCCTCAATCGCGGCTATCACGGCATGCCCGAGGCGACCGCCATCGCCTGGCGGAACGGCTGGTTCCATACGGGCGACCTGATGTACCGCGACGCCGACGGAAACTTCTTCTTCGTCGATCGGCAGAAGGACGCCATCCGGCGCCGCGGCGAGAACATTTCCTCGATCGAGGTTGAAGTGGAAGTGGACGATCATCCGGCGATTGCGGAAGTCGCCGCGATCGCCGTGCCGAGTCCGGACGGCGAGGACGAGGTGATGGTCGTGGTCGCCGTGAAGCCCGGTATGCAGCTCGACCCGGCCGAAATGATCCACTTCCTGGCGGCGCGCATGTCCCACTTCATGGTGCCGCGCTACGTCCGCGTGCTTCCCGCACTTCCAAAGACGCCCACCAACAAGATCCAGAAGGTCGAGCTGCGCCGCGAGGGCGTGACGGCCGACACGTGGGATCGCGTCGCGGCGGGGATCCACCTCAAGCGCGAGCGCGTCGGGAGCAACGCGAGGAACGGATAGGGCTTACACGCGCTTTGCGCCGGCGGCTGCTGCGGCCGCACGCGCCATGCTGGCCCGATACGGCTCAAGGCCCAGGCACAGCACGCCGAGGCTGGCGGGCACCGCGATCGCGGCAACGGTTAGCAGCGCGTATCGCAGCATCAACGGGTCGTGGAACGCGTGGTCCGTCAGGAGTCCCGGCAACACGGGCCCAAGTCCGCTCGCGATCAGCGAGCCGATGAAAAAATAGACGGACGTCACCTGCGCGCGCAACGGGTTCGGCGTGATCGCCTGCAGTGCGACCGAGGGCAGGCCCTGCGGAAATGCCAGGAAAAAGATTGCGCCTGCAAGGCCCGCCGTCGCGATCGTCGAGTCCGGCGCGAGCGGGGCGCCGACGAGGAACGGCAGGGCGCAGCACATGCCGATCAGTGCGGCGCGCATGATCGCGTCCGGCCGACCTTTCGCGGACATCCGGTCACCCACCCAGCCGCCCGTGTATACCCCCGCCGTGCCGAACACGAGAAGCAGGATCCCGAGCGTGTAGCCGGTATGCGGTACGGTCCAGCCGAACGTGCGGATCATCATCGACGGGGCCCAGAAGAGATAGGCGTTGATCACGATCCCGAAAAGGGAAAACGCTCCGAAGTGAAAAACGAGCGTGCGCCGGTTGAGGAGCAGGAACGCGCGCAGTGCCGGCCAGCTGCTCGCCTCGCTCTTCGCGACCGTCGTCGTCGCTCCGCGCCGCCGCGGCTCACGCAAGGTCAGCATGAGCAGCACGACGGGAATCCCGAGCGCGCTGACGAACAGGAAGACCAGCTGCCACGGCAGCACCGCGCCGATCCAGGGCAACTCGTGGATGTCGAGCGCGGCGATCTCGCCGATGACCTTGCCGCCGATGAGCGCCGCGAGTCCCGCGCCGAAATAGATGCCGGTCGAATAGGCGCCGATCGCGCGTGCGAGGCGCTGCGGGGGGAAGTAGTCTGCGAGCATCGAGAAAGCCGCCGGCGAAAGCGCCGCTTCGCCAACGCCGACGCCGACCCGCGCACCGAACAGCGGCCAGAAGCCGCGCGCGAAACCGCAGAGCGCGGTCATGACACTCCAGGTCGCGACGCCGGCGACCATCACGTTGCGCCGGTTCGTGCGGTCCGCGAGCCGCGCGATCGGCATGCCGAGCAGCGTGTAGAAGATCGTGAACGCAAGGCCGCCGAGCAGGCCGACCTGCGTGTCGCTGATGTGAAGATCCTGGCGGATCGGGCCGACGAGCAGCGTCAGGATCTGGCGATCGATGAATGAGCACGTGTAGGCGAGCGTCAGCACGACCACCGTGTAAACCGCCGCGACCGGGTGCGGCCAGCCGGCTTCATCCTTGCGCTCGCCCGTCACTCCGTCCCACCCCCCGTTTCTTCAGTCTAATATAGCAAGCTACATATGCTGCATCGCGGCGAGCCCTCCGACGCCGGCTGTGTTGCATCGCGCAGCCGCGCTCGGCAACATGATTGCCAATGATTCTCAGCCGCCCCGAACGAATCGCAGAATGTCTCGAGCGTGGCTGGTGGGGCCGACGCACCGTCGATGAGGTGTTCCGGGACGCCGTCGCGCTGTCGGGCGCCGAGGTCGGGCTGGTCGACCCGCCCAATCGCGACGCGCTGGTCGGCGGCCCTCCCCGACGACTGACGTTCGCGGCGCTCGACGCCGAGGTCGATCGCCTGGCCCGGCGACTGCTCGCACTCGGACTTCGCAAGGACGACGTGCTCGCGGTGCAGTTGCCGAACATCGCGGAGTCGGCGGTCGCCTTTCTCGCCTGCGCCCGGCTCGGGCTCGTGTTCTCCCCGATCGCGATCCAGTTTCGTGCGCACGAACTCGCTTATTTGCTCACGAAATCCTGCGCCCGGGCGGTAATCACGGTGGAGCGGGTCCGGGACGCCACGTTCGTCGGTCGGTTCCGGGACCTGCAGGCAACCGTGCCGACGCTCGAGCGCATCCTCGTGGTGGGCGCGGGTCCCTCCATCGACTTCGCCGTTGCCGGGATGGCCGACGCGCCGATGGCGAGCCCGGCGGCGCTCGAGGAATACCTCGGCGCTGTCGCGATCGACGCGAACGACACGCTGACGCTGTGCTGGACGTCGGGGACCGAGTCGCGTCCGAAAGGCGTGCCGCGCCACCATAACCACTGGATCGCCAACGGCGAGGCCTGCAGCGAGATCGGCAAGGTGCGGCCCGGCGATGGCATCCTGAACCCGTTCCCGATGATCAATACGGCCTCCATTGGCGGAATGGTCATGCCGTGGCTCATGAACCGGGCGCGGCTCGTGCAGCACCATCCATTCGACCTGGCGGTTTTTCTTGCACAGATTGCCGAGGAGCGGATCGTCTACACGGTCGCGCCGCCTGCGATACTGTCGCAGCTCCTCAAGAACGAGGAACTGCTGCGGCAGACGGACTTGAGCTCGCTGCGTTCGCTCGGGTCGGGTTCCGCGCCGCTCGCACCGTGGATGGTCCAGGGCTGGCAGGAGCGCCACGGTATCTCGATCGTCAATATCTTTGGCTCGAACGAGGGTTGCGCGCTGTTCGGGACGGGCGAGGACTTGCCCGATCCCAACGATCGCGCGCAGTTCTTCCCGCGCTTCGGCGTGCCCGGCTTCGAATGGACATCGAAATTCGCGCTGAAGGTCCGTACGCGCCTCGTCGATCTCGAAACCGGCGCGGAGATACTCGAACCGAATCGCCCTGGCGAGCTGCGGGTCGATGGCGCGCTGCGTTGCGACTGCTATTGGGACGAACCGGAGCTGTCGAGCGCAGCGTTCGACGAAGCCGGGTACTTCAGGTCCGGCGATCTTTTCGAGATTGCGGGGGTCGGGCCGCTGGCGCGTTTCTACCGCTTCGTCGGTCGCGCCAAGGACATCATCATCCGTGGCGGCATGAAGATCTCGCCCGCGGAACTGGACGCGCTGATCGAAGGGCATCCGGACATTCGCGAGGCGGCGTTCTGCGCCGTCCCTGATGCGATTCTCGGCGAGCGCGTTGGAGTGGTTGCGGTGCCGAAGCCGGGGCACACGGTGACGCTGCAAAGCGTGATCGACCACCTGCGCGCGCTCGAGGTCGCTACGTTCAAGCTCCCCGAGCAATTGCGCACGGCGTCCGAGCTGCCGCGCAACTCACTCGCTAAAGTGCTGCGCCGCGACCTGCCGAGGCTATTCGACCCGGGCTAGAAGCGCTCGTAGGAGGGGTCCTCCTTGTCCTTCCGTCCCATCCGCATGCCCGCGGTCCTCGGATTGAAGTAGCCGACACACCATCCTTCCTGGGTTGGCGTATCGCGGTTCCAGTCGAATACCGTGCGGCGGTGCGAGATCTTCCAGACGCCATTGCGTCGCTCGAATCGATCCAGCAGCCGTCCGCCCGTGAAGGTGTCGACGTCGCCGCCGTCCTTCTTGAATCGGGCGAACGTCCAGATGTAGGTCTCAACGTAGGCGGTCTCGCGCTCGAGTTCGATGTAGCTCGTGCCGAGCAGGTGCTGCATGACGCCCATGCCGCGCACCTTGGGCATGGCCTGGTCGACGTATTCGAAGGCATTGCCGTGAAAGTTGCCGCCGTGTTCCTCGATCGCATCGGGGTGATAGCAGCTCTTCAGCACCGCAGCGTCGGCGCGGTCGATGCCCCTCGCATAGGCACTCAGCACCTCGCGAATCGCGTCGCGCGCAATGACGCCTTCCAGCGCAACCGAGTCACGCTCGCCTGTCGACTGAGCCATGGGCTTCCTCCGGCATTCCACTTAAATCGCTGTCAAACATCCCGCAGTTGCGGGATATGGGGGAGTCACTGGTATTATAAGACCGAATCGGGGGGATACCGACATGGCATTCAAGTGCAGGCTTTTCGCGGTCCTGTTTGCAGGGGGGATGTTCCTTATGACGGCAACGACTCCGGCCCTTGCCGACACTGATGCGCAGAAACTCAAAGTCGCGAAGGACATGATCCACGCGTGGAATACGCTGGATTGGCCGCGGGTCGTCGATCTTTTCAGCGAGGACGGCGTGCTCCACAGCGTGATGATCGAGCCGGTCACCGGCAAGGCGGCGATCCGCGAACGGATCATGGGCCTCGGTGCCGGCATCACGCGAATAGAGCTCAAGGTGCAGCACATCGGCGTGATCGACGGCCGGGTGTTCGTCGAGCGCGTCGATGACTTCGACTACAAGGGGCACGCCGGCGCCGTACCCGTGGTCGGCGTACTCGAGATCGAGAACGGGCACGTCAAGGTCTGGCGCGAATACTACGACCGTGCGCAGCTGCTGCACGCGATGGGCGTCGACTCGCCGGCCGCTGCACACTGACGGACCGCGACGCGGTTTCCCCGGAATCGGCGACCCCAGTGCAGCATGATCGGATTCGACAAACGAGTCGCTATCGTCACCGGCGCCGGCAACGGGCTCGGGCGCGCCTACGCGCTCTATCTCGCGGCCCGGGGCGCGAAAGTCATTGTCAACAACCGGCGACGGCCGACCGACGCAGCGGGCGAGACGAGCGCCGAGCGTACGGTCCGTGCCATCACCGCCGCAGGCGGCGAGGCGGTCGCCGACTTCGAGGACGTGACCGATCCCGAATGCGGTGAACGGATGGTCGGGCATGCGCTCGATACCTGGGGTCGCCTCGACATCCTGGTGAACAACGCCGGCGTCGGCCAGCACCAGCCCTTTCACAAGATCGACGTCGATGCGTTTCGGGCGATTTTTGACGTCAATTTCTACGGGTCGCTGTACCCGACGCACGCGGCTTTCGGGCGCATGCGAGCGGCCGGCTACGGGCGGATCTTAATGTCGACGTCCTCCGCGGGCCTGCACGGCCTGCACGGCCTGACCGCGTACTCGGCTGCCAAGGCCGCGCTCATCGGACTCACGCGATCGCTGGCGGCCGAAGGCGGTCCCAAGGGCGTTTTCGTCAACGCGGTCGCTCCGTACGCCACGACCAACATGACCGTACAGCGTTCGAGCGCAGAGATGCAGGCGACACTGCCGCCGGAACTGGTCGCGCCGATGGTCGCCTACCTCGTCAGCGAGCAGACGCGACTCAACGGACAGGTTCTGATCGCCGGCAAGGGCGGCTTCCGGCGCGCGGCGATGGTCGAGGGGCCCGGCCACGGCTACCGCGATGCCGGCGCGCTTACCCCCGAGCAGATCGAGGCGGACCTCGCGCCGATCACCGATATGACCGCGGCGCGCGAATACGCCGACGCACTCGCCTCGTTCGGCGACTTCTTTCGGACGACACCGGGAGTCTCTTGATGCTCACCGACATTGCACCCGGCTTTCTCCTCAACTGCGGCATAACCGCGGCGGTGATCCTCGCCTGCATGCTGCTCTTGTGGCTCATCAGCATCCGCATCAGCGACATGAGCATCATCGATATTTTCTGGGGCCCGGGGTTCGGGGTGGTTGCACTCGTCAGCTACCTGCTCTCGGACGGCGACGGCATCCCGGCCCGGCGCCTGCTGATCACCGTGCTCACCGTCGCCTGGTCCCTGCGGCTCGGCATCTACCTGTGGATGCGCAACCACGGCAAGGGCGAGGATCCGCGCTACACGGCCGCCTTTCGCGCGCACTACACGACCGACCTGCACCTGCAGACGCTGACCAAGGTGTTTCTGCTGCAGGGCACGCTGATCTGGCTCATTTCGATGCCGGTCCAGCTCTCGGAATACCTGGCGCGCCCGCCCTCGCTGGGCATTCCCGCCTGTATCGGTAGTGCACTCTGGTTCGTGGGCTTCCTGTTCGAAGCGATGTCCGATCGCCAGCTGACGCGATTCAAGGCCGATCCCGCCAACCGCGGGAAAATCATGGATCGGGGCCTGTGGCGGTATACGCGCCATCCCAACTATTTCGGGAATGCGTGCCTGTGGTGGGGCCTGTTCGTGATCGCCTGCGACAGCTGGCTTGGCCTGCTGACGATTTTCTCGCCAATCCTGATGACGCATTTCCTGGTGAACGTGACGGGCAAGCGGCTGCTCGAGAAACGCATGTCCCGCTCCCGCCCCGAGTATGCGGAGTACGTCCGCCGCACGAGTGGTTTTTTTCCCTGGCCGCCGAAGGCCGGCTGAGGCTCCGCCGTGTATCGAGTCGTGCAATGGGCGACGGGCGCGATGGGGCGTACTGCACTGCGGCGCATCATCGACCATGACGATCTCAAGCTCGTCGGCGTCTACGTCTATGACGGCAAGAAGGCCGGCAAGGACGCCGGCGAGATCGCCCGGCGCCCCCTGACGGGGGTACTCGCGACCAATCGCGTCGAGGATATCGTCGCGCTCGCGCCGGACGTCGTGATTCACACGCCGAGGATCGGCCACCCGTACTTGCGCGAGGACGATCACGTGATCCGGCTGCTCGGCGCCGGTATCAACGTGATCTCGACCGCGGGCTTTCACTATCCGGACGCGCACGGCACGGCCTACGCGGGTCCGCTGCGCGCCGCCTGCCTGCGCGGCGACAGCACGCTCGCCGGGCTCGGGCTCAATCCGGGGTTCATCGCCGAGCGGCTCGCGGTCATGCTGACCGGAATGTGCGCGCAGCTGTCGTCGCTCGCCTCCTACGAGATCGCCGATGCGTCGGGAATGAAATCGCCGGAGTTCGTGTTCGGAACCATGGGATTCGGCACGAACCCGGAAAGTACCGACGTCACGCGCGGTCCCCTGGCGAAGATGTTCGGCGAGCTGTTCCTCGAGGTCTTCCACGCGGTTGCGGCCGAGCTCGGGACGACGGTGGTCACGGTCGATCCTCGGCACAAGACGACGGTCGCCCCCGCCGACATGCCGATCGCGGCCGGCATCATCCGCGCGGGAACCGTCGCCGCCACCGAGTGGCGGTGGGAAGCGGTGTTCGCGGACCAGCGCCGGATGGTCCATTCCGTCACCTGGACGGCCGACCCCACGCTTCACGGGGTTCGGCGGCGCGATGCAGCAAGCTGGCGCATCGAAATCGAAGGCCGGCCCAACATCCGGCTGTCGATGCTGATCGAGGATCCTGATCCCGCCGCGCCGCACACTCGGGCCGGCGCCGACGCGACTGTTGCGCTGGCGCTACGGGCGATTCCCGAGGTCTGCGCAGCACCTGCGGGGTTTTTCCACATGGCGGGCCTTTCACCGCACAGCGATCGCTTTCTGCCGCAAGCGGCAACCTAGCGCCTCGGTCGCGCCACACACGTGCGTGTTGGTGTTGCGCAACGCCGACGGCTGGGGTAGCCTGAGAGCGTCTTATAGTGCAAGTGATAATCGTTCATCGCCACGAGAGTTCGATGATTCGGATAAAGAAGATTTGATCTCGCGTCGGTCTCGAGCATTTTGGGGGGGCCACCAAGATGATGATTCACGTGATTCGTCGACTTCGTGACGCTGGCTTTGCAGCCGGCCTCGCGTGTCGTTCGACGCTCGCGCCTGCCGGTCCCGGGCCCTGAGTAGATCATTTCCGAAACAATTTCAGCGCCGAACGCTTTGAGTACTCATCGCAGGCCGCCCAGAGCCGCGGCCGCGCGCAAAGACACAAGGTCCGACGGAGGAGAGGTTCAATGAAACTGCAGACGCCCGCGTCACTTCTTTCGCTCGCTGTAGGGTTGGCGCTTGCTGCCCCCAGCTTCGCGCAAACCGCCGCACCTACCGAGCCCGAGATCGGCAAGCTCGAGGCGGTCGTCGTCACCGCGGAGAAGCGCGAGGAAAACCTCCAGGTCGCGCCGCTCGCCATCACGGCACTGACTGGTGTCGCGATCGCCGAGCAAAAGGTCCTGAACCCGGAGGACCTCGGGCATGCGGCCGTCGGTATCTCGTTCACGGCCACCTCGCCGCAAGCGCAGGAAATCAACATCCGCGGCGTCACCAACACGCGCCTGACTGCCCCGACGGCCGACCAGTCGGTCAGCGTGTTCCAGGACGAGGTGTACGTCAGCCGTTCCGGCACGATGAACATGAACTTCTACGACCTCGACCGCATCGAGGTCATCCGCGGCCCGCAGGGCGTGCTGCTCGGAAAAAACGTCTCTGGCGGCGCGGTCAGCGTGATTACGAATGCGCCCTCGTTCAGCCCGTCCGGTGAAGTCACCGTCGGCACGGGTGCCTACGCCGAGCGGAACGCGACTGGCTACGTCACCGGCGGGCTCACGGATCAGCTGGCGGGACGTGTCTCCTTTCAAACAATCGACCACAGCGGCTACGCCTACGATCTCGAGCACGGCGTCCAGCTCGAGAACCTCGACTCGGTGCAGGGCCGCGGGCAGCTGCTCTTCAAATCGAGCGACTCGGACCTGCGCGCTCACCTGACCGTCGACTACGCGCGCGACGACTCGAACGGCATCAACCGCGTCCCCATCGCCTCGCCGAATTGCCTGCCGGGTCCCTGTCTCCAGTCGTGGAGCACCGCGCGCAACGACATCGCGGCGCTCGTCGGCGGCCTCAACATCCGGCAGAGCTACCCGACCTGGCCGACGTTTGCCGGCGACACGCAGCCGACCCCGCAGGACCTCTTTCACGAGAACGTTGGTGCTGTGCTCAGGGTCGACAAGGGCGTCGCTGACAACGTGACGCTGACCAGCGTCACGGGGTACCGGGGCGGCCACTCGCGCACGTGGTACGACCAGTCGGGCATTGGGCCCGTCAATCCGTACAACGTGAACCCGCCAGTGCTGTTCGCCGAGCCCGTGTTCTTCCAGGAGAAGGTCAACCAGTACTCCGAGGAACTGCGACTGACGTCGTCTTACCCGGACAGCCGCTTCGACTGGATCGCGGGCGCCTACGTCCAGAACATCAAAGTTCACCAGTTCAACCGGTTCTGGGGCGACGGCAGCTACCTGCCAAACCTCTGCGGCCAGTCGGACTGGGACGATACCGGGACGAGCAAGGACGCGGCGGTGTTCGCACAGCTCGGCTTCAAGATCGCCGAGCAGTGGAAGTTCGACGTCGGCGCGCGCTATACGCATGACTCGAAGTCCGGTACCCAGGCGGGCACTGCGGTTTCGACGAATTGCCTCCAGCGGCCGGCGAACGCGACGCCGCTTACGCCGTTGACGGTAGTTCCGGGCTATTCCGCGCCCTACGACCAGGCGTGGTCGAAGTTCACGCCGCAGGCGACCCTCACGTTCAAACCGCAGGACGGGTTCATGGCGTACCTCACGTACTCCACGGGCTACAAGGGCGGCGGCTTCGAGAACGACGCGGCGACGGCGACGGTGGCGGCAACGCCGTACCAGCCGGAGACCGTCACCAACTACGAGTTCGGCTCGAAGCTGACGTTCCTCGATGGCCGGGCGCGGTGGAACACCGCGGTCTTCTACGAGAACTACAAGGAACTGCAGGTCGAACAGACCAGCGGTTCGTGCCTCTGCAACATCGTCAACAACGCCTCGTCCGCGAAGATCAAGGGCATCGAGACCGAGTTGCAGCTGCAGGCCACGCACTGGCTGTATGGCTACCTTTCCGGCAGCTATGTCGATGCGACCTACGACAATTTCGTCGACACGAACGGCGTTGTCGACACCGGCCACCAGCTGCAGCGCACGCCGAAGACGCAGATCGTCGCCGGCTTCGAGACGAAGTCGCCGCTCGGCTCATGGCCGGATGCGCTGCGCTTCAACGCGAGCTACAAGCACCAGGGCAAGATGTACTGGGCGCCGGACAACTTCACCTGGGAAGACGCGTACGGCCTACTCGATGCGCGCGTGACGATACAGCCGCCGGATCGTCCGTGGCGGATCTCGGCGTGGGGCAAGAACCTGACCAACGTCGACTACCGGACGAGCATCATCGCGATCCTGGGCGACGAGATCTCGTCCTTCGGTGCGCCGCGCACTTACGGCGTCGAGTTCTCGACCAAGTTCTGACCGGTTGATTCGACGTGGACGGCCGGAGGGGAAACCCGCCCGGCCGTTTGCTTTTGTGCCCGCGCGCGGCGGCGACGCCGAACTCACCCGTTCGGGTTCAGCCGCTCGCGCCTGAGTCGCACGCCGGCCGCTTCCCGGTCCCACGCGTCCGCAGTGATCCCCTCGTCCCGAAAAACGACCTTGCGCTGCTTGTTGGTGTCGGTCTTCGGGATACCGGCGACGACGCGAATGTACCGGGGCACCATGAAGTAGGCGAGCCGCGGGACAAGGTATTCCGTGAGCCCTGCCGGATCGACGCTGTGGCCGGCGCGCGCGACCACCGCGATCAGCACCTCTTCCTCCCCGCTCTCGCCGGGAACGCCGACGGCGACGACCTCCTCGATCGCCGGGTGGCCGCGGACCGCCGCCTCCACTTCCATCGACGAGATGTTCTCGCCGCGGCGGCGAATCGTGTCCTTCAACCGGTCGACGAAGAAATAGTTGCCGTCATCGTCCTGGCGGAAGACGTCGCCGGTGTGAAACCAGCCGTTCCGCCAGGCCTGCGCGGTTGCCTCGGGCATCCCGTCGTAGCCTGCGTTCATCGTCCACGGGAGATCCGTGCGCACGATGAGCTCGCCGGGCGTCCCGCGCGGTACCTCGATGTCGTGCGCATCCACGATCCGGCAGGTCGAACCGCTGCGCGGCATGCCGCAGGCGCCGGCCACGGTCGCGTTGAGGTCGCTGATCAGCGGCGTCGACACCTCGGTCATGTTGAAGCCCGTGACGTGATCGAAGCCGAAACGCTTGCCGAGCGGAATCGTCTGCTCGTTGAGCGGAATCATGGTCATGCAGCGCAACGGATTGTCGCGATCGTCTGCGCGCGGCGCGGCCTTGGCCAGAAACGCGCCCATCACGCCGACGAGGCCCGAGGTCGTCGCGGCGCCCGCTTGCCGGACCTGGTCCCAGAATCGCACGGTGTCGAATCCATCGACGACGTAGAAGGATCCCGAGCGCACGAGCGCGGCGTACAGCGGGCTCGTGCCGCCGATATGGAACAGCGGCAGGTTCACCAGGACCGCCTCGCCCTCGTTGAGGTACCCGTAGTTGACGACCGCGGTCGTGTAGAGCTGCAGGTAGGGAGATAGCACGCCTTTCGACGGCCCCGTCGTGCCCGACGTGAAGATGATCGTCTGTATGTTCCACGGCTGGGTGGTCGTGCCCTCCTCGAGTGCAGACTCCTCGCCGTCGAGAACCCCGGCCGTGTCGATGGGCCAGGTCGCGGGCGGCAGGGCGCACGAACCGAAAGCCACTATCCGCCTCAGGGCGGGGAGTTGCAGGCCCGCGAGGCGCGCTACCAGATCGCCGTGCGCCAGCAGGATCTCGGCGCGGCTGCTGTTGACCGTGTGCGCGAGCACCTGTCCGCGATAGGCGGTATTGAGCGGCACGAAGATCGCGCCCAGGTAGTTGGTGGCGAACCAGGCGCGGACCATGGCCTCGCCGTTCGGCAGCCAGGCGAGCACCCGATCGCCCGGTTTGACGCCAAGCCGCTGCAGCGCCGCCGCAGTCTTGCGAATGCGCGAGCGATATTGCGCATAGCTCCACTCGGATCCGTCCGCGAACATCGCGAGGCGCCGATCCGGGTAATTGGCTGCCCGGCTGTCGAGCATGGCCTTGAGGACGCAGTCCTCGCGGCTGGGCAGCGCCGGATCGAACCAACTCGGGCGGAAGGGCCCGTTCCTGCTCATCGATGGCTCCCACGAGGCCCGCGGCCGTCGGGTAGTGGACGTCGGGCGGTCAGACCGCATACGCTTGCGTAGTAAGACGCAGTCTAGCAATGCCGCGGCGACCCGGCTCGGGATGTCGATTCGCGACCGGACGCGGGTGAGTGTGCTGCCATAGGCCCACCCCCGCTCGGCGCCGTGCTGCAGCGCGAGATGCTCAACCTGGAGGGGCGACGATGAACGAGAAGCTCGCGGCCTTGCACAGGCTCATCGACTGCTGGCGCCGGCGCAACGTGGAGGAGTTCGTCGACTGCCTCACCGACGACATCGTTTACCACTACCACATGGGTTCGCCGCCCCTGCAGGGCAAGGCGAAGATGCGCAAGTTCCTTGCCAACTACGGCAGTGCCTACGACCAGCGCAAGTGGGAGATCCACAGCTGGGCCGAGAACGGCTCGGTGCTGCTGGTCGAGGGCTACGAGGAACTCTACGACAACAAGTACGCACGCATCATCGAGCAGCCCTTCATGCAGGCCATCGAGTTTCGCGACGGCAAGATCGCGAAGCTGCGCGACTACTACGAGCCGTCCAAGCTCAGGCCACCCGCCGCGCAGGCTTCTGCATGAGCGGGCACATCGACGTCCTGAACGCGCTGCAGGCAGCGAACATCCGCCGCGACAAGGCGGCCATTCTGGCGCTAGTGACTCCCGACGTGGAATACCACTTCCACGTCGGCACCCCGCCGCTCGTCGGCGTCGAGGGCATTTCGCGCTTCCTCGATCGCTACTGGGGCATGGTCTCCGAGCTCGTGTGGCGGATCGATCACCACGCCGAGAACGGCGACAAGCTGCTGGTCGAGGGCTACGAGGAATTCGTCGACACCACCACCGGCAAGCGCGTCTCGCATCCGTACATGGGTATCTTCGAGATCCGCGACGGCAAGATCGCGCGCTGGCGCGACTACTTCGAGAAGGATCCGGCGCCGACGGCAACCGCGAGCCCCGCCCGCTAGTTGGGGCCGGTTCGGCCGTCGCTCAGCGGCTGCGGGAGTTCGAGATGCGGGAAGTAACTATATTCGACGCCGTCCGCACGCCGCGCACCAAGGGCAAGGCGGACGGCTCGCTCGCGGGCGTCGCGCCCTACGAACTCACCCGCCAGCTCGTCGGCGCGTTGCGCGGCCGTTACGGCGATGCAGCGCTCGCGGCCGTCGAGCGTTTCGCCCTCGGGTGCGTAACCCAGGTGGGCCCGCAGGGCGGCAACGTCGCGCTCGTCGCGCGCCTGCACGCGGGACTTCCCGACTCCGCCGTCGCCGTGACGATGAACAACTACTGCGTGTCGGGCATGAGCGCGGTCGCGTCCGCCGCGCGCGCCGTCGCCACGGGCGAGGAGCGGCTTGCCCTCGCCGGCGGCGTCGAGAGCATGTCGCAGGCGCCGTTCGAGGGCGACCACGCTCCCTTCTTCACCGACCTCGCGCTCGCGACGCGCTTGCGCTACGTGTCACCGCCCATCGTCGCGGACTTTCTCGCGACCAAGGCAGGGCTCACCCGCGCCGATCTCGACGCGGTCACCGTCGAGTCGCACCGGCGTGCCGGCGCTGCCTGGCGGGATGGACACTACGCATCGAGCGTGGTGCCCGTAGCCCGGGCCGACGGCAGTCGCGTCGAGCGCGACGAACTCTTCCGGCCGCAGCTCAGCGTCACGGATCTCGCGCGCTTTGCGCCCGCGTTCGCGCCGCTCGGCGCGATGGGTCACGACGCGCTCCTGACCGACGCGGTACCCGGGCTCAAGGCCGTTTCCCACCTGCACGCCATCCCACACTGCCCGCCGATCGCAGACGGTGCGGCTCTCGTGCTCCTCGGCGACGCCGCACGCGGTGCCGAACTCGGCCTTGCGCCGCGCGCGCGGCTGGTCGCGGTGCTCGAGCTCGACGGCGACCCGCTCGAACCCTTCGGCGCGGGTTTCGCTGCCATGGACCGCATCCTCGAACGGCATCGCCTGACACTCGGCGACATCGGCGCAATCGAGTTCATGGAGGCCTTCGCCGCGGTGCCCGCGATGTTCCTGCGCGACTACGCGGTCGATCCCGCGCGCGTGAATGCGAGCGGCGGGCATCTCGCGCTCGGCCACCCGATGGGGGCATCGGGCGCGGTATTGATGACGACGCTGCTCGCGGAGATGGAGCGCCGCGACGTCGAGTGGGGACTCGCGGTCGCCCTCGCGGTCTCGGGCGTGGCCTGTGCGGTGTTGTTGCGACGCGGCTGACGGCGCGCCCGGAGGGCGGGCTAGCCGGTGAACGCGGGCAGGCTGAGTGCGCTCGCGTATTCGGCCGCGAGACGCTCAACGATGGCGGCGGTCGGTTCGACCCGCCGGACCGTATCGACGCCCTGTCCCGCCGACCAGATGTCCTTCCACGCCTTGAGCTGGCTCTGCGAGTTGCGCCAGTCCATGTGCGTCTTGCCGACCAGTGCCTCCGGATCGAGTCCGGCGGCAACGATGCTTTCTCGCAGGTACCAGGCGTCGGCGCCGCTGAAGGCGCGGCTCAGCATCAGGTCCTCGAGCGAAGCACGCACCACCATGTCGCGGTACTTGGGGGCAGCGAGGCTCTCCTCCGCGACGATGAACGGCGTCCCGGCGTAGGCGAGGTCCGCGCCCAGCAGCTCCACGGCGCGGATCGCGGCCCCGTGCCCGATGCTGCCGCCGACGATGATGATGCCCGGGAAAAATGCCCGCACCGCCGCGACGAACGCGAATGCCGAAATGGTGCCGGTGTGACCGCCTGACCCCGCGCTGACGAGCGCGAGGCCATCGACGCCGGTCGCAGCGGCCTTGCGCGCAAGCGCGAGCGTGCTCACGTCCGCGATCACGAGCCCGCCGTAGGCGTGAACGCGCTCGACGACGCGCGCGGGGCTGCCGAGTGCGGTGATCACGACCGGCGGATGGTAGCGGTCGACCAGCTCGAGCTCGGCTCCCAGGCGGTCGTAGGAGCTGTGCGTGACCAGGTTCAACGCCCACGGGCCGATCCGCGAGCCGGGCAGCGCGCGCATCGCGTCGTGCTCGTTCGCGATCTGCGCCAGCCACGCATCCAGCGTTTCGATGGTGCGGGCGTTAGGCGCCGGCATCGCGGCGCCGATGCCGGCCCGGCAGGCCGCCAGCACCAGCTGCGGGCCGGATACCAGGAACATGGGCGCCGCGAACAGCGGGAGACGCAGCCCGGCCCTGAGGCCTCTCAGTCGGTCACCCGCTGGTGTTCGAGACTCGGCCGTTGGCATCCGTTTCCTGTCCAGTGACTTGCGTAACGATACTATTGGCAGGGCGGAGCCGTCGCAAGTGACATAAGGGTTTGCGGCGTGCCCGCCGCAGCCCGAGTCGGTTGTACGGCTAAACCGATGTTTCTATACTCGCGAGGCGGCCGATCCTCTGGCTGCGCGCTGCGGCCCCTCCGTCCACGCACGGTCGCGCCGGGAGAAAAACCATGGCCGGACGCGTCTACATCCTGGGCGGTTATCAAACCGACTTCGCCACGAACTGGGCGCGTGCGGGCCTCGAGCTCGCCGACGGCGTGCGCGACGTACTCGACCAGGGCCTCGCCGCCACCGGCCTCGAAGCGCGCGAGATCGAAGTCGCGCACGTCGGCAATTTCGCGGGCGAGCTGTTCAGCGGCCAGGGCCATCTCGGCGGGCTCGTCGCCGCCGCGCATCCCGATCTCGCCGGCGTTCCGGCCTCTCGCCACGAAGGTGCCTGCGCCTCTGGCAGCCTCGCGATCCTCGGGGCCGCCGCGGAACTCGAGGCCGGACGCTATGGCCTCGCGGCCGTGTTCGGCATCGAGCAGATGCGTAACGTCCCCGGAGATGAGGCGGCGCGCCTGATTGGCCCCACCGCCATGTGGGCCGGCCACGAGTGCGAGGGCGTGCGCTTTCCGTGGCCCCACATCTTCAGCGAACTCGCCTCCGAGTACGACCGGCGCTACGGCCTGCGCCGGGAGCACCTCGCGCGCATCGCCGAGATCAATTTCACCAACGCGCGCAGGAATCCAAACGCGCAGACGCGTCGCTGGACGTTCGGTCCCGAGAGCTTCGCGCAGGATGACAAGGCGAACCCCGTCATCGACGGGCGCATGCGCAAGCAGGACTGCGGCCAGATCACCGACGGCGCCGCGATCGTGTTCCTCGCCAACGAGGCGACCGCGCGCGCCTACGCGGCGCGCCGCGGCATCGCTCTTGGGTCGCTGAGCTACCTGCGCGGCTGGGGGCACCACACCGCGCCCATCACCTACGCCGCCAAGGTAGCGGCCAGCCGCGACCAGCGATACGTGTTTCCGTGGGTGCGGGCGACGACCGAGGACGCATTCCGCCGCGCGGAGCTCCCCGGTGTCGAGGCGATCGACGGCATCGAGACCCACGACTGCTTCACGTCGACAGAGTACATGGCGATCGATCACTTCGGCATCACCGCTCCGGGCGAGAGCTGGCGCGCGGTCGAGGACGGCTCCATCGACTTCGGCGGCCGGATCCCCGTCAATCCCAGCGGTGGTCTCATCGGCCTTGGCCATCCGGTCGGGGCGACGGGCGTTCGCATGGTGCTCGATTGCCACAAGCAGGTGACGGGAACCGCCGGCGAGTACCAGGTCGACGGCGCCAAGACTTTCGCGACGCTCAACGTCGGCGGCAGTGCGACGACGACCGTGAGCTTCGTGGTCGATCGTGCGGCCTAGCGGCCCTGGCCGCGCCGCGCGAGCTCGTCCTGGGCGTTTGCTTCGCTGAAGCGCCGTACGTGATAGTCCGCGTCCCCGAGCGTGCGCTCGATCGTCATCAGGCGCCTGAAGTAGTGACTCACGTCGAGCGCGTCGGTCATGCCGACTCCACCGTGCAGCTGGACCGCTTGCTTGCCAACGAAGTTGGCGGCCGTGCAGATGCGGGCTTTCGCCGCGGAAATCATCCGCCCGCGCGCCGCGGCATCGGTCCCGTCGGCGTGCAGTGCCGCGAGGTACGCCATCGAACGCGCCTGCTCGACGTGCATCGCCATGTCGGCGACCCGGTGCTGCAGCGCCTGGAATCGCGCGAGCGGCAGCCCGAACTGCTGGCGCGTCCGCAGGTAGGAGACGGTCCGGTCGAACAGGCTCTGCATCGCGCCCGTCGCCTCGGCGCACAGCGCCGCGTTCGCGCGGTCGAGAACGTGCTCGATGATCGGGCCGGCATCGCCGAGCTCCCCCAGCAACGCCGCGTGCGGGATCGCTAGCCCGTCGAACGCAATGTCGGCGGCCCGTAGGCCGTCAACGGTCGGGTAGCAGCGAATCCGCAGCGCCGGATCGCGGCGCTCGACCAGGAACAGGGAGATGCCGTCCGCATCGGCCGTCGCGCCGCTCGTGCGCGCCGACACGATCAGCTGATCCGCCGCGGCACCGTGGATGACGACGGACTTGCTTCCGGTCAGCGAGAACCCGGCCGGCGTGACCGTCGCGCGCGTGGCAACGGACGTCGGCTCGTAGCGGGAATCGGGCTCGCCGTGCGCCAACGCGAGCAGGACTTCCCCGGCGGCGACTTGGCCCAGCAGCTGGCGCCTCTCGCCGGCAGCGGCCAGCTGCAGGACGCCCGCGCCCAGCACCACCGTCGCGAAGTAGGGCTCGACGACGAGGCCGCGCCCAAGCTCCTGGGCGATGACGAGCGTACCCATTGCGCCCGCGCCGAAACCGCCGTCATCGGCAGACAGCGTCGCGCCGAGCACCCCGAGCTCGGCGAGCGCGCGCCACGTGTCGCGACTGAATCCGTCCGGCATCGCGATGCGTTGGCGGCGGGACGCGAAGGAGTATTCGCGCTCGACGTAGCGCGCGATGGTATCGCGCAGCATCGACTCTTCGGCACTCAGGATGATTTCCATTCGACGTGGCTCGCGGGCGTCGTCGCCTCAGCCGCCCATGATTTGCTGGGCGATGATGTTGCGCTGGATTTCGTTAGAGCCGCCGAAGATCGACAGCTTGCGAAGATTGAGATAGCGCGCGGCAGCGGCGGCGCCGGCGCCGCGAGCTGCGTCATCCGACGCGGCTTCGATCGCCTCGGCACCGGCGACGTCGAGCTGCAACTCGGAAATTTCCTGGAGGATCTCGGTGCCGCGTACCTTGAGCATCGAGATTTCCCAGCCGGGGCCGCCGCCGTGCGGCACGGCGAGCAGGCGCAGGTTGGTCATCTCGAGCGCCATCAGCTCGATCTCGACCTTCGAGAGCTTGTCGCGGAAGCGCACGTCGTCGATGAGCGACTTGCCGTCCTTCATCTGCTTGCCGACGAATTCCTTCAGCTTGGCGAGCTCGCGCTTTGACACGCCGATGCGCCCGGTGTTCATGCGCTCGTGGCCGAGCAGGTACTTGGCCACCGTCCAGCCCTTGTTCTCCTCGAAAACGAGGTTTTCCACCGGCACCTTGACGTTCTCGAAGAACACCTCGTTCACCTCGTGGCCGCCGTCCAGCATGATGATGGGGCGTACGGTGACGCCTTTGCTCTTCATGTCGATCAGCAGGAAGGAAATG
>JANXZZ010000135.1 GCA_025355245.1 Pseudomonadota bacterium | reverse complement strand
AGTCAACGGCGCCCGCCCCGCCGCTGGTCGCGATCCTGCGCGGCGTGCAACCCGACCGCGTCCTCGAGGTCGCCGAGGTCCTGTGGACCGCCGGCATACGCATGATCGAAGTCCCCCTCAATTCTCCCGATCCGTTTCGGAGCATCGCGGCGCTCGCGAATCACGGCGGACCGCCCGGGAGCCTCATTGGTGCCGGAACGGTGCTGAAGGTCGATGACCTCAAGCGCACCCACGCCAGCGGCGGCCGCCTGATCGTCGCGCCCAATTGCGATCCCGAGGTGATTCGTGAGGCGTGCCGGCTCGGAATGGTCGTGATGCCGGGGATTGCGACGGCGACCGCGCTGTTCGCGGCGGTGCGGGAGGGCGCCCGGCAGCTCAATCTGTTCCCGGCCGGTTCCCTGGGCTCCCGTCACCTCAAGGCGCTCGCCGCCGTACTACCGCCGGGGGTCAAAGTCTTCCCCGTCGGGGCGTGGGTGCCGCTGATATATATGAGTGGCTCGCGGCAGGGGCCGCGGGCTTCGGATTCGGCTCCGAGCTCTTCAAACCCGACTACACTCTGGCCTCTATCGGCGAGCGTGCGCGTCATCTTATGCAGGCATTTCACGAAGCGCGCCGTCGCCTGGACGCAGGGTCCTGAAGTCCGGGGATTCAGACAAAAATATACTGGGGGGCGTTCGTGACACTTTCGACAATTGATATCGCCATCGTTGGGCTGTACGCCGTCTCGATCTTCGCGCTGGCGCAGTGGGTGTCTCGCGAACGGGGGTCCCACAAGAAGGACGCGCAGGACTACTTCCTCGCCGGCCGCACCCTGCCCTGGTGGGCGATCGGCACCTCGCTGATCGCCGCCAACATCTCGGCCGAACAGATCATCGGCATGTCGGGATCGGGGTACGTAATCGGTCTCGGGATCGCCTCCTACGAATGGATGGCGGCCATCACGCTGATCATCGTCGGCAAGTTCTTCCTGCCGATCTTTCTCAAGAACGGCATCTACACGATGCCCGAGTTCCTCGAAAGGCGGTTCAGTCCAAGCGTGCGGACGGTCATGGCGATCTTCTGGCTTGGCGTCTACGTGTTCGTGAACCTGACCGCCATCCTGTGGCTCGGCGCGACGGCCGTGCACACGGTCGCGGGTGTCGAGGTCCAGACGGCGCTGATAGGGCTCGCGGTATTCGCGGGTCTGTACGCGCTCTACGGCGGATTGAAGGCTGTCGCGCTGACCGACATCGTGCAGGTGTCGTTGCTGGTGCTCGGCGGTCTGATTATCAGTTACCTGGCGCTCAATCGGATCTCCAGCGGCGCCGGCGTGCTCGCGGGCTTTCACGAACTCACGCTGCGCTTCCCCGACAAGTTCCACATGATCCTGTTGCGCGACAATCCCAACTACAAGGATCTGCCCGGGCTGTCCGTCCTGCTCGGCGGCATGTGGGTTATGAACCTGTCGTACTGGGGCTTCAACCAGTACATCATCCAGCGCGCGCTCGCGGCGAAGGACGTCCGCGAGGCGCAGAAAGGCATCGTGCTGGCTGCGTTTCTGAAGCTCCTGATGCCCGTCATCATCGTGCTGCCGGGAATCGCCGCGATCGCGCTCGCGCCGAACCTGGCGCGCGCGGACGAAGCCTACCCGCACCTGATGGCGATGCTGCCGACGGGCGTGCTGGGCGTCGTGTTCGCTGCGCTGATCGCCGCCATCGTTGCCTCGATGGGCTCGAAGATCAATTCGATCGCGACGATCTTCACGATGGACGTCTACCGACCGCTGCGGCCGGACACCTCGCCGCAGCGACTGGTACTGATCGGGCGGCTGACGGCGGCGACGGCGCTGATCATCGCGACGCTGGTGGCGAAGCCACTGCTCGGCAGCTTCGACCAGGCGTTCCAGTACATCCAGGAGTTCACCGGTTTCTTCACGCCTGGCATCTGCGTGATCTTCCTGCTTGGGATGTTCTGGGACCGATGCACCGCCAGCGGCGCGCTCATCGCGGCCATCGCCTCGGCGGTCCTTTCGTTCGCGCTCAAGCTCGAGTGGCCGTCGCTGCCGTTCATGGACCGGGTGGGCCTCGTGTTCCTGGTCTGCCTTGCGATCGGCGTCGCTGTCTCGCTGATGGAGAAACCCCGGGAAACGCCGCTCAAGATCGAGCTCAAGAGCATTGACTACTCGACGAGCACCGGCTTCAACGTCGCGGCGCTAGCGATCACCGTCATTCTCGTCGCGCTATACGCGATGTTCTGGTAACAGGCGCCCGTGTCCCCGAACTCCCCCGTCGAGGTACTCCACGCGAACGCGCTGCTCGGCGAGGGTATCGTCTGGGACTCGCGGAATTCCTCGCTCTGGTGGACGGACATTCACGGCCGAGCCTTGCATCGCTACGACTGGCGCACGAGCGCGCTTGAGGTGCTGAAGACTCCCGACCGCGTTGGTTCATTCGGGTTCGTGGCCGGCAGCGAGCAGCTGATCACTGCGTTCGCGAACGGCATCGGGCTCTATACGCCCGGGCAGGCAAAGATTGACTGGCTGGCGCAACCGGACATGGGCGCCGGACTGCGCTTCAACGACGGCCGGGTGGACCGGGCGGGTCGATTCTGGAGTGGTACGATGGTCGAAGCCGACGCGGGGCCACCGACCGCATGTCTCTACTCCATCGATGGCGACGCCGGCCTCCGCACCCACCTGCGCGGCGTTAGGATCGCGAACGGCTTGTGCACAAGCCCGGACGGCACGCTCATGTACTTCGCCGATTCGCCGACGCGCACCATCTGGGTCTACGACCTGATCGAGCCCGAGGGAACGTTGCGTAATCCGCGCGTGTTTGCCGAGACGCCGAAGGGCGCTTATCCCGACGGCGCGACAGTCGACGCGGAAGGCTGCGTGTGGAGCGCCCACTGGGGAGCGAGCCAGGTCGTGCGCTACACGCCCGACGGGCGGATCGATCGGAGCATCTCGGTGCCGACGCGGCAGCCGAGCTGCGTGTGCTTTGCGGGTCCCGACCTCGACGTGCTGTGCGTCACCACTGCCCGGGTGGATCTTGACGAGGCGACTCTGCACGCCGAACCGAACGCGGGCGACGTGTTTCTCTATCGCGTAGGCGCTCGCGGCCTGCCTGAACCCGAGTACCGACTTTGAACTCACG